>JAUNBH010000003.1 GCA_030527165.1 Clostridia bacterium
CGTCGCGGGGGGACAGCCCCCGAAGCGCGTCCTTGAGCGCAAGATTGGCGTACTTGCCCTTGCCGGTCACGTCTGTCAAAGCTTGAAGCGCGGCGCGTCTAACACTCATCGAAGCGGTCTCCCTGCAGCCGGCGGCCGTTAAAGAACGCCTTCGCGCTCATGCGTTTGGAGCCCGCGGTCTGAATTTCCAGCAATTCGATTACACCGTCGCCAGTAGCGACGAGCAGCCCTGCCCTGTGGTCGGCGGCGAGCACGGTTCCCGGGGCGCTCTTTGCGCGCTCAAGCACGGCGTCGGGGCGCGGCGCCGTCCTAAAGACCTTTATGACCTCGCCGCAAACGGCAGCCCACGCTACGGGTGCGGGATTCATACCGCGAACCAAGTTGTGTATGCTGCGCGTCGAAGCGCCGAAATCAATCCGCGCGCGCTCCCTGGTTATCAATCCGCACTTGGTCGCGGCGGAGTGATCTTGCGGCGTGCGCGTGAGCGAACCCGCGAGCAGCGCGTCAATAGTGTCCGACAACACCTCCGCGCCGACAGAAGCAAGTCTCGCGTAAAGCTCGCCGGCGGTTTCCTCCGGGTCTATGCTCACCTCGCGGGAGAGCAGTATGTCGCCCGTGTCAAGTCCAACGTCTGTCAGCATAGTGGTTATGCCGGTGGTGTGCTCGCCGTTTATCACGGCGGATTGCACCGGGGATGCGCCACGGTACTTGGGGAGCAGGCTGCCGTGCACATTTATGCACCCCAGCTTGGGTATTTCGAGATTCTGTCTTGACAGTATCTGACCGAATGCCGCAGTGACCATAAGGTCTGGCGCGAAGCCGGAGAGCGCCGCAACGCCCTCGGGCGAGCGAATCTTCTCGAATTGATATACCGGTAGCCCGTGCGCCGCGGCGCGTATCTTGACGGGCGGCGGCACTGCGCGCTTGCTGCGCGCCTTTGGGCGATCGGGTTGGGTAAACACACATATATCGAACCCGCGGGCGATTAGCATGTCGAGCGATGGGAGCGCGAACTCCGGTGTGCCGCAAAAGGCGACTTTCATTCCGACTCCTCCTTCGCGGGGACAAACTGCAAATCGGTGGCTATGTCGAGGTACACTTTGCCCTGCAAGTGGTCGGTTTCATGGCAAACGGCGCGGGCAAACAGCCCCTCGCCGCGCAATTCGCGAGTTTCGCCGAAGCGATCCTGGAAGCGCACTGTCACTTCGTTTGGCCGGGTGACGATGCCGTGAAGCCTTGGAAAAGACAGGCAGGCTTCGGGGCCGGTCTGCGACCCGGCGCACGACACGATCGCGGGGTTTATCATCTCGAGCAGGCCGCTGCCGTCGCGCAAGTCGATTACGACGATGCGCTTGAGTATACCGATCTGTGGGGCGGCAAGGCCCACGCCGTCCGCCTTGTAGAGCGTGTCCGCCATATCTTCGAGGAGCCTGTGCAGCCTTTCGTCGAACAGCAGCACCGGCTTTGAAACCTTTCTCAGGCATGGGGCGTCATTAGTGAATATCTTTCGTAGTGCCATAGCGACCTCCTGTGCTTTCAACGTAAATTATAACGCACACAGCGGCTTTCAACAAGTCCGAGCGGCAAAAGAGGCGGCAAGACCGCCTCTTTCGCGCAGCGGCGGGGGAACGCCGCCGCAAGTCAGGATGGTTGGGGGTATGTCGCGCCCATGGGGCAGGGCGCTGACCTGTTCCGGCTAACGCCGCAGGGCGCCGCCGTATCACTATTGTTGCCGGCTGTGCGCGTTTTATTCGTCATATAGACTCCTTGTAGCAGCGCTTCCCGTGTCTGCGAATCGATTTGGGCTCCCACCCGCCCGCCCACAAGGTAGCTTCTCGCCTGCGCGAGAAGCGCAGCGCAAAAAAAGCGGCTATCCGCCGCTTTATTCCGAACCGGAGCACTTTACCCGCAGGGCGGGATTCCACCCCGTCAGCGTGCCAAGAGTTTTTCGAGCGCAGCGAGCTTTATGCAGCAGCACAGTGCCTCCGTCGCCTGGCGCAGCTCGTCGACCGGCGGGAAACTTGGCGCGAGGCGCAGGTTGCTGTCCTCGGGATCCAGCCCGTATGGGAAAGTGGCTCCGGCGGATGTCATCACTATGCCCGCATCCTTCATGAGTTGATGCACGCGCTTTGCGCAGCCCCGCATTACATAGAGGCTTATGAAGTACCCGCCCTTGGGCCGGTGATAGGAGGCGATGCCCAGGGGCGCGACGCGCTCGTCCAAAAGCGATATGACGACGTCAAACTTATCCGCGAGTATGGCGGCATGCTTTTTCATGTGCGCGAGCGCGCCCTCTCGATTCCTGAGGAATCGGACGTGACGAAGCTGATTCATCTTGTCATAGCTTATGACCTGCGCGCTCAAGAGCTTTTTCATGTACGCCATATTGGCTTCGCTGCACGCAAAGCAGGCTACGCCGGAACCGGGGAATGTGACTTTGGACGTCGAGCAGAACTCAAACACCATATCCGCATTCCCGTGCCGTTCGCAGAGCTCCAGTATGTCGGGAATGTCTATGTACTCACCTTCTATCTCGTGGATGCAGTAGGCGTTGTCCCACATGAGTACAAAGTCGGGAGCGGCGGGCTTCATTGCGGCTATGCGTGCTATTGTTTCATTTGAGTAAACTATGCCGCTGGGGTTGGAGAACTTGGGTACGCACCACATGCCCTTTACGGCGGGGTCGGCGATGAGCCGTTCCACCACGTCCATGTCGGGGCCGTAGTCTGTCATGGGGACGGGTATCATCTCGATACCGTAGGCCTCGCATATGGCAAAATGCCTGTCATATCCGGGGACGGGGCAGAGGAATTTCAACTGTCCGAGCTCGTGCCAGGGGCGGGGGGAGTGCAGCAGCCCGTGAGTGTACGCCTTGGTTATGGTGTCGTACATAAGCGTAAGGCTCGCGTTGCCGCCGCAGAAAACCTGATTGGGCTTGACGCCGAGTATGTCGGCGAAGAGCTCCTTGCACGCGGGCAGGCCGTCGATTGCGCCGTAGTTGCGCGCCTCGACGCCGGCGCTCACGCATTCCTGCGCTGTGAACGCCATGGAAGCGAGCTCCATGGATAGGTCGAGCTGCGCGTTCGACGGTTTACCTCTGGACATATCGAGCTTCAGCCCGAGTGACTTGAAGCGTTCGTACTCGGAGAGCGCCTGACTGTATTCCCTTTCGAGTTCGGCTCGCTCCAGCGTGATAAGTGGCTCCATGCGGTACCTCCAAACGGAATTTCTGCCTATATTGTCGCTTTGCGGCGCGCTCAAGTCAAGCGCGGCGGCCTATATATTTATTCATCAATGAGGTGTATAATATGATATATGCGACGAGGAGGTATCAGGTATGAACGAAGCGGCGGTACGGACGCTGAGGGCGCTCATAGCGGGCGCACAGCGGATAGTGTTTTTTGGCGGCGCGGGCGTTTCGACGGAGAGCGGAATAGAGGACTTCCGCAGTGAGAGCGGAATATATGCGGCGCGCAACAAATACGGGCTGTCGCCCGAGCTCATGCTGTCGCACAGCTTCTTCGAGCAGTATCCGGAGCAGTTTTTTGATTACTACCGGAGCACGCTGTCCAGGACGGGCTTTGAGCCCAACGCCGCGCACCGGGCGCTGGCGAAATTAGAGCGTGAGGGCAAGCTCACCGCGGTCATCACCCAAAACGTGGACAATCTGCACCAGCTGGCGGGCAGCGTCAACGTACTCGAGCTGCACGGTTCGGCGTACCGCAATTACTGCGTGCGCTGCGGCAAAAGCTATTCTATCGAGCACATCAACGAAAGTGAGGGCGTGCCGCGCTGTGAGTGCGGCGGGACGGTAAAGCCCGATGTGGTGCTGTACGGCGAATCGCTCGACTACGACGTGATGACGGCGGCGATAGCTCAGTTGCGCCGCGCCGACCTGCTCATTGTGGGCGGCACGTCGCTCGTCGTGTACCCCGCCGCGTCATTGGTGAGCTATTACGGCGGCAGCGACATCGTGCTGATAAACAAGAGCGCGACTTCATTGGACGAGAGCGCCGGGCTGGTCATACGCGAACCCATAGGCGAAGTGCTGGCGGCGGCAGTGGGAATATAGCATATACTGCGTTTTGTATCGAAAGTAATACAGATGCGCCGTTGACAGGCGCATCTTTTGATTGTAAACTGAAGCCGAAGTGTATCATTTGATACATTTGGAGGGAACTTGGAGCGATTAAACTTGTCAAAACGCGATATAGAGCTGCTGTCCGGCACATTCCTGTTCAAGGGTCTCTGTGCCGATGAGATACGCGCCGCAATAGAGCGCTGCGGAGCGCGAAAGGAGGCATTCAGCGCTTCGCAGAACATATTGGAGGCGGATTGCGCGTGTCACAGGCTCGGGATAGTGCTCAAGGGCGGCGGCGATGTGTACATGCCGGCGGTGGGCGCGCGGGTGCTGATGAGCGAGCTGGGTGCGGGCAGCATATTGGGTGCGGCCAGCATGCTGTGCCAGGGCGCAAAGGCAGTGACCACCGTGACAGCGCGGAAGGAGACCACGGTGTTGTTCATAGAGGAGGAGGCGCTGCTGGAGCTGCTGCGCGACGACTTTAGGCTGACGCGCAACTATCTGGCGTATCTCACACAGCGGATACACTTCCTCACGGGGCGCATAGGCAGCATCGCTTCCACGAATACGGAGAACAAGCTCGTCAGCTACATAGTCACCAATGCGGATGAATCCGGCAAGGTTTTAATTCACGGGGGCATGAGCGCCCTCGCGGACACGCTCTCTGTGAGCCGTGCATCGCTATACCGCGCGATAAGCGCGTTAAGCGACCAGGGGCGGATAAAGCGCTCCGGGCGCATAATACAAATTCTGGGAGGTAAGGAAGAATGAAAAGAGTTATCGCAATACTGCTTACGCTCATGATAGTTATCGGCGCCGCTGCCTGCGCGCCGGCGGACGACACCGTGGCTCGTGTCATAACGCTCAAAGGGCCCACGGGCATGGGAATGGTATACCTTATGGACTCGGAGGATTACACAGTCGAGTTGACGAACATGCCCGACGATATAGTGGGCAAGCTTGCGACGGGAGAAGCGGATATAGCGGCGCTGCCCATAAACCTCGCGTCGACGCTGTACGGCAGATTGAACGGCGATTTGGTGATGATAGCGGTCAACACGCTGGGAGTGCTGAGCGTAATTGAGAACGGCGACACCATACAGTCGATAGCCGACCTCGAGGGCAGAAAAGTCTATGCGACGGGGCAGGGGTCCACGCCTGAGTACATCATATCCTATCTGCTGGACGCTGCGGGCGTCAACGCGGACGTAGAGTATGTCTCGGAGCATGCGGAGTTGGCGACTATGCTTGCGACGGGCATGGCGGATGTGGGAATACTGCCCGAGCCAAACGTATCCGTCGCACTGGGCGCGAACGAGGAGCTGCGCATTGCGCTCAGCCTGACGCAGGAATGGGAAGACGTCTGCGATGCGACATTGGTGCAGGGCTGTATAGTTGTACGCCGCGAGTTCCTGGAGGCGCACGGATCCGTAGTAGAGGCGTTCTTAGAGGATTACAAGGCGTCGGTTGCGAGCGTGAATTCTGACGTGGCGACCGCGGCGGCGTTCATATCGGACAAGGGGATAGTGGCGAACAAAGAGGCGGCGCAGCGCGCCATACCGAACTCCAATATAGTCTGCATAACCGGGGATGAGATGCGCGTCATGGCGGAAGCGATGTTAAACGTGCTGTACGCAGTCGAGCCCAGGAGCGTTGGAGGGGAGCTGCCCGGTGAGGACTTCTACTTCGTACCGTAATATTGACAGAGCGAAGCGCATACTTCGGCCTGTGCTGGCGGCTGCCGTATGGATAGTCATATGGCAGCTTTGCTCCGCGCTCGCGGGCGACAGGTCACAGCTCCTGTTTCCGTCTCCGCTGAGCGTGCTCGACAGGATTGCCGCAATGGTGCTGGAGGGTGATTTCTGGCTCAGCGTGGCGGCCACGGTGGGGCGCGTGCTGTCCGGTTATGCCGTGGGCATGGCGGCGGGCTGCGCGCTGGGAGTCGCAACTCATGTGAGCGGCGCGCTGCGCTACATTCTCGATCCGGTGCGCACGGTGATAAAGTCCACGCCGGTCACGTCTTTCATACTGCTGGTGCTGCTGTGGCTTGGCGATTCGCTCGTGCCGGCGTTCATCACATTTCTCATGGTGACTCCGATAGCGTGGAGCGCGGTCTACGAGGGTCTCAGCGGCGTAGACGTCGAGCTCGTGGAGATGGCGCGCGCATTTGACGTACCCGTGTCGCGCAGGGTGCAGGGGCTGTACCTGCCTGCGCTGAGGCATCAGCTGCTGGCGGCGTCCACGACTGCCCTGGGGTTGGCGTGGAAGGCGGGCGTCACGGCGGAAGTGCTTGCCACGCCGCAGTTCTCCATCGGGTCCGGGCTGTATGACAGCAAGGTATACGTCGAGACGCCGGACCTGTTTGCATGGACGCTGGTGGTCATAGCGCTGTCGCTGTGTTTGGAAAAGCTGGTGGTTCGCGCCGTGTCAAACATACCGGCGAGAAAGGCGCACAGATGGCGATAGTATTTGACAAAGTTACGGTGGATTATGGCAACGTCAAGCCCATAGACGGCATGAGCTTTGAACTGCCGGAGCGCGGCGTATGCGTTATAACGGGCGAGTCGGGCTCCGGTAAGAGCACACTGCTCAGGCTGTTGTCCGGGCTTTTGCAGCCGACTGCGGGGAGCGTGCGCGGGCTTGACGAGTACAAATTGGCATATGTGTTTCAAGAGGACAGGCTTCTCGGGTGGCTCAGCGTGCTTGAAAACCTGACCTTTGTCAATCCGGACGAGGAGGGTGCGCTCGCGTGGCTGCGTGCAATGGAGCTGGACGGCTTTGAGCGCGCCTATCCGGAGGAGCTGTCCGGCGGAATGCGCAGGCGTGTGGCAATAGCCCGCGCCATGCATTACGGCGGCTCTCTGCTGCTGTTGGACGAGCCGTTCAAGGGCTTTGACGATGAGCTTAAGCTGAGGATAGCTGAGAGAATAACGGGGCGCTTTGAACTGACGGTTATTGCAGCGCACAGTGCGCAGGACGTGTCCATGCTGGCGCGGGAGGGCGCCGTGCTGACTATATCCGTCAACGGCCGTCGTGAAGTTGCAAAGGCGTCGTTCAAGGCGACATAAATATATAACTTGTCGTGTTGAAATACCTCAGTTCATGGTTTAACATAGTCCTATCAAAGCCCTGCGGGGCGGTAAAAGGAGCGTAAAACCAATGGTAGAACTCATAAACCGCGGTGTATACCTGAAGCGGGATTACAGCGTGTCCGAAGGCGGCTGCGAAATGGGAGTAACGCCTGAAGAGGGTCGCAAGCGCACCATTGCTTATTCGATACTCGGCGCTCACAACGTGTCGGGTGACGAGCGGAAGCTGCGAATCAAGTTCGACAGTCTGATTTCGCACGACATAACCTACGTCGGCATAATTCAGACCGCGAGGGCGAGCGGACTCAAGGAGTTCCCGATACCCTATGCGATGACGAACTGCCACAACAGCCTGTGCGCCGTGGGCGGCACGATAAATGAGGACGACCATGTATTCGGCTTGTCCGCCGCGAAGCGCTACGGCGGCATATATGTGCCGGTCAACCAGAGCGTGATACACTCCTACGCGCGCGAGATGATGGCGGGCTGCGGCAAGATGATACTCGGTTCGGACAGTCACACTCGCTACGGCGCGCTGGGAACCATGGGCGTGGGCGAAGGCGGCGGCGAGTTGGTCAAGCAGCTCCTCTCCAACACATGGGATGTAAACGCGCCCGAAGTAGTGCTGGTGTACTTGGAGAACGCGCCCAGGCGCGGCGTAGGCCCGCACGACGTGGCGATAGCGCTCGTGGGTGCGACGTTCGGCAACGGTTTTGTAAAGAACAAGGTCTTGGAGTTCGTAGGCCCCGGAGTGAAGAACCTCAGCGTTGAATTCAGAAACGGCATCGACGTGATGACGACCGAGACGACGTGTCTCACCTCTGTGTGGGAGACGGACGACAAGGTGCGCGAGTACTTCGAGACTTACGGCAGGCCCGAGGAATACCGGGAGCTCAAGCCGGGCGATTGCGCGTACTACGACGCCATGATAAGAATAGACCTCGCCAAGGTCGAGCCCATGATAGCGCTGCCGTTCCACCCGTCGAATGCGTATACCATACGGGAGTTTGTGGCTAACGCGCCCGACCTGCTCAGGAGCGTGGAGCTGGAAGCTCAGAAGACGTTCGGCGGCAAGGTTAAGCTCGACTTGGCCAGCAAGACCGTGGGCGGCAAGGTGTACGCGGACCAGGGCGTGATAGCGGGCTGCTCCGGCGGACTGTACGACAACATAGTGGAGGCCGCGAGCATACTGGACGGGCAGTCCACGGGCAACGGCTATTTCGGGCTCAGCGTATACCCCACGAGCGTACCGGTCAGCCTGGCGCTGACCCGGATAGGTGCGAGCGCCAAGCTCCTCGCCGCCGGCGCTATAATCAAGCCGTCGTTCTGCGGCCCGTGCTTCGGAGCGGGCGACGTTCCGGCAAACAACGGTTTCTCGATACGCCACACGACCAGGAACTTCCCCAACCGCGAGGGTTCAAAGCCGGGAGACGGGCAGATTTCCACGGTTGCGCTCATGGATGCCAGGTCGATAGCCGCTACTGCGCGCAACGCGGGCGCCATCACTCCCGCGACTGATATAGAGTACGACGATTCCGTCCCGAAGTACGAGTTCGACGGCACCATATACGAAAAGCGCTGCTACAACGGCTTTGGCAAGCCGGACTACGATGCGGAGCTCAGGTTCGGGCCAAACATCACCGATTGGCCCACGATGTACGAGCTGTCGGACAACATACTGCTCAAGCTCGCTGCGGTCATAAAAGACCCCGTCACCACGACGGATGAGCTGATACCCTCCGGTGAAACGTCGTCGTACCGCTCCAACCCGCTGCGCCTGTCCGAGTTTGCGCTTTCGCGGCGCGTACCGGAGTACGTGGGCAGGAGCAAAGATACGAAGCGGCTCGATGAAGCGCGCCGCGCCGGCGACGTGCCGGAGGAAGTGCTGACGGCGCTCGCAAAGGTTGGCGATGCCGCGGCATTGGCGCAGAGCACGTGCGTTGCGTCCGCGCTGTTTGCTAATAAACCCGGGGATGGTTCCGCGCGTGAGCAGGCAGCGTCCTGCCAGAAGGTGCTGGGCGGCTGCGCGAACATCTGTTACGAGTACGCGACTAAGCGCTACCGCAGCAACTGCATAAACTGGGGCATTCTCCCATTCACGATTTCCGAGGACACGCCGTTTGAGTACGGCGCGGGGGACTATGTGTATGTGGAGGGCATACGCGACGCGATAGCTTCCGGCACGGAGGAAATACCGGCTAAGGTGATCGCGGGCGACGGAGTGCACGACATAACCCTCTACATCAAGGGACTGACTGCCGAGGAGCGGCGCATACTGCTCGAAGGCTGCCTGATGAACTACTACCGCAGTCTCAACGAGGCGTAAGTGGAGCCGGTAGAATAACTGCGATATGACGGCATGGCGGTGCGCTGTGCCGTCTTTGCGTATGCGCTTGGCGCGACTGCGGCGCGTGTGATATAATCTGCGGGAATCGGATTGATGGAGGTGTGCTTTGTGAAGAAGCCGGTATTGGCAATATTAGCTGCGGGAATGGGCAGCCGCTATGGCGGGCTAAAGCAGATGGACCCCATGGACGAGTACGGGAACGTACTGCTGGATTTCTCCGTATACGACGCCTTGCGCGCCGGGTTTGAGGACGTAGTGTTCATCATTAAGGAAGAAATAGAGGCGGACTTCAGGTCGCGCGTGGGCGACAAACTCTCGCGCTACGCAAATGTACGCTACGCCTACCAGGAGCTGTGGAAGCTGCCGGAGGGCATATCGCTGCCGGAGGGCAGGAGTAAACCATGGGGTACGGCGCATGCGGTCATATGCGCAGAGCGTGAAATAGGCGGCGCGCCATTTGCGGTCATAAACTCGGATGACTTTTACGGCGGCGCAGCATATGCAAAGGCGTATGCGTTTCTCAATGAACACGTTGCGCGCGATGAGCACGCAATAGTGTGCTATCGGCTCGGCGAGACGCTGACCGACCACGGCAGCGTAAACCGCGGCGTGTGCGTCGTGTCGGAGGGCTATCTCACGGAGATACATGAGCGCCTGGGCATTGTCAGGCATGACGGCGCGGCGGCATACCCCGATGCGGACGGCTCGCTGGTGCGCGTACCTCTGGACGCGAGCGTTTCAATGAACTTCTGGGCGTTCAACACGGGCATAATGGATGAACTAAAGCGCACGTTCGGCGCGTATATCGCCGAGGCGATGACTGTCAATCCGTTGAAATGCGAGGACCATCTGCCCGAAGCCGTGATGCGCGGCCTGAGCGGTGGGCGCATGACCGTGAAGGCGCTGGTCACTCCGGATAGGTGGATAGGCGTCACTCACAAGGCGGACAAACCAATGGTGATGGCGGCGCTGCGCGAGCTCAAGCGCAACGGCGTATATCCGGAGAAACTTTGGGATTGACGGAGCGCCGAGCGCCGCTACCCGCGCCTCCGGGCGAGGGTGAATAGGCGGAGACCGCAGGGAGCGTTGTAACTACATATGTCGAAGCGGCGTTGTGCACATAGTGCGCGCCGCTTTCATCTTCCCGCGCTGTGTAGCCGCCATCCGTCGGCCCGGCCGGTGCCCTTCTGCCACACTATCATTACAGCCGATGTTGACTGTGTGACGGGTGAAGCTATTGGAGGCGGCGCAGTGCGTTGTCTTAACATAAGCCATTTGGCGCATGCCGCGCGCGATTTCAGAGCAGCTACCGGTCGTGATATGTGCGCGGCAACCCGCGGATAATGAAGCACAGCCAAATAATGAAACCAGAGTTTTTCAATAATGTAAATTAGTTGTGACCGGGAGTTATTTTGCTGTATTATCGGCGGAGGATGTGATATACTGTGCGAGGATTTGAAGGGGAGGAGAGTATGAAGGGCAGAAAGCTGATAATCGGCATATTGTGTTTGCTCTTGTTTGCGGGCATGTGCATCATCGTGGTATCGATGAGCGGCGGTCAGGCTGCCTCAAACGGCGCGTCTGTGCGCGTAAACGAACTCATGCTCTCGAACAAGGGCTCCGTTGCCGATGCGGACGGCGAATTCTACGACTATGTAGAGTTCTACAATCCCTCCGATGCGGACGCCGACATCACAGGCTTCGGGCTGACTGACGACATAGCGGGAACAGCCAAGTTCGTATTCCCCGCAGACAGCGTGGTCCCAGCAAACGGCTATCTGATAGTTTACTGCTGCGGCGAGAGCAGGGACGGCTTGTACGCGCCGTTTAAGCTCTCCTCAAGCGATGTGTTGATTTTTATGGACGTGACCGGCCGCGTTGTGGACAGCCTTGACCCGGTATCCGTGGCGAGCGGCATGACGCTGAGTCTCAACGACTCCGGTGAGTGGGTGGAGATGAGTCCGTCTCCGGGTTATCCAAACACCGCCGAGGGCATTGCGGCATTTCAGGAGCAGCGGCTCTCCGCCGACGAGGTTGAGGGGCTGTACATAAACGAGTTCATGGCGTCTAACGCCTCAACAGTGGCGGACGACTACGGCGAGTACAGCGACTGGATAGAACTGTACAACGACACGGATGAGCCGATGGACTTGAGCGGCTTCTACGTATCGGACGACCTCAACGACCCCCTCAAGTATGAACTCCCGCAGGGAACGACGATAGACGCGAAAGGGTACCTGTTGATATTCTGCAGCGGGCGCGGCGAGGTGAGCGCGTCCGGGGAAATACATGCGACGTTCAGTCTCAAAAAGTACAAGGAGGACGTCGTACTCTGCACGCCCCGGGGAGCCATAGTGGATGCTTACAGCTACACGCTGCAGGAGGCGGACGTGTCTATGGCGAGAGCGACGGACGGAGTCGGCGAGTTTGAGGCGTGCATCACGCCCACGCCGGGCTTTCCGAATACCACTACCGGCGCACAGCTGGCGATGAACGCCTATCAGCAGCCGAGCGGGGAGCTGTACATATCGGAGGTAATGGGGCTAAACGACACATACCTGGTCTACAATTCGGTGTACTACGACTGGATAGAGCTGCACAATAACGGCGCGCAGGCCATCAATTTGTCGGGCTACGGGCTCTCGACGCGCGTGAACAACCCCGGCATGTGGACATTTCCGGACGTGAGCATAGAAGCGGGTCAGTATCTCACGATAGTGTGCGTAGGTGAGGATTACAATCCGGACTCAAGCATATTGCAGACGCCGTTCAATATTTCGGCGGGCGGGGAGAGCGTTTTTTTATTTGATTCCAACGGGGCGCTGGTAGACAAGCTGGTGTGCCCCAAGTTTTATAGAGATCACAGCGTGGGCCGGGATTTGGACGGCACGTTCCGGATATTCAGCGAGCCCACGCCCAAGGAAGCCAATCGCGGCGCCATTGCCGGAATAACGGAGGCGCCAGTATTCTCGGTGGCTGCGGGCGCGTACGACGAGGCGCAGAGCATAACCATAACCGCTCCGGCGGATGCGGATGTGTACTACACGCTTGACGGTTCCGCTCCGACGAGGGACTCCGCGCGCTATACGGGCGCAGCCATCGTCGTGGACTCCACTGCCGTGTTGAGGGCGTTCGCCGCGACGAGCGGCATGTACGACAGCGACATAATGTCAGCCACATACATAATAGACGATCCGCACGACCTGCCGATAGTCAGCATAGCGGTCGACCCGGCGGAGTACGCCGTGATGTACGAGAACTACTACGAAGAGATAGAAATCCAGATGCACTTCGATTACTTCGAGAATAACGCCGCGGTGTTCTCAGACGATGGAATAATACGAATCTTTGGGGCACTGTCGCGCACGAAGGAGCAAAAGGGCTATGCGCTCATAGCGCGGAGCGATTCCGGCAAGCAGGCGTTTGAGTACCCATTCTTCGATTCTCGCCCGTTCACCGAATACGGCGCCCTGGTGCTGAGGGCGTCCGGACAGGAATCGACCATGTCGAGAATACGTGACATAGTTGTGACCAGTCTCGTGGATGACCACACGGATCTCGTAGTGCAGGCGTACCAGCAGTGCGTGTTGTACATAAACGGGGAGTACACCGGGGTTTACAATCTGCGCGAGAAAATCAACAAGGCGTTTCTCATGCAGCACTATCCCGAAGCCGACGCAAAGACGATGGATTTGCTCGTGGGCAACGGAAACCGCTCGTACTACATACTCCAGGGCAGCAATAGGGAGTATTTGGCGCTGGTCGAGTTCGCCAAGGAGAACGACTTGAGCGTTCAGAGCAACTATGACTATGTGGCGGAGCTGGTCGATGTGGACAACTTCGCGGAGTATACGGCAATGCAGCTGTATGTGGGCAACACGGACTCGGGTAACATTAAGTTCTGGCGCACCGCGGGCAGGAAGTGGCAGTGGATAACGTATGACTTCTGCTGGGCGCTCAACACATGGGCAAACGGCGGCAACGGCTACGAGGAAGGGTACAAGCTCGACGCGGTGTACCGCTACCTCGGCAGAAGCGGGCACGGCGCAAACGCCGGCTTTTCCAACGCGCTTATAAACGCGCTCCTCGAGAATGACTCGTTCAGAAGCCTGTTTCTCGAAAAGTGCGCCAAAATGGCGAACGTTGTGTTTGAGGAGCAGACGCTGATAGCGCGCATAGAGGAGTGCGCCGCCAACATACGCCCTGAGATGCCGCGGGATACCGAGCTATGGGCCGACATCACATATGAGAGTTGGGAGCGGGAGATAGAGACGCTCAAGGTATTTGCATCCGAGCGCAAGGCGTACTTTGCGCACCATATAAGGTCGTATTTCAACCTGTCAGCTGCCGAATGCGTTGAGCTGTTCGGAGTGGACGGAAGCGATCCGGAGGCATAGCAGGGCATGAAGCAGAGGGAAAAGTACAGGCACGAGCTGAAATACTACATACAGTGGTCTGATTACAAGACGCTCTCCACGCTCTTATCGAGGACTATGGATGCGGACGCAAACGCCAACAGCGACGGCGAGTACTTCATTCGCAGCCTGTATTTCGACGATGTGTTTGACAATGCGCTGCGCGAAAAGCTGTCCGGCGCGGACTCGCGCGAGAAGATACGCATACGCATTTACGGGCTGTCCGACGAGGTAATAAAGCTGGAGGAGAAGCGCAAGGAGGACGGCTACATATGCAAGCAGTCGCTCCGCCTGTCGCGAGAGGAGTGCGAGCGACTCATATCGGGCGATTATGGGTTTCTGTTGCATCGCAGAGAGCCGTTCGCGCGGCGCATGTTCTACCAGTTTGCGACTCAGGTGTTGCGGCCGGTGGTAATAGTCGATTATGTGCGCGAGGCGTACACGTTCCCATCGGAGGACGTGCGCATCACGTTTGACAAGAATATACGCACCGCGTACAGGAGCATCGACCTGTTTAACCGCGACCTGCTCACATACCCTGCGACTCTGGGAAACGGGGTTGTGCTGGAGGTCAAGTACAACGAATACTTGCCTGCGTATATACGAACGTTGCTGCAAATCGGCGCGCACACCCGAAGCGCCATAAGCAAGTACGTTCTGTGCCGAAGGTACGAGATGTAGCTCTACGGTTTAGGCCGCTTACAATACAACATTCGGAGGTTGCTATGTTTGTTTTAGCTGAGACAGGGACGGAGTTTTCATTTGCGGACGTATTCGCGTCGAATGTGGACGCCTTACAGGTGCTCATAACCATGGTTGTGGCGCTCATTGTGGGCGTATTCCTGTTCATCATATACAAGAGCACATTCGCCGGCGTGATGTACTCGCGCAACTTCAATATCAGCCTGATAATGCTGACCCTGGTCACGGCCGTCATGCTCATGCTGATTAACAACAACCTGACGCTGAGCCTTGGTATGGTGGGCGCGCTGTCCATAATCAGGTTCAGGACGGCGGTCAAAGACCCGATAGACACCGTATTCATGTTCTGGGCGGTCGGCGAAGGCATAGCCATAGGCATTAAGTTCTACGATGTCGCGATAATAGCGGCCATCGCCATAGGTGCGTTCCTGGTGATAATAAGCATGCTGAAGATAAAGTCCAGTATGCCGTATCTGTTCGTGATACACTACCGCGAGGATGCCACGGCGGCCGTAAAGCAGTTTGTAGCGAAGAACATGCCCAAGAGCAGGCTCAAGAGCAAGACAGTCCAGCAAGGCGGTGTAGAGATGACGCTGGAGGTGCGCCTCAAGGACAGCGAGACGGCGTTTGTGGACAAGGCCATGCGCATAGAGGGCGTATACGACGCTTCGCTCATAAGCCACCAGGGAGATATCGTGGCGTAAGCGCCCGACTGAAGCCGTCGTGTCCGCGCTTCACGCGGCTTTCGGCGCATGAGAGCGCACGCTGCGAAGGTGAGGCGAGCGCTTCGTTCGCGCACAAAAAGAGCGCCGTCGTCACGACGGCGCTCTTTTGAATGCTGAAGCTACTGACAATAGCAGGCGCAGTCCGCCTTCTTCCAACGCTTAACGCCGGAGCTCTCGAGGCACGAAAGCGCCTTTTGCGGATTGCGTGCTTTTGCCAGGAATATCATGGCGGCGATTATGTAGGGCTTATATGAAGCCTGCTTGTATAGCGGGGTGCGATAGCGGTCAAACACGCTTGCCGCCACCTCGCCCGCGGCACAGGAAACGCCGCTTATGTCGGCGGGGAGGCAGTGCAGGTACAGCGCCGACCCACGCTTGGTGAGCCGCATCATGTCCTCCGTGCACTCCCAGTCCCTGTGCAGCGAGTTCTGTGCCAACAGCTGCCGCTCGAGCGCGTCTATGCCTGTGAAATCGCCATTACCGTAGAGCTCCGTGCGCTTCTCCATGGCGGTAAAAGGCGCCCAGCTCTTGGGGTAGACGACGTCCGCGTCGCGGAAAGCGTCCTGCATGGAATTCATGACCGTGAAGCTGCAGCCCTGCTCGTGTGCGTTGCTGCGGGCGACCTGAAGCACCTCGTCCATGACCTCGTAGCCCGGCGGATGGGCGAGGGTAACGTCCATTCCCAGGCGCGTCATCAGCGCGATCACGCCCTGCGGCACGGAAAGCGGCTTGCCGTATGAGGGCGAGTACGCCCAGGTCATGGCGAGCTTCTTACCGCGGAGGTTTTCAATGCCGCCGAACTCGTGTATGAGGTGGAGCGCGTCCGCCATGGTCTGCGTCGGGTGGTCAATATCGCACTGAAGGTTTACGAGCGTGGGGATTTGCTCGAGCACGCCGTCGGCGTAGCCCTGGCGCACGCTGTGCGCGACCTCGCGCATGTAGGCGTTGCCCTTGCCTATGTACATGTCGTCGCGTATGCCTATCACATCCGCCATGAAAGATATCATGTTGGCGGTCTCGCGGACGGTCTCGCCGTGGGCTATCTGGCTCTTGCCCTCATCCAGGTCCTGCACCTCGAGTCCCAGGAGGTTGCACGCCGATGCAAATGAGAACCGCGTGCGCGTAGAGTTGTCGCGGAACAGGCTGACGGCGAGTCCGCTGTCGAACAGCCTGGACGATATGTTGTGCTCTCTGAGGTGGCGCAGCGCGTCCGCGACCGTAAACACCGCCTCGAGCTCCTGCGGGGACTTCTCCCAGGTCAGGAAGAAGTCGCCTCCGTACATCCGGTCAAAGCTCAGCGCGTCGAGTCTGTCGGTGAATTGCCTGATATTGCTCATTTTACATCCTCCTGCTTTTGCACATACAGCGCGGGCAGCGCCGCGTATATAGCCGCACATTTCACGAGATCCGCCTTCCAGGTCTTTTCATTGGGCGCGTGCGCCTCTTCTTCCTTGCCCGGGCCCAGGCCGACGCAGGGTATGGAGTACCTGCCCATTATAGAAACGCCGTTTGTCGAGAACGTCCACTTGTCAATCTTCGGAGCGCCGTACATTCCCTCAAACGCCTGAGCTAGCGAAGCGCAGGCGGGATGGTCTTCTGGGATCACCCATGTGGGGAAGAAGCACTCTGTGGGGTAGCTCAGCCCCGTCCAGCTCGGCATGTCGTACATGTACATGCTGACGACCGCTCCGTGCTTGACCACGGCGGGAAGGGCGCGTATCTCCTCGAGCGCGCTCAGGTGAGTTTCGCCCCATGTGAGCCGCCGGTCTATGGAAATAGCCGCCATGTCCGCCACCGCGCAGCGACTGGGGCTGTTGTAGAAGAGCTGAGACACCGCGAGCGTTCCCTTGCCGAGGAAGTCGTCGTGGTGCAGCCTGTCGTTTAACGCCTCCACGTCCTTAATGATGTCCGCGAGCATGTATATGGCGTTCTTACCCCTTTCGGGCGCGGAGCCGTGACAGGACACGCCCTTGACCTCGACGCGTATCTCCATGCGGCCTCTGTGACCGCGATATATGTTGCCGTTGGTGGGCTCCGTGATTACGACGAACTCCGGGCGAATGCCGTCTTCACATATGATGTACTGCCAGCACAGGCCGTCGCAGTCTTCCTCCTGAACCGTGCCGGTCACCAATACGGTGACGTCGTCGGGTATCAAATGCATATCCTTCATGATGCGCGCGCCGTAGACGGCGGACACTATACCGCCGAGCTGGTCGGAAGCGCCCCTGCCCGCTATGATTTCATCCGTTTCGTAGCCCTCGTATGGGTCAAACTGCCAGTTGGACGCTTCGCCCAGGCCGACGGTATCAATGTGCGCGTCATAGGCGATTATCCGCGGGCCCGCGCCCATATAGCCGAGCACATTGCCCATGGGATCCACTTCGATCCTGTCGAACTCGAGGCGCTCCATTTCGGCGCATATGCGGCGTATTACGCCTTCCTCTTTGCAGCTCTCGCCGGGAATGCGGATGAGATCGCGCAGAAAGGCCGTCATAGCCGGCAAATACGCGTTTGCCTTGCACTTAATGCCGTTATAATCCATGTGTAACCCCCGTGTAAAATGTTACTTAGAGGTCGAGATATGCGTAGAGAGTGTATTTACTGATGCCGAAGTAGTTGGAAACCTTGTCGCCGGAGCGGGTGATGAGAAACGCGCCTGCGTCCTTAAGGTAGCGTATGGCTCGTATTTTATCGTCCTTGGTCATCAACGCTACGGGCTTGCCGACAATCTCAACGGACTTCTCGATGAGATCGTCCAAGAGCTCGTTGACGCTGGTGGGGATTTTCTCCGGCCGGTCGTCAGCCTTGGGCGTGCTCGCCATGTCGTTTAGCACGGTACTCGCCACGGACAAGGCGGTCATATCGAAGTTTATACAGAATATACCATCGATGTTCCCCGCGTCGTCGCGTATGTACACCGTGCTGGACTTGAGCATGCGCCCGTCATGGGTTTTCGTGAGGTATCCGAGGCGGTCGTGCAGCTCAACGCGGTCGGCATTCATGGCTTCAAGCGCCACGATGGACGCGCTGTCGCCTATGCCCCTGGAGGACACATGCCCGTTCTCGATAACAGCTATGGAGTGGTCGGGAGCGGACAAGTCGTGCACGACTACTTCGCAGCTCTTGCCGAACTGCACAGAGATAGCCTTGGCGAGCCTTTGCATCAGGTCAAATTGTTCTCTTTGCATATGTAGACCCCCATTCCTACGACATCACTATACATCATACATCACCCGCTGGCAATAGGAAAAACTAAAACCGAATTTGTTCAACAAAAAAATAATTAGCAAAATCGGTGTTGGGGAGTGACATTATATATACTATGTGTTAGAATTAAAAAAAGCGTGGGGAGGAAGCGAAAGCATGTTACTTATAGCGAACGGCATGGTGCTCACGCGCGACGGCGGGCGGTTCATAGCCGACGGCGGCGTAGCTATCGACGGTGAGCGCATTGCCGCGGTAGGCGAGACGGAAGCGCTGAGGCGGGCGTACCCGAAGGCGGAGTACATGGACGCGAAGGGCAAGCTCATAATGCCCGGGCTCGTCAACGCCCATACGCACATATACAGTGCGCTCGCCAGGGGCATGAGCATTGGCGGCTATGCGCCGGAGAGCTTTTACGACATACTCGACGGACTCTGGTGGAAGCTGGACCGGCGCCTGGACTTGGAGGCGACGCGTTGCAGCGCGTACGCCACGCTGATCGACTGCATAAAGCAGGGCGTGACGACGGTGTTCGACCATCACGCGAGTTACGGGAGCACGGCGGGAAGCCTGTTTGCGATAGCGGACGTGGCGTCCGAGCTGGGAGTGCGCGCCTGCCTTTGTTATGAGGTGAGCGACCGCGACGGAGAGGCGAAGTGCCGGGAGGCGATAGCTGAGAACGTGGCTTTCATGGAGCACTGCGAATCGCTGCGCAGCGATATGCTCAAGGCGATGTTCGGCATGCACGCCGCGTTTACGCTCTCCGACTCCACTATGAAGGAGTGCGTCCGTCAGAACGCGGGGAGAGTCGGCTTCCACATTCATGTAGCCGAGGGCATGGACGATGTGCGTGACTCGCTCGACAATTACGGCGTGCGCACAGTCAGGCGGCTGTACGACGCAGGCATAATGGGAGAGAAATCCATATTCGGCCATTGCGTCCACATAGACGAGGGCGAGATGGAGCTCATTGCTTCGACCGGCACGGCAGTGGTCAACTGCCCGGAGTCAAACATGGGCAACGCGGTGGGCTGCTCGCCGGTGTTGGAGCTGTTCGGGCGCGGCGCGCTCGTGGGTCTTGGCACCGATGCGTACACCAACGACATGCTGGAGAGTCTCAAGGTGGAGCTCGCGATGCAGAGGCACAACGCGGGCAAGCCCAATGTGGCGTGGAGTGAGTCAGAGGCAATGCTGTTTGACAACAACCCGCGCATCGCGGAGCGGCACTTTGGCGTGCCGCTGGGGGTATTGCGCCCGGGCGCGGCGGCGGATGTAATAGTGGTAGACTATAAGCCCTTCACGCCCATTTCCGGCGAGAACGCCCACGGGCACATACTCTTTGGCGTGACGGGCAGGCAGTGCGACACGACTATCGTAAACGGCAGAGTGCTCATGCGCGGCAGGGAGCTCACAGGGGTAGACGAAACGTCGATAAACGAGCGTATAACGGAGTCTGCGGACGCGCTGTGGCGCGCGATATGTTAGCTATATATGGGAGGTACTATGTCTGATAGAATGACGCCAATGAGCGCAAGCGCGCTCTTCAACTGGGCGAGGCGCGAGTGGGAACAGCGAGACGCCGTGTTCGGTGTGTACGACGTATATGTGGCAAAACGCGGCGCACCGGTGAGCGTGTTCGGCGAAAAGCCCGAGATACCGGCGGGTCCCGCAGCGGGACCTCACACGCAGCTCGCGCAGAACATAGTGGCGGCGTATGCGGCTGGGGCGAGGTATTTTGAGCTCAAGACGGTGCAGGAGATAGACGGCGAGGACCTGCCGGTTCAGAAGCCGTGCATATTGGCGGCGGACGAGTGCTACAACGTCGAATGGTCGACGGAGCTGCGCGTGGAGCAGGCGCTCGGGGAGTACATAAAGGCGTACTTCGCGCTCAAATTACTGAGCAGGTATTACGGCTTTGGCGCCGAGGACGGGTTTGTGTTCAACATGAGCGTGGGCTACGATATGAAGGGCATAACCGGCGAAAAAGTCGACCGCTTTATCGAGGGGATGAAACGGGCGGACACTGCGCTCGCATGGCGGGAGTGCATAAGTGCGGCGAAGCGGGTGTTTCCGGAGCTGGAGAGCTACATAGATGGACTATCACCTGAGATATGCCATTCAGTGACGCTCTCGACGCTGCACGGGTGCCCGCCCGATGAGATCGAGCGCATCGCGCGCTATCTCATCGAGGTGAAGCGGCTTAACACGCTGGTCAAGTGCAATCCCACGCTTTTGGGCTATGAGTATGCGAGGTCTGCGCTCAACGCGCTGGGCTACGGCTATATGGCGTTTGGGGACGGGCATTTTAAGAGCGACTTGCAGTTTAAGGACGCTATACCCATGTTCAGGCGGCTGAAGGTCACGGCGGCGGCGCACGGCGTAGAGTTCGGCGTCAAGCTCTCCAATACCATGCCGGTCGACATTGAGCGCGGCGAGCTTCCGGGCAACGAGATGTACATGAGCGGAAGGTCGCTGTTCCCGCTCACGGTGGAGCTTGCGCACAGGATAGCGAGGGAGTTTGGGGGCGACTTGCGAATATCGTTTTCGGGCGGCGCGGACGCCTTCAACATTGCAGAGCTGTACGCGTGCGGAGTATATCCCATTACATTTGCCACGACGCTGCTAAAACCGGGCGGTTACAACCGCTGCAAACAGATAGCGCAGCTGCTTGAGGCCCAGGAGCCCCCGGCCGCCGTGATAGATGCAGAGCGCTTGGGTTCTGTCGCCAGAGGCGCGCGAGAGGGGCTGCGCTACCGCAAGGGCAGCGGCCCGAGGGCCGCGCGCAAACCGACGGGGCGCGTGCCGCAGGTGAACTGCTTTACGGCGGCATGCACATCCGGATGCCCCATTTCGCAGGAGATTCCCGAATACATGGCGCTCTACGGCAAGGGCATGTACGCCGAGGCGCTTCACACCATAATGCGGCGCAACCCGCTACCCAACATAACCGGAACGATTTGCACGCACAAGTGCATGGCGGCATGCGCGCGGAATTATTACGACAGTCCCGTGCAGATTCGCGCAGCGAAGCTCCACGCCGCTGAGCTCGGGCACATCGAGGTGCTTCAATCGCTGCGCGCGCGCGTGCGCGATGACATTCCCGCGGTTGCGATAGTGGGCGGAGGCCCCGCCGGCATGGCTGCGGCGCACTTCCTGGCGCGCGAGGGCAGGCGCGTGGTGATATTTGAGCGTGAAGACGCCCTTGGCGGCACGGTGAGGCATATCATACCCGAGTTTAGAATAGCTGAGGACGCCATAGAGCGCGACGCGCAGTACCTTGAGCGCCTTGGCGTAGAAGTGCGGCTCAATACCCCTGCGCCGTCGATAGACGAGCTCAAGCGCGAGGGATTTGGCAGCGTAATAGTGGCGATAGGCGCGCAGAAGCCGGTGAGTGTCGGCATAGACGGCGCGATGGACGCTCTGGAGTATCTGAAGCGAAGGCGCGCGGGAGAGCGCGGACTGCTCAGCGGCAACGTGGTGGTGATCGGAGCGGGCAACACCGCTATGGACACCGCGCGCGCGGCGATTCGCACGGAGGGAGTAACCGGCGTCACGATAGCGTATAGGCGCACGGCGGAATACATGCCCGCAGACCGTGAGGAGTTGGAGCTCGCACTTGCGGAGGGCGTTACGCTTCGCGAGATGCTGGAGCCCAAGCGCTATGAGAACGGCGTGCTCCTGTGCAGCATAACCGCGCCCGACGGTTTCGACGGGCAGGGGCGGATGCGCTTCACAGGGACAAACCGGGAGGAGGCGCTTCCCGCGGATTACGTCATTGTAGCGGCGGGAAGCCGTGTAGACAGCGCCTACTTGGAGCAAAACTCTATCTGCGGCGGCGAGGGTATCCTGACGGGTGACCCGGCGGTTTATGTGGTGGGCGACGCGTGCAGGGGCGCAGCCACAGTCGTGGAGGCGATAGCGGATGCGGCGGATGCGGCGGAGCACATAACCGGCGGGCTGCACATGCGGCAAATATCGTTCAAATCCCAGGTGGGGTATCACAAGCTGTTGGCGCGACGCGGCAGGCTCTGCGCGCCGCTCACCGGCATAGACGAGAGCGAGCGCTGCCTGCAGTGTTCGACCGTGTGCGAGGCGTGTGCGGACGCCTGTCCGAACCGCGCGAACGTGGCGATAAGCGTGCCGGGCATGGAGCAGCGTCAGATAATACACATAGACGACTTGTGCAACGAGTGCGGCAACTGCGCGGCGTTCTGCCCGCACGGCGCAAAACCGTATGCGGATAAGCTGACGTACTTTTCGGATGTCAAAGCCATGAAGGCGAGCGCGAATGAAGGATTTGCGCTGATAGACGCGAAAGCGAAGCGCGTATACGTCCGCACGGAGGGATTTGAGGGCGAAACCACGGTTGCGCAGGATAAGCTGCCAACCGATATTGGGCGTATAATAAACGCCTTCATAGAGAAGTATCAGTATATGTACAGCTGACGGAGGAACGGCGATGGCGCGATTTACGGTCAACGGCGCGGACTGCAGCCCTCAGAACGGCGGAAGGCTTATAGACTTCCTGCGCGATGAGCTGAAGCTCACCTCGGTGAAGAATGGCTGCAAAGAGGGTGCGTGCGGCGCGTGTATGGTCATAATCGATGGCAAGGCGCAGCGCGCATGCATACAGCGAGTGGATGCGCTCGAAGGGAAGGCGGTGCTCACGGTGGAGGGGCTTTCCGATTGTGAGCGCGAGGTATATGCGTACGCCTTTGCACGCGCGGGCGCGGTGCAGTGCGGCTTCTGCACCCCCGGCATGATAATGAGCGCCAAGGCGCTGATAGACGCGAATCCGCACCCGAGCGCAGCGCAGGTGAAGGAGGCGCTCCGCGGGAACGTCTGCCGCTGCACCGGTTATAAGAAGATAGAGCGCGCAGTGCTGCTCGCCGCCGCGATACTAAGGGGCGACGAGCGGATGGAGCCGGACGGAGCCGCGCGCGTGGGCGTAAGGTTTGCCCGCGTGGACGCCGTGGGAAAGGCGCTGGGCAGCACGAAGTATGCCGACGACGTCTATATGGACGGCATGCTGTACGGCTCGGCGCTCAGGAGCGCGCATCCGAGGGCGCGCGTGCTGTCGATAGACACGGCGCAGGCAGAGGCGCTGCCGGGTGTGGCAGCGGTCGTGACTGCCAAGGACATTCCCGGCGCCCGGAAGATAGGGCATATAGTACAGGACTGGGATGTGTTGATACCGGTGGGCGGCATTACGCATTACTTGGGCGACTCGATAGCTCTCGTGGCGGCACACGACAGGGAGACGGTAGAGCGCGCCAAGGCGCTTATAGAGGTCGAGTACGAGGTATTAGAAGCGGTCTTCTCGCCCGGGCGCGCATTGGAGGAGGGCGCCGTGAAGCTGCACGGGGATTCAAACGTGCTGGCGCTGGAGCACCTCGTGCGCGGGGATGCCGCGGGCGCCATCGCGCACAGCGCACATGTGGTGACGGAGCGCTACAGCCTGCCGTTTACCGAGCACGCGTTTCTCGAGCCGGAATGCGCCGTTGCGTACATGGAGGACGAGTGCGTGCGCATACTCAGCGCCGACCAGGGCATTTACCAGACGCGCAAGGAGTGCGCTGCAATGCTCGGGTTGCCTGAGGAGCGCGTGCGCGTAACTGCCATGGCGGTGGGCGGCGGCTTTGGCGGCAAGGAGGATATGAGCGTCCAGCACCACGCGGCGCTGTTGGCATACATCACAAAGCGGCCGGTAAAGGTCGCGCTCACGCGGCAGGAGAGCATACTGGTTCACCCAAAGCGGCATGCGATGGAGTTGGAGTTCACGACGGCGTGCGACGAGGAGGGCTATCTTACCGGAATGAAGGCCGTCATTATTGCCGACACGGGCGCGTACGCCAGCTTAGGCGGCCCGGTGCTCCAGCGGGCCTGTACGCACGCGGCCGGGCCGTATAACTACCAGAACGTGGACATACTGGGCATGGCGGTGTACACGAATAATCCGCCCGCGGGCGCGTTTCGCGGCTTCGGGGTGACACAGAGCTGCTTTGCAACGGAGTGCAATATAAACAGGTTGGCGGAATTGGTTGGTATCTCGCCCTATGAGTTCAGGCTAAAAAACGCAATACGCCCGGGGCAGACGCTGCCAAACGGGCAGCTTGCGGACGACGGCACGGCTCTCGTGGAGACTTTGGAGGCCGTGCGCGGCGTCGTTGAGGCAAATCCGGGCTGCGGCATAGCCTGCGCGCTGAAGAATGCCGGCCTGGGCGTCGGAAACCGCGATGTGGGGCGCTGCAGGCTCGCTATTGAGAGCGGCAAGGTGCGAATCTACTCGAGCGCCGCGTGCATAGGCCAGGGAATGGGCACGGTGCTCACGCAGCTCGTATGCGAGGAGACGGGTCTGCCCGCAGAGCGCGTTGAGTACATGCCGCCCGACACGGCGCTTGCGCCCAATGCGGGCAACACCACGGCGTCGCGGCAAACCCTCTTCACGGGTGAGGCGTGCGCGCGCGCAGCGCGTGCTTTGGCGTCTGCCATGAGCTGCAAATCGCTCGACGCGCTTGAGGGGGAGAGCTTTTACGGCGAGTACGAAGGCGTGACGGACCCCATGGGCAGCGCCAAGGAGAATCCGGTTAGCCACATAGCTTACGGTTACGCCACGCACGTCGTGGTGCTCAACGACGACGGCACGCTCAATTCCGTTACGGCGGCGCACGACGTAGGCAGGGCGATAAACCCTACCGCGATAGAGGGACAGATAGAGGGCGGCGTGACGATGAGCCTGGGCTACGCGCTGACGGAGGATTTCCCCCTGCGCGAGGGGAAGCCGCTCGCCAGGTTTGGCACGCTCGGGTTGTTCCGTGCACCTCAAACGCCGGATATAAACGCGCTCATAATCGAGAAGAACGACTCCGAACTGGCGCACGGCGCAAAGGGTATAGGCGAGATATGCTCCATACCCACGGCTCCGGCGGTGGCATTGGCGTACGAAAACCGCGACGGGCTGCGCCGCACATCGCTTCCGCTCGAGGGCACTCCGTATTCGAGGAAAAAGCGGGAATAGAGCGTGCGCCACGCCGGTCTTAGCGCGCGCCGGACGACGAGCCGCGGCGCGTTTTTTCGCGTGCGAGCAGACTTTTGACCGTATTGGGGCGTGCAGCCGTCATGGAAGTCCGCGCGTGGCGGTGACGCGGGATGAATGATAACCGTTTTTGCGGGAAAATGTCTTTTTGCTATTGCAAACGGCATTCCGACAATGTAGAGTATTACCGAACAGGGGGATGTTGCGTCGCCTTGTAAATCATTGCGCAAGCATGGGAGGAAAGCAAATGCAAATCGTCGCTTTGGGCGTGGCAGGCACTATGGAGTCATCGGACATAATAGTACGCATAGAGCCGAATGACGGGGGCGGTATTGAGCTTTCGATAGAGAGCACGGTCATGCAGCAGTACGGCAAGCAGATAGACAGAGTCATTCGCAAGACATTGAGCGATCTGGGTGTGGAGTCGGCGACAGTCGCCGTAGTCGACAAGGGCGCGCTCGACTGTACGATTGCCGCTCGCGTTTCGTGTGCGGCATTCAGGGCAGCGCAGAGTACCGACTACGTCTGGAACGGAGGAGTAAAGCAATGCCAGGCAGACTGAGAAGGAGCATGTTGTTCGTACCCGGCAACAACCCCGGAATGATAAGGGACGCGCACATATACGGTTCGGACAGTATCATGTTCGACCTTGAGGACAGCGTCTCTATAAACGAAAAGGACGCTGCGCGGTATCTGGTGTACAAGGCGCTGACCAGTCTCAGGTACGGCAAGAAGGAGCTGGTCGTCAGGATAAACGCGCTGGACACGCGGCTCGGCATAGACGATCTCGAGGCGATGGTTCGCGCCAGGCCCCATGTGATACGGCTGCCAAAGACGGAAACCGCGCAGGACGTCATTGACTGCGAGCGCGAAATAGCGCGTATAGAGGCGGAAATAGGATTGCCCATAGGAACGACGGGCATGATGGCGGCGATAGAGAGCGCCAAGGGAGTGCTCAACGCCTATGACATAGCGCGCAGTTCTGAGCGGCTCATAGGCATAGCGCTCGGCGCCGAGGACTATGTGACGGATCTAAAGACGACGCGTTCTCCGGAGGGCGTAGAGCTGCTGTTCGCGCGCTCGATGATAGTGAATGCGGCGCGGGCGGCGGGGATAGCCGCGCTCGACACCGTGTACTCCGACGTCAACAACGAGGAGGGCTTCCGCGCAGAAGCCGAACTCATAAAGAAACTCGGCTTTGACGGCAAGAGCGTCATAAACCCCAGGCAGATACAGCCGCTGCACGACGTATTCACGCCATCGCAGCGGGATTTGGATAAGGCGCGCGCCATAATGGAGGCGATTAAAGAGGCCGAGAGCAGGGGCTCCGGTGTCATAAGTCTCAACGGCAAGATGATAGATAAGCCCGTAGTCGAGCGGGCGCGGTATATGCTGGAGCGCGCCGAGGCGTCCGCAGTGATACCCATCGAGGAGGTATAAAAGCATGGAATTCAACGTCAACAGCATACCGCATTACAGAGAGATAGACGGCGCGCATGGCATATATGACGAGGGAAACGTGCCCGTAAAGAAGACGGTTACGCTTCTTGAGCGCCAGATGACCATGAACAAAATGCTGCCTTCTTTGGAAGAGGCGATACGCCGCGTTGGGCTGACGGATGGCATGACAATATCCTTCCACCATCATTTCCGCAACGGCGATTTCGTCGTGAACATGGTGATGGACACCATAGCCAAGATGGGCATAAGGAACCTGGTGTTGGCCGCCAGTTCGCTGTCGGACATACACGAGCCGCTGATAGAGCACATAAAGAACGGGGTAGTGACGCATGTGGAGACGAGCGGGCTCAGGGGCAAGCTCGCGGAAGTCATATCGCACGGCTTGATGGAGTTCCCGGTGGTGTTCCGCTCACACGGCGGGCGCGCTGCCGCGATTGAAACGGGCGAACTGCACATAGACGTAGCGTTTTTGGGCGCGCCGTCCTGCGACCCGTACGGAAACGCTAACGGCTACAACCGCGATGAGGACAACGGGTCATGCTGCGGCAGCCTGGGATACGCGAAGCTCGACGCCATAAAGGCGGACAAATGCGTAATTATCACGGATCACATTGTACCATTCCCCAACGCGCCGTTCGGCATTCCGGAGTCCCAGGTGGATTACGTCGTAAAAGTGGACAGTGTGGGCGACCCGAAGGGCATAATGAGCGGCGCCACCCGCTACACCAAGAACCCCAAGGAGCTGCTCATAGCCAAGACCGCAGCCGACGTCATAGAGGCCAGTGGCTACTTCTACCAGGGCTTTTCGATGCAGATGGGCTCGGGCGGCGCATCGCTTGCAACGGCGCGGTTCCTGAGGGATAAGATGCTCGCGAAGGGCATAAAGTGCAGCTTTGCCCTGGGCGGGATAACGGGCCAGATAGTTTCCATGCACGAGGAGGGCCTCATCAAGAAGATACTCGACGTGCAATCGTTTGACATCGTGGCGGCGAACTCGCTCAAGAACAACCGCTTCCATCAGCAGATAGACGCGTCGTATTACGCGAGCTATGTTAACAGGGGCTCGGCGGTCAATCAGTTGGACTTCGTGGTGCTCTCCGCGCTCGAGGTCGACGTCAACTTCGATGTAAACGTGCTCACCGGGTCGGACGGCATAATCAGGGGGGCCATAGGCGGGCATCCGGATACGGCTGCGGGCGCGAGTCTCTCCGTGGTGGTAGTGCCGCTTCTGAGGGGCAGGATACCCTGTGTGGTTGAAAAGGTAAACACCGTGGTGACGCCGGGGAGGACCATTGACGTAGTCGTGACGGACCAGGGCGTCGCGGTAAACCCCAACAGGCCGGAAATCCGGGAAAAACTCATAGCCGCGGGCATTCAGGTGTTCTCCATAGAGCAGCTTAAGGCGCGGGCGGAGCGCATAGTGGGCGTACCGGAGCCCATAAAGTACGAGGACAGGATAGTAGGCGTCGTGATGTATCGCGACAATACCGTTATCGACGTGATACGCAAGATAGGGGAAGTAGAACTGTAATGCTGGAGATGGGCACGGGCGCGCCGCTCAAGGGGGCGCGCCTGAACCGAGTCAGAGAGTTTTTGGCGGTGCGGGGTCTGCGCATGGGCGATGACGCCGAATACACCGTGTGCCTCTTTGACGAGCGCGAGGAGCTGGTAGGCACTGGCTCGCTCTCCGCAAATGTGCTCAAGTACATAGCCGTAGCTGAGGACGTGCAGGGCGAGGGCGCATGCGCAAAGATTGTCTCGGAGTTGGTCAGCTTCGCGTACAGGCAAGGACGCGCGCATCTTTTCGTCTTTACGAAGCCGCAAAACGAGAAGCAGTTCAGAGCGCTTGGCTTTTACCCGATAGTATCTACTGAGGAAGCTATGCTGTTGGAGAACGACAGGCGCGGTCTGAGTACGTTCCTCAACTCGCTCCCCAGGGGTAACGGTGGGGTCGTGGGCGCGGCGGTAGTGAACTGCAACCCGTTTACGCTGGGGCATGCCTATCTGCTGGAGACCGCGGCGGGCATGGTGGATTGGCTGCACGTGTTCGTGTTGTCCGAAAACCGCTCTCACTTTGATGCTCAGGAGCGCTACTTACTGGTGCGCGAGGGGACGAAGCGGCTGAAGAACGTATTCGTCCACAGGAGCGCCGACTATCTAATTTCTTCCGCGACGTTTCCGACATATTTTATGAAGGAGTCGGCGGATTCGGCGGCTATAAACGCCGACCTCGACATTCTGCTGTTTGCGGAGCGCATAGCGCCGGCGCTTAACATAACAAAGCGCTTTGTCGGGACGGAGCCTTTCTGCGCGGTTACGCGCGCGTACAACGAGCGGATGAAGGCGGTGCTGCCGAAGTACGGCATAGAGCTCGTGGAGATAGAGCGCAAGGACGGCATCAGCGCAAGTGAAGTGCGGCGGCTCATGGCGGCGGGAGATATGGAAGGCGTGCGCAGGCTGGTGCCGGAGTGCACATACGAATATCTGTATGGCGGGCGCTGAGAGAGTGGAAGTTTCATTGGAGGAAATGCTCACTGCGCGCGAAAGGCGCGTGGAGCGTCAGCGCGAGCTGGTGGCGCGGTACGCGCGCCCTCTAATCTGTTTTACGATGAACATTGCCGGGGGTGTAAAGCGCAACGGCGCTATTGACGCCTCTTTTTTATTGGGCATGAAGGAACTGCGCGGACGCGCACCCGTGATGTACGAGGAGCGCGTGTTCGAGCGCACGGGCTGTACCGGGTACGCGGTGTGCGATTGCGGCGCGGAAGCGCTGAAGGCGCTGGCGGTCGAGCTTGAGGATGCAACGCCGTGCGGCAGGTTGTACGACATAGACGTGCTCGACGAGCGCTGCCGCAAGCTGTCGCGGCGGGAGCCGAGGCGCTGCCTCGTGTGTGATGAGTTGGCGGCGGCGTGCGCTCGCAGCAGGCGGCACAGCGCAACAGAGCTGTATGTGCGGGCGACGGAGCTCGCGTCGTCGGCGGTAGCGGCGGAATTGGGGCGCATGGCGCGCGGCGCATTGCTGTTCGAGGTCGACGTAACGCCCAAGCCCGGGCTCGTGGACCGCCGCAACTCAGGCGCGCACCGGGATATGGACGCCGACAGCTTTTACAGGAGCGCCGCCGCGCTGGAACCGTATTTTGAGCGCATAGCGGCGGTGTCCATGCGCGCCGAGGAAGCGGCAGAGCTCCCGGATACACTTAGGGCGATAGGCGTGGAGGCCGAAGCCGCCATGCTCCGTGCGACCGGAGGTGCGAACACACACAGGGGCGCCATATACACGCTGGGGTTGCTCGTTGCGGGGGGCGCCGCCGCGATAGCGCGCTCGGAAGTGGGGCGGGCGCCGGAAACGGCGGCGGGTCTGGCGCGGATGTTGGAGAGTGGGCGCGCGCTGCGGGTTGACGATGCGACAAACGGGGGGCGCGTGCGGCGCGAATACGGCGTCGGCGGCATACAGGCGGAAGCCATGAACGGCTTTCCCACCGTTTTGGCCGCCGAAGCGGAGCTGTCGCGGCGCATAGCTGCGGGTGCAACGCAAAACGACGCGGCGGTGGCGACGCTGCTGTGGATAATCGCTCGGCTCGACGACACTAATCTGTTGCACAGAGGTGGAGCCGATGGGGCCGCTTACGCGAAATCAGAGGCGGCGCGGGTGCTTGGAGGTGCGCATGGCGGCATTGTAGCGCAGACGGAACTGCTCGACTGCGAGTTTACGCGGAGAAATCTCAGCCCCGGCGGGTCGGCGGACGTGTTGGCTGCCGCGGCGCTGCTGCGCGAGTTCAAGGCGCTGTTCACATAGCGCTTCGGGATATATAGGACGCGCTTCGCATAAAAGTAAGGTGAATGCGAGGTGTTTTTTTATGCGTATACTTCAGTACTCGGACAGGGGGCCTTCCGTTCAGCTGCTGCAGCTGGCGCTGTTTAGGGCGGGCAACACGGGATTAGAGCTCGACGGCGTATTCGGTCAGGAGACGCTCAACGCCCTCAGGCGGTTTCAGGCGTCCAAAGGGCTGCAGCCGACGGGCGTGTACGATGAGGCGACTGCCGTCGTGCTAAGGCCGTATCTTACGGGAGTCGCGCTGCACACGGTGGTGCGAGGAGACACGCTGTGGAAGCTGGCGAAGCGCTATACGACGACCGTCGCCGCGATCGAAACTGCAAATCCCGGGGTAGATTCTCAAAACCTGCAGATAGGCAGCGTGCTGAAGGTGCCGCTGCACTTCGACGTAGTGCCGACAAATGTGAAATACACGAGTGAGTTGGTAGAAGCGATAGCGGAGGGGCTGACGGCGAGGTATCCCTTCATCGAGGCGGGCAGCATAGGCGAGAGCGAGATGGGCAGGCAGCTGCGCTCATTCAGGCTGGGCGCTGGCAGCGTGAGCGTGGCGTATAACGCATCACATCATGCCAATGAGTGGATAACGACGCCCGTACTGCTTAAATTCCTGGAGCAGTACGCACGAGCGTACGCTATGGGCGGAACCGTATTCGGGCGGCTTGCAGAGACTTTGTTCAACGAAGTGACGCTCTACATAGTGCCGCTCGTCAACCCGGACGGCGTCGATCTCGTAAACGGCGCCATAGCCGACGGCGAGTGGTACCGCGGGGCGAGGCAGATTGCCGCGAATTATCCCTCGATAGCCTTCCCGTCGGGCTGGAAGGCCAACATACTGGGCACTGATCTAAACGTCAACTATCCGGCGCTGTGGGACGAGGCGAAGCGGATAAAGTACGCCCTGGGGTACGTTTCGCCTGCGCCGCGGGACTTCGTAGGCGATTACCCGCTGTCCGCGAGCGAGTCGAGGGCGATGTATGCTTTTACGCAGGCGCACGATTTCAGGCTGATACTCGCATATCACTCGCAGGGCGAAGTCATATTCTGGAAGTTTCAGGACTACGACCCGCCGAATTCGTATGAGATCGCAGTGGAATTTGAACGCGTTAGCGGCTATGCCGCAGAGCTCACGCCTACTGCGTCGGGCTACGCGGGTTACAAGGACTGGTTCATACAGGAGTACAACCTGCCGGGCTACACCATAGAGGTTGGCAGGGGCTCAAACCCGCTGCCGCTCAGTCTGTTCGATGACATATATCAAGACAATATCGGAATACTCGTGCTCGGCATGGAACTCAGTTTACCCGGCGCAATATGAGCAGGTTGAGGATCGCCGCGTATTCACGCAGGTACTGAACCAACGCCACGCGCATGGGATCGGGCGCGGGAACGCAAGTGCAGTTTAGTCCGACGCGCGCAGCGAGCATTTTCGCGCGCAGGGAGTGGAATCTGTTGGTGACGAATACGCAGCCGCCGGATGAGCCTACGAGCGCGCGTGCGTTCTTAAAGTTCTCATATGTGCTGAGCGATTCGTTTTCCTCAATAATGCGGTCGCGGCTTATTCCCATGGAGGCGAGTTGGCGTGCCATATGCGCAGATTCCGAAACGCCGGACCCTTGGGACATACCGCCCGAGAGCACGAGCGCTGCGCAGGGGAAGCGCTCTGCGAGTTCACAGGCGCGCCTAAGCCGGAGCGCGAGCGTGAGAGAAGGAGAGCTGCGCCATGGGGCGCTGCCCAGCACCAGAATGAAGCGCGCATCGGCGGGCGCACATTGGCGGAGCGCAACGGCGCTGCAAACCAAAAACGCCGCAAAGCCCAGCAGAAAAGCGGCGACGGCGAATGCGGCGAGGTGGAGTGCGATGCACAGGAGCACATTTTGGCACAGCGCGTAAAGCGCGTCATAGAACAGGCCGGCAAGCGCAAGAAGCAGCCCAATACCGGCGCACAGCACGATTCCCGTATCGCAGCGCATCACTGTGAGCGCGTACACGGCTTGGGCCGTGAGCGCAGCGCCGACGATTATGAGGGCTGCGCTCACTTGTCTCCGAGCTTGGACTTGGGGTACATCATGGTCAGCAGCGACTCGAGCGCGCGCGCGGGCAGCAGGCGTTTGAGGAATACCAGCACCTTGTACGATGCGCCTACGACCTTGCGCACGGGCGGATTCTTGGCCTTGATGACCTGGAGTATTACGTCCGTGACCGTATCCGGAGCCTTGCCCGCCTGTTCGTCGTGCTCCATCTGGGCGACGGAAGCTCTGAACTCGCGTCCGTACGCGCTGTTGCGCGCCTTTTCGGCGTATATGCGTGAGGAGGTGAAGGCGGTTTTGGTATCGCCCGGCTCGACGAGCGCCGCGCGCACGTTAAACGGCCGCATCTCTATGCGCAATCCCTCCGTAAGCGACTCTAAGGCGTACTTAGACGAGCTGTAATGCGTCTGGAACGGTATGGAGAATATGCCTCCTACCGAGCCGATATTGACCACGAGGCCATTGCGCGCTTTGCGCATATGCGGGAGCACCACATTGAGCATACGCACTACGCCCAGGTAATTGGTGTCCATCTGCATGTGGGCTTCCTCTGCGGAGACTTCCTCGACGGAGCCGCAAATGCCAATTCCCGCCGCGTTGACGAGTATGTCTATGCGCCCCTCGGCGGCCATGACGGCGCTCACCGCAGCTGTGACAGACGCCTCGTCGCAAACGTCGAGCTTGAGCATTTTCACGAAGCCGTTGTCAAATTCGGCGTCTTCGCCGCCGCGCCTTGAGCCGCCGTACACCCGAAAACCGAGCGAAGCGAGCCGGAGCGCCGTACATTGACCGATTCCGCTCGACGCGCCGGTGATCAAAACAACATTCCCATACTGATTATTCACATCTGCCTCCTGCTATTGTATTGGATTCAAAGGGAGCGCCTCATCGCTTCCCAAAGTCTGTATAAACGCGAACTCTATCTCGCCGTCCACGAGGAGTATTGTGATGACCTGCGTTTCGTCGACCGCCGCCAGGAATTGTGCGATATCCCCGCGCCTGTCCGGGTCGGAGGGGAAGCCCGACTCGCGCGAAACCTCCGTGAGCGCCTCGTCGAACTGTTCGCCCATGAGCTCCCGGACAGTGGTGTCAGCTGCCACGTCGGCGAGATAGAACGACTCGTCCGTAAGCGAGTAGCCGCGCTGCGCCATGGCGCGCCTCAGCTGCGACAGCTCGCTCGTGCTGTTGCTGTATAAGCTCCAGACGAGCGCCGTCAGGAGCAACACGCCTGCCACGGCGAGCAGTATGGCGCGCGTCTTCCGGCTCACAGCCAAACGCCCTGCGACACGGCGATGCCGGCTATGAGCACCACCATTACCGCTTCAGCCAACAGGTCGTTCCAGCCGAATCTAAGGCGGCGGAGCTTCGTGCGCCCCTCGCCGCCGTGATAGCAGCGGCTCTCCATGGCCATCGCCAGCTCGTTTGCGCGCTTAAAAGCGCCAACGATGAGCGGAACGAGTATAGGCACCATCGCCTTTATGCGCTGTATGATGCTGCCCGTGTCGAGTTGCGCCCCGCGCGAAGTCTGCGCCTTGATTATCTTGTCCGCCTCGTCGAGCAGCGTGGGTATGAATCTAAGCGCGATGGTCATTATCATCGCAAACACATGCGGCGATATTCCTATAAGCTTCAGCGGCGACAGCAGCGACTCTATCGCATCGGTAAGCGCTATGGGCGTCGTAGTAAACGTGAGCATGGAAGTGCCGCTCACGAGCACTATGAGCCTGAGCATCACAAAGCACGCCTGTCTAACTCCGCCGGTAGTGATGGTGACGGACCAAAACGATACGAGTATGTCGCCAGTGGAAATCAAAAACAGGTTTATCACGAACATGAATATGAGTATCCACCGAACCGGCTTGAGTGACCGGAGCATGAAAACCAGCGGTATGCGCGCCATGAGCAGCGTGAACACCACAAAAACGTAGAGTGGTATGAACATCCACAGCGAATCGACGATAAAAGTCGCGACGATGAACTCAATGAACAGTATTAACTTGGCGCGCGGGTCTAACCTGTGTATGGCGGAGTCGGCGGGGTAGTACTGACCGAGCGTTATGTCTTTAATCATCGGAGTACCTCCCGAGCAGATAATCCACGAGCTCGTCGTCGCGGCATATGCCCGCCGGCACGTCGATGCCCTGCGCGCGAAGCGCCTTGGCTATTCTGGAGGCATGGGGGAGCTCAAGTCCGAGCTCATCGAGCTCGAGCGTGGCAAACACATTGCTTGGCGTATCAACCGTCAGGAGCTTTCCCCCGTAGAGCACGGCGATCCGGTCGGAAACCCTGGCAATATCGTCCATGGAATGGCTTACCATGATTATGGTCGTGCCGTAATCCAGCCTGATTCTATTCAGCAAGTCCAATATGTTGCGGCGCCCGGAAGGGTCCAGCCCGGCCATGGGCTCATCGAGCACGAGATAGCGCGGATTCATGGCGAGAATACCCGCCAGCGCGACGCGGCGCTTCTCGCCTCCGGACAACTCAAAGGGCGATTTCTCGATAAAGAACTCGGGCTCAAGGCCGACCGCCGTCAGGGCGTCAATTACGCGGGCGTTGATCTCCTCGTCTGTCAGCTTGAGGTTCTTGGGGCCAAACGCCACGTCCTTATACACGGTCTCCTCAAATAGCTGATACTCGGGGTATTGGAACACCATACCCACGCGCTTGCGGCCTTCGACCATCTGTTTTTTTACGGACATGTCGTAGCCGTCGACCAGCACGCTTCCGCCGTTGGGCTGTAGTATGCCGTTAATGTGCTGTATGAGGGTGCTCTTACCGCTGCCGGTGTGGCCGACTATGCTTATAAACTCGCCCTCTTGGATGGTGAGTGAAACGTCGTCGAGCGCATCGGTCTCGATAGGGCTGCCCTTCATGTATGTATGAGTCAAATTCCTGATTTCAATCATTCTGATGCTTGCCTTTGAGCAACTCCGCTATTCTCGCGCTCAACTCCTCGACGGTGTGCGCGTGGGCGACGTCCATACCTCCCGCGATGAGCGCGTTGCGTATGGACAATACGGGAGGCACGTCGAGCCGAAGCTCGCGGAGCCGGTCGCATTGCTCAAATACCGCTGCCGGCGTGTCGAGCATGGCGACGGAGCCGTCGTAGAGCACGGCCACCCTGTCGGCAATGGCGGCTTCCTCCATGTACTGGGTTATCATAACCACCGTCTTGCCCTGGGCGTGCAGCGCCCTCATTATGGCGAGCACGTCGTTGCGGCCGTCGGGATCCAACATCGCCGTCGCCTCGTCGAATACCATTATGCTCGGGCGCATGGCGAGCACTCCGGCTATGGCGACGCGCTGCTTCTGACCGCCCGACAGCATGTGCGGGGCGTTTCGAGCGAACTTGCGCATATCTACCGCGTCGAGCGCCTCGTAGACGCGCTGCGCTATTTCATCGGGCTCAATGCCGAGGTTCTCGGGGCCAAACGCGACGTCCTCCTCGACGACGGTCGTGACTATCTGATTGTCGGGGTTCTGGAACACCATTCCGACCTGCCGCCTTAGCTCCATCAGCGCAGTCTCGTCAGACGTCAGCAGCCCATTGACCGCAACCTCGCCCTCTGTTGGCAGGAGTAACCCGTTAAGACACTTCGCCAGGGTGCTCTTGCCGCTCCCGTTGGGGCCGACGACAGCCAAAAACTCACCGTCGCCCACCTGCAGGTCGACGTGCTTGAGCGCCGGTGCGCCCGCACTGTATTCGTAACTGACATTTCTCAGTTCAATCATGCTGCAACCTCTCCAGACTAACACAGTAGTATACAGCATCGGCACAGTGCGGACAAGTGACCTGAGCGATATATTACGCCGAAGACTGTGCGCCGGCGAGTGAAATATGTACGGAGTGTAAATATTGAATAATATTACAAATTCGCCTTTTCAGCTCGGTGGTGGTTTGGTATAATAACGTGATACAGTGTGATTACACCGTGGAGGTATTATATGCTTTGTAGGAATTGCGGGAAACAGAACGAAGACTATCTGGAGTATTGCAAGTACTGCGGCGAAGAACTCACTGCCGAAGATGCCGCCGCGGGCGGGGAGCGCCCGGCGGACGGGGCCGCGAGTGATGCGACGTGGGGGTTTGCCCGCTCGCCAAAGTGGAGAAGGCCGGAGTTCAGAGCCGACAGCGTTGAAGTGGAAGACGATGCCGACGAGGGCGACGTGACGCCGTACACGCCCGCGCGGCGCTTTTCGCGCACGGGAGCGGTTGGCGGCGAAGCGCCGGACGCAGCGCAGACGGATGCGCCGGCGGAGGACGAGAGCCCGGTGGTTCCCGTTTACGGGTCGAGGCGAAAAAGCGCCACTCCGGCAGAGCACGAGATAGTGCCCGTAGACGAGGACGATATCGTCAAGCCGGAGAAGATAAGATTTGCCGAGCCGCTCGAGGAGGACTACTACTACGAGGGAGTGGAGCCGGACGAGTATGATGACTACCGCGATACGAACAGGCGCGGCGGCAAGAAGTGGATAGTGCTCGCTTCTGTGGCGGCAGCGGTGGTAGTGCTCGTAGCCGTATGCTGGATAATAATCGGGACGACGTACGGCAATCTGAGCAACTGTATAGACCATCTGTTCAACGGCAATCCCCTGCTGCAGCCGGTAATGATAGAGAAGTCCACCGACGCCGACGGTGAGAGCATAGTCGTATTCACCGTGCGCGCGCCCAAGGGCACTACGATACGCTTCAACATCAACGGGCAAACGCAGGAAAAGACGATAGAGTCCGGCAACAGCTTTGCGGGCTTCCTCAAGGAGGCGAACTTCATACCGACGGAGGCTGTGGACTCCGACAGCCCGTATGTAATAGTGGTGCCGGATATAACGGTCATATCGCCTGACGGTGTGGAGACGAAGATAACGAGCTTTGTCACTACGGATGAGACCATAATAGACATAGTCGATCCGGACGCGACCGCCGCACAGCGGCGGCAGGGTATACCCATAGATGGATTCCCGGTGAGGGTGCCGGAGCTGACGCTGACCATAACTTCACCCGAGAGCGGCGCTGAAATAACCACCCGCATAGTGATGGTGACGGGCACCGTGAGCAGCAACACCGCGACCGTATTGGTCGAGGGGCAGGAAGTGACGGTAGACGAGACGGGCGCATTCACGGCGGCGGTAGAGCTGTCGGCGCAGGGCGAGAGCACCATCACGGTTGAAGCCAGCAAGGGAGGATACCGGACTGCGCGTCAGACTATAAACGTGATATACAACGTCACTGAGATAGACATAGCATTCGACGATGAAGTGCAATTCCGCACGCGCACGAACACGCTGACGCTCTCGGGCACACTGGAGCCGGGCGCAGTGGTCAGCATGAGCTGTGAGGCCGAGGGCATATCGTTCTCAGAGCCCGTGACGGTGGGCACGGACGGCAGATTCGCCATAACGGCGACCATAGCGGAGGTGGGCTATTACGACGTGACGATTACAGTGGTCAACGGCGCTTCGACTTCGACCTCGACCGTTCACCTGGAGAGGGCGCCGGAGAACCACAACGACTACTATGGAAGCGCGTTTGCGATAGACTACACGCGGCTTGTGAGCGAACCCTACCACAACAGCCATTACGCCATAATGGGGCGGGTGGTTGAGATTATACAGGAATCTCCGTATGTAATAGCGAAGCTGAGGACGACCGACGGTCAGGAGATATACTTCCAGTATCACAACAGTTACAGCGGAGCGGCGGAGATAGTGGTGAGCGACACTCAGATGTACAACATAGCGTGCTTCCCCAACGGACTGTATGAGGGCACGCAAATACCGTACGTCTACGTCTGGTTCGTGCTCAAGCCCAGCGCGTAAGGCGCAATGACACACGCTGGCAGGGCTGATTACCTTGCCAGCTGTTTTTGAAAGTGGATGACGATATGAGGCTGTGGGGATTGGTGAGAAAAGGCGATAAAGTGCTTCGCGACGCGCTGACGGAACACGAAGGAGTGCTCCCATCCGACGTCGGGAACTGGGACGCGCTCATAGCGGAATTGTGCGCCGCGCTGGATCTGGCGGCGCCCGTGGTACTGCGCAAGCACATTGACGACCTGCGCGTGTTTTCGCACGTCGCGTTCAGGCGCGACGATTTCTTGGAGGAGGTGGCTTTCGACCGCTTTGAACTGCGGATTCTGCTGTCGGAAAGGGAAAAGAAGCGCGCAACTGAATAGAGCGGGCACACGAGGGGCAGAATAAAGCCATCAACATAAAGGAGTTGCGATTATGGATACACTGGCTTTAGTCTTGATAATCATTGGCGCGCTCAACTGGGGACTGGTAGGACTGTTTCAGTTTGACGTAATAGCCGCGATATTCGGAGGCGTCAGCGAGGTGGTGTCGCGCGTGCTGTACACCATAGTAGGGCTCGCGGGGCTGTGGGGCATATCTATACTGTTCAGGCGGGACGGGATAAAGCACCCCAAGCAGCAGACGGATTGACAGGTGGCGCTGAAGCGCCCGCTACGCGGGCGTTTTTTGCGCATGTGCGGGCAAAACTCCGGTTGTGCGTTAAGCTAAGCGTGCTATAATCAGTAGACTGCAGAATGCGGCGCTGTGGGCCGCGTTTATGACTGGCCGGAGGTGCGAAATGGAACTGCTCAAGCTGTACGAGGATGTCGGGCGAGTGATTGACTCGGTCGATTTTGACGCGCTGTGGCGGGGATTCAAGCGCTGCGATTTCGCCCTGTACGACGATGCGCAGGTCGTGCTAAACGGTGAGTTACGCCCCAAGACTGACGAATTCTTAGCTAATACCGCCATACTGTATGAGGGGCGCTACATAGCCATATGGCATGTGGCGGAGGAGTTGGATATAGACGTGCTCGCGAGCAAGCTCGTGCACGAGATGTTTCACGCATACCAGTACGAGTGCGGCGAGAGCCGCTTCCCCGATGAATTTGCCGCCCTGCGCGATTACGAATACAGTCCGCAGTATATGTGCTTAAAGCAGGCGGAGAACGAACGGCTTGCAGCGGCGTTTGAGGAGGGCGGCGCGCGTGCGTTCGCCGACTTCTTGGCGTTGAGGAAGCGCCGCCGGGAGGAGTACCCGTATCAGTATGCGTATGAGAGCAGCGTGGAAGCGGTGGAGGGCAGCGCTCAGTATGTGGAATTGCAGGTGCTTCGCGCGCGCTGCACGGCACAGTACGAGAGGGCGCGGCGGCGCGCGTTGGGATCAGTTGCAGATGTGCAGCGACTCATGCCCGTGCGGATACAGTGTTATGATGTAGGCGCATTGACAATAGAGGCGTGCCTGCGCTACGGCGTGGAGTTGAACCTCGAGGTTGGCGCGACAAGCGAGTTTCTGATACCGGATGAGGCGCTCGACAATGCGGAGGGGGAATGCGGCATAGAGTACAATGCCGTCGTCGCGCAGCTGTATGAGGAGAAGCTCGGGGCGAACCGCGCGCGTATAGAGTCTATACGGCGCACCGGGGAGAAGGTGGCAGAGGGCGAGTTTGAGCTGCTGGGCGTCAACGTCTACTCCGCCACGCACACGGATGGCTACATCTATACGGAATACTTTTTGATGTACGGCGACGTGGACGGCCCCGTAACGCTGTACGGAAACTACCTCGTCAGATTGGAGCATGGGAAGATAACGGAGATATACATGGAACGCTGAGAGCGGTCGACATGCGCTCGCCCTTGCATTGCCCGGGGCGCCGTCAGGTATTGCTGACGTACATTGGGTTGAGCTCAATTGGCTGCCGCCGGGATGCGCTGACAGCGGGTATGGATTTGGAATAATCAAACGCCATACTGTAATACGGGTCGCCGCTTATGAGCATTGGCCGCAGCGTGTCATAGCAGCGTACGAGCTCGCTTTCTGGCGCGTCGGCGAAGGGGTCCCTGCTCTCGCCATGGTACATGAACTTGGCGTGCGGGGTATAGACGTTGCGAAGCCCTCTCCGCAGCAGCGTCAGGCACAGCGCGATGCCGTAGCCTACGGATTCAAAGCTCTCGTCAAACTTCCCTGCTGCGAAAAAGGCTTCTGCGGATACTGCGACGGCGCGCGAGCCCGGGACGGACACATTGCGAACCGAGTTGACGAACTGGTCGTACAGCTTGTCGCCGCGTCGCTCCTGACAGCCCGCAAACAAGCTGCCCGCCCACCCATGCAGCCCCGCCACGAGGCCGGCCTCGACTATTCTGCGCATAGGATCTATCAGCTTACAGCCGACGGCGCCCGCGCCGTGCTGCATGCACAGCTCGAGCATTGCTTCGAGCGATTCCGGGAGCAGCAGCGCGGTATCGGGCGACAGAAACAGCAGCGCGTCGCAGGAAGCGCGTTCCGCCGCTTCATTTAACGCCTTTGGTGCGGATATGACTGCGTTGCTTCTTATGATAGTCGCCGCGCGGTTTTTCTCAAGCGCATCATAGTAGCGCAGAGTCTTTGTATCACTGCTTCCCATGTCCGCTATCAGGAAGTCATAGCGCTCGTACATCGCGTTGTCGTCTATGGATTCCATGCACCTGCGCAGCTGTTCCTGCCCATTGAGATTCGGTATCACTATGGCGAGCCTTGGCTCGCTGCGCAGTATATAGCGCGTGCGATAGCTTCCGTCGTACAGGCCCTGCTGGGCGTAGCCGTTAATGTGAGCCCGCTTGAGCACGCCGTCAATAGCGCCTGCGCAGCCTATGCCGGGCTTCGAATTGCGCTTTACGGTGTAGAGCACCTTTGCAATGTGCGTGGTGTGAGCAGAAGCCATGGCTGCCGACAGTACCAGCGAGTACATGCTGCGCTCAGCAGTCCCGCAAAGCCCTCCCGCCGATTCATAGAGCGCCCTCGATATGAGCAGCGGCCGAAGCATGTAGTTATAGCAAAAGAGCGTGTCGAGCGAAATGTCTGGTAAAAAATGGGGATTAGCCCTGCCGCCGTGGACGAATTCGTCGTAGTCCGAGTACACCAGGTCGCAGGCGTCGCAGGAGTTTAGCGCGTCCACGCATTCCGACAGCGCACAGGGCGCGAGCACATCGCCCGGTTTGATGAAAGAGATAAACTCGCCGTGCGACTGGGAGAAAGCCATCTCTACGGCGCCGGAGAGGTCGCGCAGCATGCAGAGGCGCGCGCCGTCCAGCTCGTTCAGCGCGTCGAGGCCGGACTGGTCGAGCCTCGATACCACGCTCAGTTCAAAGCGCTTATACGTCTGCGCGGCGACGGATTCCACCGTGGCAGACACGTCTCCGGGGCTTGCGCCGTCGGCTATCATCAGTATGGATATCAGCGGCTGCCGCGCGCGCTTTGGGCGCACGCAATCCGCGCAGTCGCGCTCGGTTTGCGACGGGTACAGCGAATAGGCTTCATCCGGAGCATCGCCATGTCGCAGTTTAGAGCTTAGCTTGTGCAGCGCTCCCTTTAGCGCCGGTAAAAAACGCTTCATGGCGTTATTGTTCCATAGAGAAGCGGCTTTTATACGGTTTGCAGTCCGGCTGAGAGGTATGCTGCGGCTATAGCTGCTGCGGCGTCGTGCGAGGTTTCGTCGAACAATATGACCAGGGCTTCCCGCAGGCCGTCGAGTTCCGAAGCGAGCTGTCCGCGTGAGCCGGGCAAGGCCAACACGCCGCTGTTAGCGATGATGGCGGCGCTCTCGCGGTCGTCCTTTAGCGCGACGAAGTCTATTCCGGCGACAGTTCGTCCGCGCTTTGCGATTGTGACGAGCTGCCGGGCATCGCATATGCCTTCAAACGCGCACATGCCGAGCTTGCGGGAGAGCACGGGGACGAGGGCGAGGCTGCCGCCCTGCGAACAGTCCACGTACAGGTTCAGCTGCGCCGCCTGGCGGAGTCGAGACTGCCTGAACGCGCAGTTGAGGAGCGCTTCACAGTGCCGGCGCATGTCGGGGTCGAGCGAGCCTGTACGCGCCTCCGTGAGCGCTGTCTCGCGTTGCGGACAGTAGAGGGGCAGTCCGCCGCCGCGCTTGCAAGCGGCGACCTCGTCTATCGTGCGCAGGCGCTCGCAAAAGAGCGCTATCAGCTGCGCGTCTATGCCGTCGATGCGGCGGCGGAGCGCGTCGAGCTCGTCGTGCGGGTTCATAGGGTATCAGGTGTCGCCGCTTCGCGCTCGCTCGTCGCGGTAACGCGCTCTATGCGCGCCGAAACCATGGGACGGTCCGCACGGTCTGTGGGGTACGAAGCTATTTCATCGACTACCTCCATGCCCTCCACCACGCGCCCAAAGGCCGCGTACTGCCCGTCGAGGTGCGGTGCGTCGGCGTGCATGATAAAGAATTGCGAGCCCGCGGAATTGGGATTCATGGAGCGCGCCATTGATATAACGCCCCTGGTGTGCTTGAGCGGATTGTCGAACCCGTTCGCAGCGAACTCGCCCCTTATGCTGTAACCGGGGCCTCCGGTGCCGGTGCCGTTCGGGCAGCCGCCCTGTATCATGAAGCCGGGTATTATCCTGTGAAAGCCGAGCCCGTCATAGAAGCCGCTTTGGACGAGGGACAGGAAGTTCCTGGCGGTGTTGGGCGCGCTGGCAAAGTCGAGTTCGAGCTTTATTCTGCCGCCGTTTTCCATTTCAATGGTGATCATGTCTATCTCCTTGGTATGTCTTGTGGCGATCGAGCGGTCGCACTGTATAAATGATACCATGCAGCCGTGCGCGCAATCAATGGCGACATGCGGATTCGTCCTGCGCGGGAGCCTGCAAAGCGCCGTTGGACGCGCGAAAGAACGAAAAATATACTGACTTTGCAGATTTTTGCGCTTGACAGTCGGCTCTGCGGCCTATATAATGCTCGTGTTAAGCAGAGGCCGCCCGCTTCTCACCTTCCGGCATATGCCTGGAACGGTAAAATGGCGATATTGACTTTATGTCGGTGTTTGTGGGCGCTCTGCGCGCACAAATTTTGTTTTTGGAGGTGTGTAACCATAGCTAAGGACGACCTTATGATCAACGAGGAGATACGCGACAAGGAAGTTAGGCTTATCTCTGAGACAGGCGAACAGCTGGGCATAGTATCAGCGAGAGCCGCGCAGGCGATGGCGGACGAAAAGGGGCTGGATCTCGTGAAGATTGCCGCAAAGGGCAACCCGCCCGTGTGCAAGATAATGGACTACGGCAAGTACCGTTACGAGCAGTCCAAGCGCGAGAAGGAACAGAGAAAGAATCAAAAGACAGTCGAGATGAAGGAAGTCAGGTTGTCTGCCACCATTGACACCCACGATATGGAGGTCAAGGCGAAGGCGTGCGTCAAGTTCCTGCAGGAAGGGAACAAGGTCAAAGTGTCGATACGCTTCAGGGGGAGGCAGATAACCCACGGAAGCGTAGGCCTGGAGGTTATGGACGCCTTCTACAAGATGGTCAGTGACTATGCTGCGATAGAGAAGCCCGCAAAGCAGGAAGGTCGCAACATGTTCATGATACTAACACCCAAGAGCTAACAAAGAAATTAAAAGAGGAAGAGGAGGATCACCCCATGCCGAAAATCAAGACCCACAGGGGTGCTGCAAAGCGTTTTAACCTAACAAAGAGCGGCAGGATAAAGAGGGCGAAGGCCTACAAAAGACATATCTTGACCGAGAAGTCCACTAAGAGAAAGCGCGCGCTGCGTCAGACAGACTACATCGCCGCGTGCGAAGCACGGAAAGTCCGCGAACTCATTCCGTATAAATAAGGAGGTACACAATGGCCAGGATAAAGAGGGCAGTAAACGCCGTAAAGAAGCGCCGCAAAGTTTTCAAGCTCGCAAAGGGCTATTATGGGGCAAAGAGCAAGCAGTACCGTGCCGCGTCGCAGCAGGTAATGAAGTCCATGGCTTACGCCTATGTGGGCAGGAAGCTGAAGAAGCGCGAGTACCGCAAGCTGTGGATAGCGCGTATCAATGCGGGCGCGCGCATATGCGGAACGAATTACAGCCGCCTGATAAACGGACTCAAGGTCGCGGGCGTTGATGTAAACCGCAAGGTGTTGGCGGATCTGGCAGTAAACGACATGAATGCGTTCAAGCAGCTTGTCGATATAGCGATGAAGGCCATAGCCTGATAAGCGATGGCGGAGAGACCGGCTGACATGCGCAGTCGGTCTTTGTCGTAGGAGGGCGGCAGAGCATGATAATCGAAACCACGCGAAACGAAGCGGTAAAGCGCGCGAGGCAGCTTTCGCAGAGGAAGGGGAGGCAGGAGCAGGGCGTCCACTTCATAGAGGGTGAGAAGCTGGTTCGTGAGGCGATAATATCGGGCGCGGAGTTTGAAAACGCCTTTATCGAGGAGGGGCACGAGCTGATGGAGGCGGTGCTCGCGGGGAGCGGGGCAAACGTCTACACTGTCAAGCGGCACGTCATGGAGAGCATGACGAATACCACGACGCCGCAATGGGTGTGCGCTACCGTGAAAACGCCTTCCACCCAACCGCCCGCGGTATACCCCTCCGGCATGCTGATAGCTCTTGACAGGGTGCAGGAGCCGGGCAATCTGGGGACAATAATACGCAGCGCTGACGCGATGGGCGCGCGCGGCGTGCTCATAGGCGACGGCAGTGCGGACGCCTTCGCGCCCAAGCCGGTGCGCGCGTCGATGGGCTCGATATACCACGTTCAAATATGGAACGTCGACCTGCGCCGCGAGCTGTACAGGCTGCGGGACGAGGGCTATTCGCTCATATGCGGGCATCTCGGCGGCAGCGAAGTGCTGCCCGAAACGGGTGCGAATTGCGTGCTGGTGGTGGGCAACGAGAGCCAGGGAGTTTCGGATGACATAGCCGGCATGTGCGAGCTGTACAGGCTGCCCATGTACGGATTTGCGGAGTCGCTCAACGCGTCCGTTGCGGCGAGCCTCATGATGTACGACATCGCGAAGAGAATGCGCGCGGGCGAGCGCTGATTGCGCCGGATTTGCACATGCGGCGCGGAATATGGTACACTATTTATATAGTGCAGAGAGGTACCCGCGATGGCTGACGATCATCCCAATATAGTGGACACCGGCGCGGATAAGGCGCATGTTGCGCACACCGGGCGTGCCAAGGACGAGCATAAGCTAAACCAGTTTCACGAGAAGTACTTTCACCACGAGGACGGCAAGTATGCCATATACAGTGCCGAGAATCCCGTGGAGGAGTGGATGATGACCGGGCGCAACATCGCCGTATGCATAGCCGCGGTGCTGTTTGCGCTCGCTATGCTGGGCGCGGCGGGGGCGCTAAAGGACTTGTTCATGGGCATTGCGTACTTCCTTGGGGCGGGCGCGTACGTGTTGGAGATACTCATACTCACGGACTGTTTTGAAACAAAGACCAAGCTAAAGGACATGCTCATGCCATATGTATTCGGCGCGCTCTACGTGGCGCTGGGCATAAGCTATATAGTGTAGCCGGTCAACGGCGGTCGGCGAGCTGCGCGTTTAGGGTTAATACGTCGTTCGGGTCGAGCTTCACCACCGCCCTGTCGTATGTTATAAAGCCGTTCACTTCATCTTCCACATCTGACAACTGGGTGTATATCGCCGCGCACAAGCCGAGCGCCTTTGCGGGGATTATTTCGTTCTCGTACAGTTTGCGTAGCGCCGACAGCAACTCCTCGGGCGTAGCGCAGCCCTTGTAGCCGAAGGTCTTTTTGCCGAACGAATGGCCCTCTATCCGGAGCGAGTAGCCGCCGAATTCCGTCAGCATGACTGCGCGCTTCAACTCGTCGGGCTTAAACTCGTACGGTTTGAAGTAGACGTGCAGACTCTTGGTATCGCCTATGCGCTGGTCATGCCAGCCGCTCGCGTGGTCTATGGTGCGCGAGCTGTCCATGTCGAGCAGGAAGCGCACGGCGGTTGCCGCATCGAATTGTCCCCAGCCCTCGTTGAAGGGAACCCACATGGCGATGGAGACGCAGTTTACGAGCGCGTTCACTGTCTCGCGAAGCTCCCGATAGTACTGCGCGCGTCCGGCGGCGTCCTCTCGAGCGAAAAGGGCGTAATTGTTGTCCTTCACGCTGTGACCGTCTATGAAGCAGGGCGCGGTTACGGTTAGCGGCTTATAGCTGCTGCCGCCGTTCACCATATCCTGCCAGACGAGCATGCCGAGCCTGTCGCAGTGATAGTACCACCTGAGCGGCTCGACTTTGATATGCTTTCTGAGCGTGTTGAAGCCCATGCGCTTCATCAGCGAAATGTCGTCTATCATCGCCTGGTCGCAAGGCGGGGTCAGCAGCCCGTCGCAGTAATAGCCCTGATCCAGCACGCCGGTGTGGAAATACGGTTCGCCATTTAGAAACAGCCGCTTTACGCCCGATTTGTCCTCTCGCACCTCGAATTTCCGCATGCCGAAGTAGCTCTCGACCATGTCATCGCCGCATTCGACGGACAGCTCGTACAGCTTGGGGTTTTCAGGCGACCAGAGCTCAAAAGCGTCCAGCTTAAGGGTGATGGGCTCGCCGGACACCCCGCGGGCACTGCTCCCGCAGGCGGACACGGCGACGGCGGCGTCGGCGTTCGCGTATACGGTGACGCTTATTGAGCCGTCGTCTATGGAGGGGAGTATCCTGAGGCGCGTAACGTAAGTTTCGGGCACGCTCTCAAGCCACACTGTCTGCCATATGCCGCTCTGAGGCGTGTACCATATGCCGCCGCGTTTCGTCTTCTGTTTCCCGCGCGAGTGGCTGCCCGCATCGGTAATGTCCGTGACGCGCACCGTGAGCTCGTTGCAGTCGGAGAGGTGCTGCGTTATATCGCACTTGAAGGGCGTGTACCCACCCGTGTGGCTTGCGACGAGCGTGCCGTTCACGAACACGTCCGCCGTCTGGTCGACTGCGCCGAAGTGAAGAATCACGCGCCCGCGGACAAAGCCGTCCGGCAGCTCGAAGCGCCTGTGGTACCAGAGCTCGCGGTCTGGTGTGAGCGCGCGTTTGACGCCGGAGAGCTCCGTCTCGGGCGAGAACGGCACCAGTATGTCGTGTTCATAGCGCTCCGGCGCACCGGAACCGAGCGGCATGAAAGCGCACTGCCATACGCCGTTGAGGCAGATATAGCTGGAACGCCGGAGTTGCGGCCGCGGGTATTCGGGGAGCGGCAAGTTTCGGTCGACGGAATCGAAGTATACGGATCTCATTGCTTTGACTCCTTTCGGATGAGCAGCAGCGTGGGTATCACGGCGAATACGAGCGCGATAGCGGCAGCCAAAAACACGGCGGAAGTCGGAACTGTCTTTACCACGCCCAGTTCCACATAGGTGCGGGGATTGCTTTCAATCACCGCAGCGCCTATGAACGGTCCTATGACCATGGGCAGCATTACTGCGAATATCATGCGAATACCCTGGAACATACCTGCCTTGCCCTGAGGAGTCTTGTCGCGCACGATGGCGGTCACGACGGCGGTAACGAGCATGTAACCGGACATGAGTATGGAGCCCGCGACCGTGACGAACACCGCATCCGCAGCGAAGTACATGAGTATGAGCCCCACGAGCATTATGCCGATACAGGGGAGTATGCAGCGCAGTTTCCCGATGCGGTCTATGGCGCCGCCGCACGCCACGCTGACTACGGATGCGAATATCAGCGCGATGCCGAGTATCAACGCGTAATCCGCAATGCCCAAGCCATGCTGGATGTACACAATGAAGTACGGAAAGAATATCTGCACCGCAATGGACACTGCCAGGCCAACGCCGAGTGCGATGTAGAGCGAGCGGTTTTGCGATATGACAGAGGGCTTAAAGCCGTACAGCACGTCTGCGAGCAGTGGGCCGCGCTTGCGCTCGGTTCTCACATCGCGCAGTAGGAATGCGGAAGCTATTCCGGTCAGGGTGACCAACGCGCCGAATATGAGGAAGAACGTCTGCCAATCGCCCCGCTGTGTCATGCCGTCAAAGCCGCCGAATATGATGAGCATGGATATTAGCGGCAGTATGGCGAGCACCGATTCCACCCTCGCTCTGTTCGATTCGCCGGTGGTGTCCGTGACGTAGGCGTTAAACGCCGCGTCGTTTGCGGTAGACCCGAAGAACGTCATGACGCAGTCCATTATTATGACTGCCCAGGCAGCCATTGCCGCGGCATTTGCCGCGGGGAACAGCGTGGCGACATTGTCTGTGGATATAAACGCGAAGCCGAGCGTGGACAGTCCCCAAAGTATATAGCCCACGCATATGAACGGCTTGCGCCTGCCCGCCCTGTCGGATACGGCGCCCATGAAGAGCGTCGTGACGGTTGCGGCGACCGCAGAGGCGGCCACCATTATGGCGATGTAGGACGGGTCTGTCGTAATGGTATTGTAGAGAAACACGTTAAAATACATGTTCTCAATAGTCCAGGCGAGTTGTCCTGCCAGACCCAGCAGCACGAACGACGCCCATAACCTCGGCGTGAGCCCTTTGCCTTTCATAAGCACCCTCCGGCGATTGATATAGATGTAATAGGATTATACTATAAGTCAGCGCGCTTTTGGGCGCAATGTTGAGCTTTGACCGGCAAGATGGCTGTGGTATAATCACCTGTGATTATCAGCCGGCGTATTGCCGGCGAGCGACGGAGGGCAAACATGGAATACGTAATCGAGCAGTTAAAGCGTATAATGGCGATACCGAGCCCCAGCGGGTACACAGATCGCGCTGCGAATTATATCCGCGAGGAGTTGGCGGGCATGGGCTATGGCGCATGGCTGACGAACAAGGGCGGGGTTATGGCATGCCTTGGCGGAGACGGCGATCCGCTGATTTTCAGCGCGCACATAGATACGCTGGGCGCTATGGTGGCGGAGATCAAGTCAAACGGGAAATTGCGCGTGGTGTCCGTGGGCGGGCTAAACCCGTACAATACCGAGGCGGAGAATTGCGTCGTGCATTGTCGGCTCAGCGGCGCGCAGTACGAAGGTACGCTTCAACTCAACAACGCGTCTATACACGTCAACCGCGAGTATGCGAGCACAAAGCGCGAGTTTAAGAACATGGAAGTCGTGCTGGACGCGGAGAGCGATTCCGCGGAAGCGGCGGCGGCGCTTGGTATAAGCGTAGGCGACTTTGTTAGCTTTGACCCGCGCATTGTAGTCACGGACTCGGGTTACATCAAGAGCCGCTTTCTGGACGACAAGCTGAGCGCGGCGATACTGCTGGGCTATGCAAAGCGCATCGCGGATGGGCGCGCCGCGCTAAAGCGCAAGGTTTACCTGTACTTCACGGTGTATGAGGAGGTCGGTCACGGCTGCGCGGGCGCGATTCCACCGGACGCCGTGGAGATAGTCAGCGTTGATATGGGCTGTGTTGGGGACGGTCTCACCTGCACCGAGAGGCAGGTGTCCATATGCGTTGCAGACTCGCATGGGCCGTACAATTACGCCGTGACGACCGCGCTCATGCGCTGTGCAAAAGAACGCGGCATAGACTATGCGGCGGATGTGTACCCGATGTACGGCTCCGATGCGGAGGCGGCGCTGTATGCCGGCCACGAGCTGCGCCACGGGCTGATAGGCCCCGGCGTATATGCTTCGCACGGCTATGAGAGATCTCATATTAGCGGCGCGAAGCACACTCTGGAGCTCATAGAAGCGTACACGCTGGAACAGAACTGAGGGTCGCGGCGCGCAGGACATAGTCCGCGCGCCGTTTTTTGAAGACTGTGACAAAAATGAAACATTATATATTTGCATTCAGTATACGACTCAACTATAATACTCCCAGTATTGCGAAAGGAGGTCGCCCGTATGGCATTTGTAGTGAAGCTTGGTAGTTATCAAAGTGGCGCTGCCCGTATGCCCGTATGCGGCAGACCATCCATCACCCTTCGCGCGTAGACCGTGCGGGGGGACGAGTAAGGCTACGGGCATCCGTGGTCTATTTTTTTCGGAGCTTTTGCTCCGATAGGGGGGTGAAAACACGATTATGGACGAAAGAGTCAAAGCCAAAAAGCAGGCGTTCAATTTCAAGCTGCTCAGCTACTTTATGAAGGGCTCGTGGAGATACCTGTTGCTGGGCGCGGTGTTCATGCTATTGGCAGTACTCATGGGCTATGCGAGGCCTTTCATAGTCAGCTTTACGGTTGACTACGTCATAGGCGGCATTGAAGAGACGGATATGCCGGCGTTCCTGCGCAGTTGGTTGGACGCGTCGGGCGGCAGGGACTTCATAGTGGAGCACTTTGTGCTGTGCGCAGTCGCGCTGGTAGTCTGCCAGTTGATAAACGCCACGGCGATACACTTCAGGGGGAGAACCGTGGGTGAAGCGGCGGAGGGCACGGCGAAGCGCATGCGCGACGAGCTGTACCGCCATCTGCAGCTGGTACCGTACGACTATCACAAGCACGTTTCAACGGGCGACCTGATACAGCGCTGCACGTCGGACGTGAACACGGTGCGCAACTTCATCGCCAACCAGATGCTCGAGATAATGCGGACCGTTTCCATGATACTGGTGGCGGGCATTGTGATGTACTCACTCAATCTCGAGATGGCAATTGCCTCTACGATAATGCTGCCGTTCCTGTGCGTGGCTTCGTTTGTATACTTCCGCGGCGTAAAGCGCCAGTTTACCATCTCGGACGAGGCGGAGGGCAAGCTCTCAGCTACGCTTCAGGAGAATCTCACCGGCATGCGTGTGGTAAGGGCGTTTGGCCAGGAGGCGAGTGAGGTAGAGAAGTTTACGTCGGATAACAAGACATTCCGCGACGAGACGTACAGACTGATGAAGATGCTCTCGACCTACTGGGGAATGTCTGACGCGCTGGGCTACACTCAGATAGCCATATCGCTGTGCTACGGCTGCTTCATGTGCGCTTCCGGGGAATTGACGCTCGGCAATCTGTTGCTGTTCAGCACATACACGAGCATGCTGACGTGGCCGGTACGCCAGCTCGGGCGCGTCCTCGCGGACATGGGCAAGGCGACGGTGTCCCTGGGCAGGTTGGACGAGATACTAAGCCACCCCGTCGAGCGAGAGACCGGCAGGGCTTTGACGCCCGAGATAAAGGGCGAAATAGAGTTCAAGGACGTCTGCTTCGGCTACGATACCTACGACGACGTACTAAAAGACATAAGCTTCCGGGTAACGCCCGGTCAGACCGTCGCAATACTCGGTTCGACCGGCTCCGGCAAGTCGAGTCTCGTACAGCTGCTGCAGCGCCTCTACACCTGTACCGCGGGCAGCATAACGATTGACGGCATCGACATAAACGACATAGAGAGCGCGCACCTGAGGCGCAGCATAGGCATAGTGCTGCAGGAGCCGTTCCTCTATTCGAGGTCGATAATGGATAACATACGCATTATAAACCCCGCCGCATCGGACGAAGAGGTATTTAACGCGTCCAAGGTCGCGGCTCTGCACGACGTCGTTATGACGTTTGATAAGGGCTACGATACCATAGTCGGCGAGCGCGGCGTAACGCTCTCCGGCGGTCAGAAGCAGCGAGTCGCCATTGCGCGGATGCTCATGCAGAAGGTGCCCATACTCGTGTTTGACGACTCCATGAGCGCGGTGGACACGGAGACGGACGCCGCCATACGGGACGCGCTCAAGGCGAACAAGCAGGACAGCACCATGTTCATAATCTCGCACAGGATAACGACGCTGTGTGAGGCGGACAACATACTCGTGTTGGACGGCGGCAGGCTCGTCCAGCAGGGCACGCATGACGAGCTCATGGCGCAGGACGGTTTGTACAGGCGGATAGCGCACATACAGAATTTGCTTGAGGATGAGCTCAAGCAGGAGGAAGGAGGCGGCACAGATGAGTGATTACAGCTACATCGAAGAACAGGACTTTGACCAAAAAGTCGATTTGAACATATGGAAAAAGCTGTTCGCGTACGCCATGCGCTACAAGAAGACGGTAATAGCCGCTTGTCTGTCGATGGTGTTCTGCGCGGGCATGGACATCGTTTACCCGCTGCTTACCAGATATGCGATAAACGAATTCGTGGGCAAATCGACCACGGAGGGAATACACTGGTTCATACTGATATACGCCGCGGTCATAATCGTCCAGGCCATATGCGTCTGCTTGTTTGTCCGGCTCGCCGGCAAAATCGAGATGGGCATGGCGTACGACATACGGCAGGAGGGCTTTGTTAAGCTGCAGGAGCTGTCGTTCTCGTACTACGATAAGACGCCCGTCGGATACATCATGGCGAGAATGGTGAGCGACATAGCGCGCCTGAGTGAAATGATAGCGTGGAGCATAGTCGACCTGCTATGGGCGCTGACGTACATGCTGGGCGTGGTCTGCGTGATATTCGTACTCAACTGGAAGCTCGCGCTCATAACCATGGTGGTCATACCGCCCCTGGCGTTCATATGTGTATACTTCCGCAAGAAGATACTCAAGTATCAGCGCGTAGTCAGGAAGACAAACTCGCGCATCACCGGCGCGTTCAACGAGGGCATAATGGGCGCGATGACTACCAAGACGCTGGTTCGCGAGGAGCGCAACTCGACCGAGTTTGAGGACATAACGTCCGAGATGAAGCGCGCATCTGTGCGCTCGATAGTGTTGTCGCACACGTTCATGCCGCTCGTAATACTGCTGGGTTCCGTCGGTACCGCGCTCGCGCTGTACTATGGCGGCAATGCAGTGCTGCTTGAAACGCTTGGAGAGACGACTATATTCGGCATAGTGGGCTTCGGCACGCTGTCGGCCTTCATAAGCTACACTGCGGGTTTCTTTGAGCCGATACAGTCGCTTGCGAGGATATTGGCGGAGTTCCAGAGCGCCCAGGCGAGCGCGGAGCGCGTGTTGACGCTTATCAACACTCCGTGCGACGTACAGGACACGCCTGAGGCGGAGGAGAAGTACGGCGACAGTTTCAATCCCAAGCGCGAGAACTGGGAGGACATATCCGGCGACATAGAGTTTCGGCATGTCAGCTTCGCGTACAAGGAGGGCGAGCGCGTACTGGACGACTTCAATCTGCACGTACGCGCAGGCGAGAACATAGCGCTCGTGGGAGAGACGGGCGCGGGCAAGAGTACAATAGTCAATCTCGTGTGCCGCTTTTACGAGCCCACCGAGGGCGAGATACTGATAGACGGCGAGGACTATCGCAAGCGCAGCCAGCTGTGGCTCCAGAACAGGCTGGGCTATGTATTGCAGCAGCCGCACCTGTTCTCGGGCACGATACGCGACAACATAGCGTACGCGCGCAAAGACGCGACCTTCGAGGAGATACGTGCAGCGGCGCAGACGGTGCACGCAGAGGAATTTATACTCAAGCAGGATAAGGGCTACGACACCGAGATAGGCGAGGGCGGAATACGCCTCTCGACCGGGCAGAAGCAGCTCATATCCTTCGCGAGGGTGATACTCGCGGATCCGCGCATATTCGTGCTGGACGAGGCTACGTCATCGATAGACACCGAGACGGAGCAGATAATCCAGAACGCCACCAACATGGTGCTCAAGGGCAGGACGAGCTTCATTGTGGCGCACAGGCTCTCGACCATAAAGAACGCGGACAGGATACTCGTCATACGCAACGGGAAGATCACGGAGTGCGGCACGCACAGCGAGCTGCTCAAGCTCAGGGGCTACTACTATGACCTGTACACGACCCAGTTTAGGGAGGAGGCTTCCCGCGGCATACTGAACGAAGCGAAGTAGTAACGGCGTCTCAAGTGTATAAAAGACAGCGGCCCCGGCGATTTTCGTCGGGGGCGTTGTCATATCGGGCGAACGGCAATATAATGGTGTTACGCGGATGAAGGGAATAGATACGCAGCATGATCTACAAAGACGGAGTAGCGATAGTTTTGGCAGGGGGCGGCGCGAGGGGCTCGTACCAGGTTGGCGCCATGAAGGCGCTGCGGGAGCTCGGCGTGGGGTATTCCATCGTGACCGGGACATCCGTGGGAGCGCTCAACGGCGCGGTAATGACCCTGGAGAACGGCGTAGAGCTCGCACAGGAGATGTGGATGCACATAACCACCGAGAGCGTGCTGGACTGCAGCGTGGAAGGCGACATGAGCGATCCGGCGGCGAAGAACGCCGCGCTTCGAGTATTCGTAGCCAAGGCCATAAAGGACGGCAGCATAGACCAGTCACCGCTAAGGGAACTGCTCATGCGGGTGGTGGACGTTGACGGCGTGTACGAGTCGCCGATAGATTTCGGGCTCGTCACCGTGCATTATCCGTCGCTCGAACCGGTGTGCCTCTTTAAGGGCGATATACCGCGCGACAAGCTGATAGATTACATGATGGCGTCGAGCGCGTGTTTTCCGGGTATGAAGACGTACACCGACGGGGGCTATTACGATAACATGCCCATAAATATGGCGCTCGACAGGGGTGCGACGGAAATAATCGCCATCAACCTGCACAGCATAGGGGTAAGCAGGTCTGTAAAGCGCCAGGATGTCAAGCTGACGGTCATAGAGCCGCACGAGGATCTGGGCATGATACTGATATTCAGCCCTGAGGTGGCGCGGCGCAACATAGCTATCGGCTACAATGACGCCATGAAGGCATACGGACGATATGACGGATGGACATATACGTTTGAGAAGGGCAGCTTCGAGGGCGGCAAAGAGGCATTTGTTGAACTCTGCGAGCGCTTGGCGCGGCTCGCGCTGCCCCGCAACGCAGCCGGCGACGCCTTTCTCGATTTCATTGCACTGCGCTTTATCAAGCACATGGTTAAAACCACGTCGGCGAAGTACGTTCACCGGGGGTGGATTCATGTTGCGGCGGATATGGCGGGCAGGATGTTCGGGCTGGAAACCGCGCATGTGTACACGGAGCGCGAGTTCGCGCAGGAGATAAAACTCAGGCTGCTTGCGACGGAGAGTCCTGCAAAGGCGGGGGATCTGGTCGAGGCGGCGAAGTCCATAGGCGACAAGGCGATGCTTACGCGGCTGTTCTATGACGAACTGCGAAGGGGCTTGGACGTCGGGCGTTTGAGCGCACAGGTCAGCCTTGCGGCGGGCGCCGTAATGACGCAGCTCCTGGCGGCGGCGTTTTGCGTGCTTATAGATGAGCGTTACGCGCCGCAGCTTTAGGCGCGAAAGGCATCGAAGCGGGCATTCATATGGGGCGTATGCGAGTATAGGCGCATACGCCTTCGTTCTGCCATCTGCAGCCGCCGCATACGAGCTCATAGCTTTCGAGGGATAGCGCGCCGAGCTTCGAGTTGAGCTCGTCGACTGTGCAGGCGCTTCCCGCAGTCAATTCGAGTACCGTGAGCGCGGCGGCGTCTTTTGCGGCGACATCGCATTCTCCGAGCAGGCAGCGACCGCCGCTCATGTTTGGGCAGTGCAGGCACATCTCGTCGGGCTCCGCTGCAGTTATGATTATGCTGCGTTCGGAGCGCAGCGCGCGCGGAAGCGCGCTCACATATGCGGTAAAGCGTTCATCGTAGCCCTTGCCGACGAATTGGGCCAGGCAGAGTATGTGGTGCGCGCGCAGCCGAATCATAGTTTGCGGCAGGCGTACACTGCCTCTATATCCGCGGATTCTGTGGTGTAGAGCGCGCGTCCGATGCGGTCTGACGGGGACATGGACGGCGGAGCCTGAAGGGCGCGGTCGTCGATGACTATGGCGTGGAATTCGTTTCCCTGCGCAAAGCCCGGTTGCTCGCCGAAGAACACCTGGCCTGCACTCGTCGCCAAATACAGCGCCTCGGTCGCGGAAATGCAACCCTCGGCGCCGCCTGTCGCAATGCTTCGCAGCTTGGCGGACTTTACCGCCATTGCCGCAACCTGCAGCATGGATAGCTGCGCGCCGCCGGCTATATCGGAGCCCAGGACGACGTTGAGGCGCTCGTCGAGCATTTTGCGCAGCGGAGCTACGCCGGAACACAGGTTGACATTGGAGTCCGGACAGTGTGCGACCCACGCGCCACAGCGCGCTATGGCGGCGCGCTCCGCTTCGTCACTGAATACGCAGTGAGCCACTATGGTTTTCTCGCCAAACAGACCGCGCTTGTGATAAGTCTCCCAGTAGGCGCTGCAGTCGGGGCAGAGCTCAAGCACCCAAGCGCATTCGTCGGCGTTCTCGCTCATGTGAGACTGTATTGGCAGGGCGCTCGCCCGCGCGAGCTCGCCGAGCCGTGTCATGAGGTCGTCAGAGCACGCGGGCGTAAAGCGGGGAGTAATGATGGGGCGAACGCGCTTGAAGCGCTTGAGCGCCTCGTCTATGAAGCGCTCGGTTTCGGCGATGGAGCGCTCCGTATCCTCTCGAATGGAGAGGGGGCAGTTGCGGTCCATATTGACCTTGCCGACGTAGCCGGATATGCCCGCGTCCTCGAGCGCCTGCATGAGCGCCAGCGTGGAATCCGTATGCACGCTCGAAAACATGCACACGCGCGTGGTGCCCACGGAGACGAGCTTGGCGGCGAGCGCGTCATACACGCGCCGGGCGTATTCAACGTCGTCAAATCGGGCTTCCGTTGCGAATGTGTATGTGTTCAGCCATTCCAGCAGCGGCAGGTCTATCCCCATGCCGAGCATCGGGTACTGTGGCGCATGGAGATGCATGTCGCACAGTGCCTGCGTCACCAGCCTGCCGCGATAGTCGTGCAGCGGCATATGCGCGTATTCCGCGGGCAGTTCGCCGTATATGCCCGCGACTCTCCCGCCGCGTACTGCGACATAACCGTCGGGTATGTGCTCTATCGCGTCCAAAGCCGGCGCGTGTATGATGTCGCCGTGCACGATGTATGTGTCCGTCATGGTTTACCTCCGTTCTTGTGTGTTGCGGCGAGTGCGGCCAATTCAAGCGCCGTGTCCGCATCGGCCAGCTCCGCTGCGCTGCCGGCTTCGCACAGCAACAGGGCGTCCGGATGGCGTCTGATGACTGCGCTTCCGCCCCTGTCGCCGGCGAGTGCGGCGAGCTCCGGGAAAAAGCCGCGCGGAAACACTACCGGGTTGCCCTTTACGCCCTCGAAGGCGAGAGCGACTATGCGACTGGGGTTTGCGAGCCACATGTCCAGTACGCGCTCCACGCTCTCGGGCCGCAGCAGCGGCTGATCGCAGACGCAGAACATCGCCGCATCCGCGTCCGCAAGCGCGCCCAGGCCTATTCTTATGCTCGAACTGATTCCCCTCTCGGGCGCATCGTTTAGAAGGCATTCCAAGCCGCAGTCCAACAACAGCGGGCGCGTGTCCGCCTGTGTGACCGCGACCGTGCGGTAAAAGCGGGATTGCGGAAGCGCGGCCGCTGCGTGAACCGCCAGCGGCTGGCCGCAGAAATCGCTCAGCAGCTTATTACCGCCAAATCTATGGGAGCACCCGGCGGCGAGCAAGACGCAGCCGATTCTCATAGAGCCCCGCTTTTGCCTCGCGCGAGGTACCTTCCGCAGCCCATTTGGAGCAGTTCTCCGTCATGTACGCAGTGAACGCCGTTTAGTATGACGTCCCGCACCCTCCCGCGAACTGTCATTCCGCTGTAAGGCGAATAGCCGCACTTGTACGCGTTGTCCGCGTCAGTTACTATGCGGCTGCCCTCCGGAGACCATATGGTTATATCTGCGAATGCGCCCGATGCGAGCACGCCCCTGTCGCGTATACCGAACAGCTTTGCGGGGTTGTACGCCATTAGCCTGACGAGTTTTTGAGGGTCGCAGCGCCCCGCGAGCACACCTTCGCTGAACATCAGCTCAACTCTGTGCTGAACGCCGGGAATGCCGTTGGGGACGAGCGCGTAGTCATGCGCGCCGGCATCTTTTTGCGCGAGAGTAAAGGAGCAGTGATCCGTACCGATGGCGTCTATGTTGCCGTCCTCGAGCGCATCCCAGAGCGCTTCCGCGTCGCTTGGCTTGCGCAGCGGGGGGCTCATGATGTATTTCCTGCCGTCGGCATCGTACAGCTCGTCGTGCAGCGTCAAATACTGCGGACAGGTCTCGACGAACACCTCCGGCTCGGCAAAAGCGGCGCGGTGCCGGCGCACCTCCAGCAGCGCTTCTTTAGTCGACAGGTGAACGATGTACGCGGGAGCCTCCGCCAGGCGCGCGATGTATATGAGGCGGTTAACTGCCTCCGCTTCGACCTCATTAGGCCTGCTCCGCACATGTGAAGCGGGGTCGCCCTGCAAGCCGCGCTCGTGCAGCTCGCGGGAGAGCGCTCTTATCAAATCGTAGTTCTCGCAGTGCACTGCGACCAGTGAATCCAGTTCGCGCGCGCGCTTGAGCGCGCGGAATATGGCGCCGTCGTCGACTCTCAGTGCGTCGTACACCATGTAGAGTTTGTACGAGGTAACGCCCAGACTGCGCATGTACTCCATTTCTGCGGATACCGCGTCATCGAAGCGGGCTATGGCGATGTGAAAGCCGTAATTGCACGAGCTGCCCTGCGCCTTGCGCATCCACTCGTGAAACGCGTCTGCGAGCGAGCCGCCTGGCTCCTGTGTGGCAAAATCCAGCACCGTAGTCGTGCCGCCCAACAGCGCTGCCGCGGTTCCGCTGGCGAAATCGTCTGCGGTGACGGCAGTACCAGTGTCGAGGTCGAAGTGCGTGTGTGTGTCTATGAAACCCGGCATGACCAGGCAACCGGAGGCATCAATCACTTCATCGGCGTCTGAAGCGCACAAATCGGGCGCTATCTGCACAATCCTGTCGCCGCGTATGAGTACGTCGGCAGAGGCGCTGTCGCGCGCGTTTACTACTGTGCCGTTTCTTATGAGCAGGGCCATGTCGTCCTCCTTAGCTTATATATAATTCTAACATTATCGCGCCGCGAATGCAACTCTCACATGAGAGGTACGCAGGTGTGCAAATATGAATATGCTGTAAATAAATGCGTGCTTCGGTTGAAATTGTTTGCAGCGCCATGGTAGTATTGTGCAGTGGAACGGAGGTTGCGTATGGTGAAAAAACTCATAGCGTTCGCGTTGCTGCTGATCGGCGCGGCGTCTTTGTTTGGTTGCGTCGGTGAGAGTGGGACACACGGCGGCGAGATCAGCTTTCCGGGGAACAGCGCCACTCCCGCGTACACTCCTGAGAGCACGATTGACGTCACGTCCGGCGCCCCGACTGCCAGTCAACCGATACCTACGGTCACACCGACCGTATTGACTTACGCCGATGAGATGCCGCAGAACATACCCGACTCCATAGAGCTTTTGTGGACTATGATGCCCAGGCAGGGCGCGACGGTTGCGCTCGGGCAGGCGTTCACGCTCGAGGGCGTAATACAATCGGATACTCCAATCAGCGCAGTCGAGGTGCGCGTGTACGATATCGCCGGCGATACGCTGGAATTGCGGCAGGCGGCCGAGTCGGGGGATCTGGGTGAGCTTATTTACGACCTGAATGGGGGGAACACGAGCATAAGCTATCTTGCGCCTTTCTCGCGGCTGACGGAGGGCGAGAAGCGGCTGGAGCTGTATGTGTCCAACCAGACGGACTCCGACGTGCTGTTGTGGCGGGCGGAGTTCACGATATCAGAGTGGGTGCAGCTGACAAACGACATGATACACTACATATTCGTCGACCCTCTGAGGGAGTTCTTCGGCGATGAATCATATCTGTTCAGATTCAAAGTTGCAAGGCGCGCGAGCAGGCGTATAGTGATAGACGAGCAGTGGGAGAAGGACAACATCATCTCGTTGACGTTCAACGGCAGGTACTACCAGGTGCACAGGCTGGCGTATGACGCGTTTAAGAACGCGTTTGACCACATCAGGGAGTCGTATGTCAGCATAACCTACGATGACGGCACTACCGGCGCGTTTTTGCTCAACGATGCTATGGTGTACAACCTTGCCGATGGCGCGTATGTGCCGCGCTTCCAGGATTGGTGGTTCTCCAAGGTGAGCCATCACAGCTTCGGCACGTGCATAGACATAAACAGTACGCTCGAGGTAAACCAGATACTGTTGGACGAGAATGGTTACGATACGAACTGGGTACAGATAGAGCGTGACATCGCCAAGCTGACGTACGACGGCCTCAAAGCGCTCGACGGACATAGCCACGTCTATTGTTTTACATTTGACGGAAACCGGCAACAGGGCAAGCTCATTCCGGACACGCTGCTCAACTATCTGCTGCACGAAATAGCCTTTGCACGCGAGGGCTTCTCGTGGGGCGGCTACTTCGGCAACGGTTCCGATGCGATGCATTTCTCATTGACCGAGCCAAACGACTACGGTGTGATATATCCCGATGGGTCTACCGCCACACAGGACAGGCAGCGCGTGCAGAAGGTGTTTGAATACGCGCCGTGACGCCTTGAATCTGTGCACGCTCGATTTCTCGATTAAAGCCGCCCCGGGTTGCATCCGAAGCGGCTTTTGCTTTCACGGCTGCGGCGCTATTGGCGTATGAACCCCTCTATATCGGAGAACGCCTTGTCCGCCAGCTCATAGCAGCGCGCTATGGCGGCTTCGCTCCTCAGCCTCATATCCTGCGCGAAGTCTTCGTCTGCGATTCCGCTGATGTTTATGAGCACGTTAAGCCACGCGCCCTGAGCGGCGCTGCGCAGGTTTGCCGCGCCGGAACCGAGGTCGGAGTAGCAGTTGGGATTGATGGTGCCTACACACTCGCTCAATACCTCGAGCGCTCTCTCGCAGTTTAGCAGCAGCTCAAAGGGCACCTGTGCAGCGTACTTCAGCGCGGATTGCATAGCGGCGCGCCTTGCGGCCTTTTGCTCATCCGTGTCCTTGGGGAGCTTGGCAGCCTCGCCAAAGCCGTTATACGCGTCGGTATCCCTGTCTATGCCGTCCGTCATGGAGTTCACGAACGGGTCTGCGCGGTCAATGATGCTGCGCATGAGCTCATGTGCGTCCGCGTATTTCTTTTTTGAAGCGGTGAGCCTGGCTGTCATAGCGGCGAGACCTATGCCCATCGCGCCTGCGACTGCGGATACAGAGCCGCCTCCGGGCGCTGGTTCGTCACTTGCCACCAGTTTGATGAAATCACTTACTGTCATGTCTGCGAGCCTGTGGCTGTCCATACGGTTGCCTTCCACTATGACTATTTCCCCCTTCTTAATGACTGTTTTTACTTGGTTTGCACCGTATCTGTACAGCGCCCTGTCGAGGTTGGGCGCGTCCCATATCAGCAGATCTGCCTGCTTTGACGCTTCGACGGTGCCGAGCCTGTCAGCCCTGCCGATTGCGGCTGCGGCGTTCAGCGTGACCGCCGTCAACACCTCCTCCGGCGTTAGGCGATACTTGTAGCAGGCCATGTTCATGGGCAGCTGAAGCGACAGGTTGGGCGTCGAGCCGGGATTGAAGTCGCTTGCGACTGCGACAGCTACGCCCGCGTCTATCATTTCGCGCGCCGGTGCGAAGCCCTTGCCGAGGTAGAACGAGGTCGCCGGCAGCAGCACCGCGATAGTACCTCCGCGCGCCATGGATTCTATGCCGGACGGCTGTGCCGCTATGAGGTGCTCCGCGCTGACCGCGCCTATTTGCCCCGCGAGCTCCGAGCCGCCTATGGCGTCTATCTCGTCCGCGTGAATCTTTGCACCCATGCCGTGCGCCTGCGCGGCGCGCAGCACGCGCTCTGACTCCGCGGCGTCGAACACGGCGGTTTCGCAGAACACGTCACAGAACTCCGCCAGATGCTCCCGGGCCACGCGAGGTATCATTTCATCGGTAAGGGCGCGTATATAGCCCTCCCTGTCGTCCGCGAACTCGTCGGGCACGGCGTGAGCGCCCATGAAAGTCGACACTATCTCAACGGGCTGCACCTCGTTAAGGCGCTTTGCCGCCCTCAACTGTTTCAGCTCGTGCTCCGCGCTCAGCCCATAGCCGCTCTTGGCCTCACAGGTGGTCGTGCCGTAGAGGAGCATTGTTGAAAGCGCCTCGCCGGCCTTCTCCGCGAGCTCCTCCTCAGATGCCGCGCGCGTGCTCCGCACGGTAGAGAGTATACCTCCGCCGCTTTTGAGTATGTCCAAGTAGTCTGCGCCGCGGAGCTTCTGCGCGAGTTCGTGTTCACGCCAACCACCGAATACGAGATGTGTGTGGCAGTCTATCAGTCCGGCAGTTACGAGCCTGCCCTGTGCGTCTATGAGACGCGTCGAAGACGCGATGAGTTCACGGGGCGCGGGGCCTGTGCCCACCGCGCATATCTTTTCGCCGTCGACAGCCACATACGCGTCATGTAGCTTAAGTACGGCGCCCTGCGCCCTGCCGCACAGCTTTTGCGAACCCTGAGCCGTCGCCAGTGTGCCTATGTTGTAGATTATTACGGATGCCGGCATATGCGTGCGCTACATAAGGCGGTTCTCGAGCACCTGCTCCTTGGAGAAGCCCTCGAGCTGCAGGTAGTACTCGGCGGTGTCGATCAGCGCGCCCATGGGAGCGAGTCCGATTATCTCGCTGCCGATAATATGAACTCCATAGCGCGCGGCCTCTACCCGGACGAGTTCAAACACCCTGTAAAGCGGCGTCTTGGCGTAGTTGCACATATTGATGGATACCTGCGCGATATTCCTGTCCTCGAGCATTACGCCCAGCGCTTTGACGTGCTTCAGCCCGCCGCTGCGCTCGCGGATAATGCGGGCGATCTTGTCGGCGATTTTCACATCGCTGGTGCTCAGGTTGATGTTATACGCCACCAACGGCGCGCGCGCCCCCACCGCGACTACGCCTGCGGTCGGGTGGACGGTGTTGCCGCCGAAATCGGGGTGCCATTTCTCCTCTTTGACCTTGTCCGCCATGCCCTCGAATTGTCCCTTGCGTATGTCGGCGAGGTTCTTGCGGTGCGGTGCGCTCGCCGAATCCTCGTAGAGGAATACGGGTATGGACAACTCAGCGGCTATGCGCTCGCCGAGCGCTTTGGAGAGCGCCACGCACTCCGCGACGGTGGTGTCCTTTATGGGAACAAAGGGTATTACGTCGATTGCGCCCATGCGCGGATGCTCGCCCTCGTGACGCGTGAGGTCTATGTTGTCTCGCGCCGCCATGGCGAGGCGGAATGCGGCCTCCGCAACCCCGTCGGGGTCTCCCACCATGGTGATCACGCTTCTGTTGTGGCTCGCGTCTGAGGAGTAGTCGAGCAGCGTAACGCCCGGAACTTCCCTTATCACGCCCACAAGCGCCTCGACAACGTCCGTGCGCCTGCCCTCGCTGATATTCGGGATGCATTCGATTATTTTAGCCATGATAACCTCCGCTGTTTTGTAATGCGTCTGAAACGGTTTTATTAACAAGCTCCGCGCTGGCCACGCTCGGAAGCGTTATGTGGTCAGTGCGGGCGTTGTTTCGATTGTACTCCGCCACGGTGGAGATGGAGTTCTCATTTCGCGCCCAAGCGCGCCGTGCGACTCCGCCCATGGTATCCCAGGGCATTGCCATGGAGAGTATGGCGTCCACGCGCTCGCTGCCATCCAAGACCATGCCGAAGCCGCCGTTTATAGCCTTGCCGATGCCGACGCCGCCGCCGTTGTGCAGCGCTATGAGGCTCATGCCTCGCGCGGCATTGCCGGCGAAGCACTGCGTAGCCATGTCCGCCATGATGTTAGAGCCGTCCTTAATGTTGGAAGTCTCGCGGAAGGGCGAATCCGTACCGCCGGTGTCGTGATGGTCCCTGCCGAGCATTACCGGGCCGATCAGCCCTTCTCTGACCATCTCGTTAAACCGCAGCGCGATCTTCGTCCTGCCCATGGCGTCCTGATAGAGTATGCGCGCCTGCGTTCCCACTACCAGCTTGTTCTTTTTCGCATCGCGCACCCAGATATAGTTGTCCCTGTCCTGATAGCGCCTGTTGGGGTCTATGCACTCCATGGCGGCGCGGTCGGTAGCGTCGAGATCCTCGGGTCTTCCGCTGAGGCACACCCAGCGGAACGGGCCGTAGCCGTAGTCGAACAGCTGTGGGCCGAGTATATCCTCGACATAGGAGGGGAACACAAACCCGTCCTTTTCATCGTGTCCGTTGCGGCATATGCCCTTGACTCCGGCGTCGTATACGGCTTTGAGAAAGCTGTTCCCGTAGTCGAAGAAGTACGTTCCCCGGCGGCTCAGCTCGCAAATGAGCTCGTAGTGCTTAACGAGGGACTTATCGACGAGGCGCGCGAACTCCTGCTTGTCCTCGTCGAGCAGGCGCGTGCGCTCCTCAAAGCTCACTCCCTGCGGGCAATAGCCGCCGTCGTACGGCACATGGCATGAGGTCTGGTCCGACAGCAAGTCGACGTGCACATTGTTGGCTATCAAGTATTGCAGCAGGTCTACTACATTGCCGTGATAGGCGATTGCGCAGGGCGTCCTGGCCGCGAGCTTCTCGTTGGCGATTGCGACCGCGTCCTCAAGGCTGTTCGTACAGCAGCTGACCCAGCCCTGCTCGTGGCGCGTCCGTATGCGCGATGCATCGACTTCGGCGATTATGGATACTGCGCCCGCTATCTCGGCTGCCTTGCCCTGAGCGCCGCTCATGCCGCCGAGGCCCGATGATACGAATAACTTCCCCGCCAGGTCTTCATTCTGTGGTATGCCGAGCTTCATTCTGCCCGCGTTGAGCAGCGTGTTGAATGTGCCGTGAACTATGCCCTGGGGGCCTATATACATCCAGCCGCCGGCGGTCATCTGACCATAGTTGGCGACGCCGAGTGCCGCGGCGCGGTTGAAGTCGCTCTGGTTGTCGAACATCCCCACCATAAGCCCGTTTGTTATAATCACTCGCGGGGCGAGCTTGTGTGAGCGGAACAGCCCGAGCGGATGTCCGGACTCTATTACCAGCGTCTGCTCATCCGTCAACAACTCCAGGTATGCCTTTATGAGGCGGTATTGCATCCAGTTCTGGCAGACTTGACCGGTTTCTCCGTATGTAACCAATTCGTAGGGGTAGAGCGCGACGGCGAAGTCGAGATTGTTGTCTATCATCACCTGAAACGCCTTGCCCTCCACGCACGCGCCGCGGTAATGCTCTATTGGCATGCCGTGGAGTTCGCCGTGCGGGCGGAAGCGGTAGCCGTATATCCTGCCGTGCTCCATCAGCTCGCGCATGAACTCCGGCGCGAGCGCATCGTGGTACTTGGTCGGTATGTAGCGCAGCGCATTGGCGAGCGCGAGCTCCGTGTCCGATTGCGACAGGTGCGCCTCGCGCCTGGGCGCGCGCCTTATGCCGTCTTTAAACGGCTGAAGCTCTGGCAGCGGGCCGCCGAATACGTGTTCTATCATGTTGCTTGGAATGGTGTTCATATGACTCTCCTCACTCAAATTCGGGTATCGTCTCAAACACGATGCGCTGAAGCTCTCCGCTTCTCACGAGCACATTCGCGCCTGAAATATCGTCCCTGATTTCGCGGTCTTCGCCGTAGAAGCCGAAGCGCTTGCGCGCCGCGTCAAACAGTGCGCGGTGAACGGGCGAGATATCCCCTCCGCGCAACTCTATGCCCTGTACTGCCGCCATCAGCTCGTATGCGAGCACGGAATAGGTGTTGTCGACTATGGAAGCGCACTTGCGCGCGGCGGTAGTACCCATGCTGACGTGATCCTCCTGGTTTGCAGAGCTGGGTATGGAGTCCACGCTGGCGGGGTGCGCGAGCACCTTGTTTTCGGACACGAGCGAGGCGGCGCCGTACTGGCATATCATGTAGCCGGAGTTGATGCCGCCATTGGGGGTGAGGAATGCTGGAAGTCCGTTGCTGAGCGCGGGGTTTACGAGTCTCTCCATCCTGCGCTCTGATATGCTTGCGAGCTCCGCCGCCGCGATACCGAGGTAGTCAAATGCGAGCGCCATGGGCTCCCCGTGGAAGTTGCCGCCGGATATCACGCTCTCGTCGTCCAAGAACAGCAGCGGGTTGTCAGTTGCGGAGTTGATCTCTATTTCGATTTTGCCGCGCACGTGGTCTATGGCATCCCTGCAAGCGCCGTGAACCTGCGGCAAACAGCGTATGGCGTAGGCGTCCTGAACGCGGAGCGAGGCGGATGCGTCGAGCAGCGGGCTGCCGTCCGTCAGGAGGAGTATGTTGCGCGCCACAATGCCCTGCCCTTTGTGCGGGCGAACGGCGTGAACGCGCGGGTCGAAGGCATTGCGGAGCGCCGTAAGCGCTTCCATGGACATGGAGGCGACTATATCCGCGAGTTGTGCGGCGCGCAGGCTGTCATAGCAGGCCAGAAGCCCGATAGCGGTCATGCACTGCGTGCCGTTTATGAGCGCGAGCCCCTCTTTAGCGAGCAGCGTAAACACCTGTATGCCGGCGCGCTCCATTGCGTCCGCGCCGCTCAGTGTCCGCCCCTCGTACTCGGCGACGCCCAGACCCAGGAGCGGGAGCGCCATGTGGGACAGCGGAGCGAGGTCGCCGCTCGCGCCCAGGGAGCCCTTTTCGGGCACTATCGGATGTACGCGCTTGTTGAGCATCTCCACGAGTGCGAGCACTATTTCCGGGCGTATGCCGGAGCAGCCCTTGCACAGCGCGTTTGCCCTCAGCAGCATCATGGCGCGGACTACCTCAGTGGGCAGAGGTTCGCCTACTCCAACGCAGTGGCTTAGTATGAGATTCATTTGGAGCTTACCGCTCAGCTCACTGCCAATGCTGATTTTGCTGAACTCGCCGAAACCCGTGCTGATGCCGTAGGCGACGCGCTCCTCGTCAATTATCTTTGACACGAGCGCACGCGAGCGCCGCATGGCATCCATAGCGGCTTCGGCGACCGATACGCGCGCGCCGAAGCGCGCTGCGGCGACTACCTGCTCGATAGTGAGCGAAGCGCCGTCTATCAGAACTTCCTGAATGTGCTGTGGATTGACGTGCAAAGTGAAAGCCTCCAGTCGTTATAGCGTTAATATCGTGGTATCACCACTTATTGCGCACCAGCTCCGCAAAGCCGGTGAGGTCTTTAATTTCGAACGTGGTGCCGCAGTCGAGCGTCGCGCTGCCGGAGAAACGGCCGAACACTTGGTGCTGATCGCTCAGCACTATGCCTATCGAAGTGTACGAACTCCTGTCGATTATCGGGGTAAACAGCAGGTCGAGCCTGCCGTCGTCGGTCTTAATGGCGTAGGGCGCCAGGTAGTCCCGGGTGCCGTCGGGGCGCATCGGAATCTCGTACTTCAGCCTGTCGAGCTTATGAGCGGCGCCGTCGTAGAACAGCATATTCTCGGAGGCGGCGCTCGTATCCCCGAAGCCGCAGCCGATGTTAAAGCCGAACACGCGCCCGCCGACTACGCCTTGGGCCGCGCCCCAGTACCAGGTGTTATCGTACGTCCAAACGCCTCTGCCCCAGTCGAGCAGCCCGAATGAGTCGTCGGGGGAGAATGTGTACTCGCGCCCCTCAAAGCGGACGGTGCCGCTTGCGCGCATGCCTATGATCTTCTGATTGTAATAGAACGCTTTGGCATCCTCCGCGAAGGGCGTCGCGATTACCATGCTGTCGCGCGGTTCATCTGTCAGAGCGATATGCGCCTCCAACCCGCCGCCGGGGAATTTTGGCATGCTGCAGTTCAGCGCGCGCTTCCCGTCCGTATGCTCGAATGAGATTTGCACGTTCTTGAGGGCCACTCGAATATCGCCTTCGCGGGAAGAGGACGGCATTTGCGTGCGGCCGAATGTAAATGCGCGAAGCGGGCTGCAGGTCACTTCACGGCGGTTCGCAAAATCGATGAACGAGGCGCTTAAGAGCCCCATGTAGCTGTTGTCGTCTATTGTGAGTGCAAGCGCGAAGCGGTCGTTGTAGACGAGGTAATAGTCCCACTCCTTTATGCGGTGGGGTGCGGCCGCGATGTGCGTCCTGTCGTACTCCTTGACCAGCGATAGCGCGTAGCCCGCCTCGTTGAGCTGCCCTCGTTCATTCAGCAGGCGTCCGGGTTTTAGCAAGTGCTGCATAGCGACCTCCCGATAGCGATATAGGGTAACAATCAGACTAATACTACCACATTTGCGATGCGCGCAAAAGCCCCGGCGTAATATATGTTTGCGTGCGCTCCGCATGAAAGGTGTTCACACACGGTCTATAAAATGGTATGATTGGTATGTGAGGGAATTATCATGACTTGGAAGACAGTTTTTATCGTACTGTATGCGCTGGTGAGCTGCGTCCATCTCCTCAGCTGCTTTTTCGAGTGGCGGGCGCTGCGCGTCGTTACCAAGTGCATTGTAATGCCGCTCCTGTGTGCGGTCTACATCGTCTGCTCCGAGGAGTTGATCTGGGCGGTGCCGGCAGCGCTGGGCCTGAGCGCGATAGGGGATTTCGCGCTGTTATTCGCAGACAAGCCTGCGCACATGGTACCGGGAATAGCGTCGTTTGCGCTGGCGCATTTGACGTATGCGGGCATAACCGCATTCGGCGGGTATATGGCGGGCGTGCAATGGTGGCTCGCGCTGCTTATAGTGCTCGCATTTCTCGCCTTGGCGGCGTTCATATGGAGCTGTGCTGCGCGGCATATGGAGGTTAGGATGCGCGTGGCAGGGGCGCTCTATGCGCTGGTGATATGCGGCATGGCGGCCTGTCAGACCATAGCGTTTGCGGCGGCTCCCTCGCTCGGAACGCTGCTGCTCGTGCTCGGCGCGTTGGCGTTCGTAGTGTCCGACTCCACATTGGCGAGAATCGTGTTGATACCCGAAAAGCGCTTGCCCAAGGGCACGTTCGCAGTGATGTCGACGTACATATTGGCGCAGACTCTGCTGGTGTGCGGCTATCAAATGGCGGTGACGGTATGAGGCTGTTGATCTCAGGCTTCGAGCCTTGGCACGACCCCGTGAACCCCGCGTGGGAGGTAGCGAAAGCGCTGCCCAAAGCGCATGCGGGCTGCGAATTGCGCTCGGTGCTGCTGAGAGTTGCAGCTGCTGACGCGGAGCGCGCGCTGAGGGAGTCGATAGAGTCATTCGAGCCGGATGCGGTAGTCCTGCTCGGCCAGAGCGGCAGGAGCCAGCAGTTGGAAGTGGAGCGCATAGCCGTAAATTTAGACGACTATCGCGTTGAGGATAACGATGGCGCCTTGGTTGTGAATCGTCCCATAGAGGCGGGCGCACCCGACGGTTTGTTCGCCACACTCCCCGTAGTGGAGATGGTCAGCGCAATTCGAGGCGCTGGTGTGCCGGCGGCGCTCTCGTTGACGGCGGGGACTCACCTGTGCAATCACATGCTGTACTGGGCGCTGCGATATGCGCAGCGCAACAGGCCGGGCATGATGTGCGGGTTCATACACCTGCCGTTTCTGCCGGAGCAGCTGCTGCGCAAGGGCAGTGGCTGCTGCATGAGCGGTGAATTGATGCTGCGCGGAGTGCTGTCGGCAATAGAAGCCATAGGAGAATACGCACGTTAGCTGAGGAGGGATAAACCATGCCGCTTAATCTAAACAAGACTCTGGTTGTAGGCATATCGTCGAGGGCGCTCTTTGATCTCGAATACGAGAACGAGGTATTTGAGAAACAGGGCCTCGAGGCGTACCGGATGTATCAGATACAGCACGAAAACGAGGTGCTAAAGCCGGGCGCGGGTTTTGCAGTCGTAAAGGCGCTGCTCAATCTCAACACTCCGCGCGAACGGCGCACGGAAGTTATAATCATGTCGCGCAACACGGCGGATACGAGCCTGCGCATATTCAACTCGATAGACTATTACGGATTGGACATATCGCGCGCTGCCCTCGCAGGTGGGACGTCGCTTGCGCCATATCTGCCGGCGTTTAACACAGACCTGTTCCTGTCGGCGGACGGTGCGGACGTACAGGCGGCAATAAACGCCAACGTGGCTGCGGGAACTATAATCACAAATCACTCGTATCACGACCCTGAAGCGGACATAAAGCAGCTGCGCATAGCCTTTGACGGCGATGCGGTGCTCTTTTCGGACGAGTCCGAGCGCATATACAAGAGCGAGGGCATGGAGGCGTTCTTGGAGCACGAGAAGGGCAACGCCAAGCAGCCGCTCAAGCAGGGGCCGTTCGCCAAGCTGCTCATGACCATATCTAATATCCAGGAGCAGTACAGGGATGAGGAGGCGCCCATAAGGACGGCGCTCGTAACGGCGCGCAATGCGCCCGCGCACGAGCGGGTCGTGCGCACGCTGCGCGCGTGGGGCGTCAGGATAGACGAGGCTTTCTTTCTCGGCGGAGTGGACAAGAGCGAGGTGCTCAAGGCGTTTGGAGCGCACATATTCTTTGACGACCAGCTACTGCACACGTCGCCCGCGTCTGCGTATGTGGCGAGCGCCACGGTGCCGTACAGGAGCGACGATCGGAGGTAGTTTACGCGCCAATGCGCGCCCGGAAGCGGCCAAGGCGGCCCGGGCGCGTTTTTTTGCGCCATGCGCGCAAGACCGGGGGCGTGAATTTGCCAAAGAATGCAGATAGCGCGTATAAAGCGCTCTGACCGAATGTATACATTTACTATATGGGTACAGGAGGTGCGGACATGAAATATAGGCGCAGGAGGCGCGCCGCTGGCCGCCGGGGAAAGGACTCTGCTTCCGGGGCGGGCGCACTGCTGTTGGCAGTGCTGTTGTTTGCGGGCGTTGTGTACTTTGTATCGGCTTCCTCGGCGGGGGATTGGCTGACCGAAAACGTAATGGCTCCGTTGTTTGCCGCAAAACCCACAGCGCCGGCGGCCACAGACAGCGGGGACACAGTCGAGAGCGTAGACGGCAGCGTCGCCGTCGATGCGCTGGAGTACTACGCCGTGCAGTTGGGCGTATTCGCGTCCAAAGAAAACGCGGAACAGCTCGCCGCCGCAATGAAAGAGCAGGGCGCGGGCGGCTATATGCTGACTGAGGACGGGCGTTACCGCGTACTCGCGTGTGCGTTTGAGGCGCGCACGGACGCGGACAGCGTCAAAGAGAAGCTAATATCGGGCGGTTACGACTGCACGCTGTATGAAATAGCGGTAAGCGCGGACGTGTTTGCCGTCAGCGCGCCGCAAGAGCAGCTGACGAAGATGGCGGAGCTGTTGCCGCTGATGCGCGGCAGCATAACCGCTTTGGGCGACATATCGCTGAAGTTCGACGTGGAGAGCCAGAGCGTAGAGGAGGGCGTGGCGGCGGTTCGGGCGCTATATGAGGACGTTTCGGCGGCGGGAAACATAGCGAGCCTGCGGGCAGTTGCGCAAGCGCAGGCGGTTGGGGGCTGCTACGATGTGTTCGTCACGGCGCTTAAAGTACTCGCGGAGCAGAATTTCGAAGATGCGGTAGATTTTTCGTCCAATATCAAGTATACTCAGTTACAGTTGATACATCAATACATGGCGCTTGCGGGGGAGCTTGCTTCCGGAGCGTAAGGGAGGACAAATGAAACTGCGCGAAGTAGCGGAGGCGACCGGAGCCAAGGTGATATGCGGCGAACGGCATCTAAACGACGAGGTTGACAGCGCCTTTGGCTCGGATATGATGAGCGATGTGTTGGCGTACGTCAAGCCCACAACGCTTGTGCTGACGGGCATGGTCAACTCGCATGTAATACGCACCGCCGACATGCTGGATATAAAGTGCCTGCTGTTCGTGCGGGGAAAGTGCGTCACGCAGGAGATAATCGACAGCGCGCAGGAGCGGGAGATGGTCATATTGTCCACCCCCATGACCATGTACGAGGCGTGCGGAAGGCTGTACGGCACGGGATTGCCCGCGTGTTCCAAGGAGTAGGCGGGCGATGGTCATATACAGCGAGAGTTATAGGGTAAACAAGGGCGATTTTTCAACTGCGGGAGAGGCGTCCGCCAAGATAAAAGGCGCGTTAAAGCGAATGGGGCTCAATCCGGCGATAATACGCGAAGTGGCGATATCGTCATACGAACTGGAGCTTAATCTCGTCATCCACTCAGAGGGAGGCGAGCTGATACTCGAGGTGGGCGACGGCGTGCTCTCGCTCATAAGCAGCGATTGCGGCCCCGGTATCGCGGACACGTCGCTCGTAATGCAGGAGGGGTATTCGACGGCGCCGGAGAGCGTCAGGGCTATGGGTTTCGGCGCGGGCATGGGGCTCCCGAACGTAAAGCGGCACAGCCATAGTTTCTCGCTCGAGTCGGAGCTGGGAAAGGGCACGCGCATAGTCGCCAGCTACAATATCTGAGGAAACGGAAGGATTTGGTATGTACAAGCACTCGGTACGCATAGACAAGAGAAAGTGCGTGGGCTGCACAAACTGCATCAAATGCTGCCCTACGGAGGCGCTCAGGGTGCAGCAGGGCAAGGCAAAGATAATGGACGAGCGCTGCATAGACTGCGGCAACTGCCTGAGGGTGTGCCCACACAACGCCATGGTCGCAATGACCACGCCGCTGTCGGCTTTAGGCGCGTTCAAGTACAACATAGTTATACCGTCTACCACGCTGTACTCGCAGTTTAGAGGACTTGCGGACTTGGAGGACGTGTACGCGGGGTTGTACGCCATGGGGTTCGACGCCATATACGAGGAGGCGAAGGCTGCGGAGATAATCGCCGAGGCCATGAGTAAGTACATACACAACGGCGACGCGGTCTACCCGATAATATCCTGTACCTGCCCGGTAATACCGCGAATGGTCGCTGCGCTGTACCCCAACCTGATAGACAACCTGTCGCCGTTTATACCTTCAAACGAGCTTGCCGCGCGAGTGGCGAAGGAGGAGTTCTGCGAATCGGTGGGAGTTCCCCGGGAGGAAGTCGGCGCGTACTACATATCTCCCTGCGCGGCGGAGATGACGCACATTAAAGCCCCTATGGGAATGGACAAGTCCGACATAGACGGCGTGTTCGCCGTGCGGGATGTATATGCTCTGTTGCTGCCGTATATAGGCAAGGCGATGAACGACCCCGGCTTGCCAAAGACTATTGCGCATCGCGCAGGGGCGTTTGGCTTGGGTTCTGCAGTGGTTGGCGGACTAAGCATGGCGGTTGGAACGGAGCACTACCTGGCGGTTGACGGCATGGACAATGTAATGCAGTGCCTGGATGATATTGAGAACGAGCGCATGGGGGGCCTGGTATTGGTCGAGGCTATGGCGTGCTCGGGCGGCTGCGTGGGCGGCCCGTTGACTTTTGAGAATAAGTTCGTAGCAAAGAACCGCAACCGGCGTCTGCAGTATTCGCAGCCGCGCCTGGACCTGGAGAAGGACGCGCACGTTCAGCGATATGCGGATTCGCCCATGCTCAGGTTTGACAGGCCGTTGGAACCGAAGTCCATACTCAAACTGAGCGACGACGTCGTAGCTGCGGTGCGAATGATGGATCAGCTCGAGACTATAACAAAGAGCCTGCCTGGGCTGGATTGCGGCTCGTGCGGTTCTCCGACGTGCCGGACGCTCGCCGAGGACATAGTCAAGGGGCACGCGGTCGAGATGGATTGCATATTCAAGCTGAGGGACAAGGTCAGGCAAATGGCGCAGGAGATGGTGGACCTTGCGAGCGCGCACAAGCGCGGATAAGGATGAAGACAGAGGAGGCGTAAAGCATGAAGGTTAGCGAACTCGCGCTTAGAATAAGCGGGGAAATACTGACGGCTGGCGGCGCAGACAATGAGATAAAGTGCGGCTGCGTCTGCGATTTATTGAGCTGGGTGATGGCGAAGGGCGAGGAAGGCTGCGCATGGGTCACGGTGCAGACCCACATGAATGTGATAGCCGTCGCGGCGCTGCACGACATGGCGTGCGTCATATGCCCCGAGGGGATGAAGCCGGACGCGCTTGTGTTGAAGAAGGCGGAGGATGAGGGCATAGCGGTTGTGACGTCGGGCATGACGGCGTACGGGATATGTTCGCTAATGCACGACGCGGGCATCGCGCCTGAGCGTTAAGCCCCATGCGGTTGGCGGCGGACTTGCACATCCACACATGCATATCGCCCTGTGCGGATATGACCATGACGCCCAACAACGTCGTCAATATGGCGTATCTCAAGGGCCTTGACGCGATTGCGGTGTCGGATCACAACACTGCGGGAAACCTGCTCGCGTGCAAGGCGGTGGCGCAGCAGCGGGGTTTGGTATTTGTGCCCGCGCTGGAGGTCGAGACAGCCGAGGAAGTGCATGTGCTGTGTTACTTTGCCGAGGTGGAGCAGGCGCTCGAGATGGGCGAACTGGTGTACGCGCATTTGCCGCCTATTGAGAACGTGCCCGGCGTGTTCGGAGAGCAGATAGCGATGAACGAGCTGGATGAGCCCATACGCACGGAGACCAAGCTGCTGATACAGTCGACCACCATGTCGATTGACGAGGTAGTAGCCGCATGCAGGCGGTTGGGGGGCGTGCCCGTGCCGGCGCACGTCAACAGGCCCTCGAACTCCATCATAGCTTCGCTGGGCTTCATACCCGGGCAGCTGGAGCTGACGGCGGTTGAGGTGTACAGAAAGCTTCCGGCGGACATGAATGCGCTTGAGGGCTATCATGTGCTCTATTCATCGGATGCGCACTATTTAGAGGATATACTTGAGCGCGAGAGCTTCATAACCGCTTTAGACAGGAGCGCTGCGGGCATTCTCGCTCACATCGCCGACAAAAAGTGAGTCAAAGCGGAATCATTTTGCCGCATATGGAACCGGACGGCTCTTTTGGTGTATAATTATTCAAAGGCATACGCAGCGGTGCGGGTATAGTTTTTGCCGCATCAGAAATACTTATGAAAACGACGGCAGGAGGCGACGAATGAACAGGATAAGCACCAAAAAGTGGATATTGATGGCAGTCATGCTGGTTATCGTCATAGTGGCGACGGGGTTGCTCCAGTTCGGCATTTTAGGCGACACGCCGCGCGTAGACGGGGCTCCGGCGGGCTCATTTGTGTGTCTGGGCGTGTGCGCGGTGAGCGTTACTGTCTGCGTGCTGGGCGGGCCGTTTGGTGCGCTGGTCGGCGGGTTGGGCTCGCTGTTGGGCGTGCTCGTGGCGAGCATATGGGTAAGCGGCGCCGCGGTATACTGTCTGCCGTATATGATACTCATGGCGGGTGTGGCGTTCCTTATCGAAGCGCTGCTGCGGAAAGACGGTTCATGGGTCGGGCTGCTGAAGATGAGCCTCTACACTTCGCTCATACTGATAGTGGCGATATTCCTATTCGACCTCGTAATAATGGGCGACTATGACGTAGCAGCGAAGGCGCTGCCCATCAACCTCCTGCAGTATGTCGCAAACGCGGTGATAGCGATACCCGTAATCAAAATCATCATGTCGCGCCAAGCAAAGACGGAAGCCGGCGCAAGATTCTGACGCGTTCAGGGGCTGTCGGAGTACGGCTCGCCCACTCAATGCGGCGGTCTGCGTGCCGTTTGAGCATGGCCTCAAGGCCGCCTCCGGTTGCGGGAGCGCGACGCTGAAAACCGCAAAGGAAGGCGTTCGCCTCTGGTGCGGGCGCGTTAGAATACGAGGGCTCCCTTCACGCTTGTGCATTTGGAGCGCGGTCGACGCCGCGCTCTTTTTGTCGCCTTGCGGCGTTCTGCTTCAACGGGAATGGCGGCTTCGCGCGCTCGGTTATGCGTGCGGCTAATCCCACTCCTCAGTCTCGCGAAAGCGCGCGTTTACATCGAGGCGGCTTACGAACGCAGGCAGCCTGTCCTCCAGCGTGATCTGCCAGGGGTGTGCGGAATGAAGACAGCTGTTCGACCGCATGGAGTAGGCGTCATTGCGCCCGACGATTATGTGGTCTACAACGGGTACGTCTATGGAGAGCAGGGCGGTTATAAGCGTGTGCGTGAGCTGTATATCCTCCTCGGATGGACATAGGTCGCCGGATGGATGGTTGTGTACCAATATGATTCTGGAGGCGTTGTGGCGTATGGCGGAGCCTATTACCTCGCGCGGATGCATTGAAACGCTGGTGGCGCTGCCCTCGCCTATGCGCTCGGCGTACACGGGTACGCGCTCCTTGTCGAGCGATATGACATAAGCGCGCTCCCGAGAGTCCGAGGCGGCTATCGGTATGCAGAAGCGCATGGCGGTCTGGGAGTTGTGCAAGGGCATGCCGCGCGTCTTATCGGACTCCATGCGGTTGGCGAGCGCGCCTGTGAGCGAGAGCAGCACGGCCGAGTGCAGGCCGACGCCCCTGTTGGAGACGAGCTCTCCAACGTCGGATGTAAGTATCCTGCTGAGGCTGCCGTACTTGGCGAGCAGCTCGTGGGCGAGCGCATTTGTATCCTTCTGCGGAATGCAATAGAACAAAAGGAGCTCAAGCAGTTGATGATCCTGCATATACTGCGAACCGCCGGCGGCGTACTGCTCCTTTAAGCGTAACCTATGCCCGTCATGCACGTTAGTCGGCTTTCCCATGTCGCAAAACTCCGTGTTTCGGTGGATTATACCGTATGCTAACATAATACGACGAATCTCACAATGCGAAAAACTGAAAAGCACGCAAAAAATCAGGCGAAGCGGGGCTCATACGGCCATGCATCGCCCGAAGCGAATCAAAAATCGAAGCTCGAAAGCGCGTGAGTTAGGTTTGTGCTCATCCCGCGCAGGAGGAATCTATGCGCACCGACCCGTGCACGGTTTTTGCAGTTATAGTCCTGGACGCGGAGTTGTCGATATTGATAGGTCCCATGTCCAAGAAGCCGTTGCGCTTAAGCTGTCGCCCGTTGACATATACCGCGCTCATGGACGACACGGAGAGGTCGTAGGACTTGATGGGCAGTGTAGTGGTAAGCGCCACCGAGCCGTTTACCGTCGACAGCTTGACGTCGCCGTCAAACGCGCCGGACAGCCTCAGCGAACCGTTGACGCTGTGGGCCTTGAGTTGACCGCACCTCACGTCGGCGCTGGACACGGAACCGTTTACCGTGTGGAGCTTGAGCTGGGCCGCAAGCAGACCGGACGCCTCGACCGAGCCGTTGACGCTCGACGCCGATAACTTGTCCGCTCGCACGTTTTCTACGCTCATAGAGCTGTTCACGCACGCGAGGTCGACCGATTCATACTCCTTAAATGCGAGGTAAAGCGTCAGCTCTCCGCCGCCGGAGTTGCGGTGGAATCCGCCGGGGAAGCCGTTCTCCGGCTTTTCTTTAATGTGCAACCGGCCGTCCTTTACGCGGTATTCGAGTGTGGTGAATCTGTCGTCAGTCGTCCAAGACAGAGCGCATCTGTCGGACTTTAGCACGCGCAGCTTGCTGTTCACCAATTCAACGCATAGGGAGGAGAAAGCCGGCAGCAAGTGCTGCTTTACTCTGACGCTGCCCCCAAAGCGTGTTGTGCCGTCTTCTTCCACCGTGGGCTCGCCGGAGCTGCCCGCCTTGGCGCCGCTCTTTCCGAGGCTCGTGATTATCTCGTCTGCGAGCGCCTCGGGAGAGCCGAGCTCCTCGATAAGCCGCGCTTCGTTGCCCGCGCCTGCGTCGGCGAAGTAGTCTTCATAATACCGAAGCGCGTCGTCGCGATCGGACTTGGGGAGCGGCGCAAGTGCTGCGTCCAACCTGTACAGGAATTCGTGTTTTGTCATCGTTAGTTTGCCCCTTTCATGAGTATTTCGTCAATCTTTGCGCTCAACTCTCGCCAATCGCCCTGGTACGCCGCGAGAGATTCACGCCCCTTGTCGGTTATGGCGTAGTACCTGCGCAGCCTGCCGGAGATGGGCTGGTCGTATGTGTGCAGCTGCTCGTTTGCGAGGAGCCGCCTCAACACGGGATACAGCGTCGATTCCGAGAGAGGTACGAGCTCTCTGACTCTCTGCGTCAGCACATAACCGTATGTCGGCTCGTCCGCAAGTATCGCGAGCACGCAGGCGTCGAGCAGTGCGGAACTAATTTGAAATGCCATTATAATATCCTCCTTACAGCGATATTATATTGCGTATAATATTGATTGTCAATATGATATTTCACTCTGTTTGAATATATTTTTTGTTCAATCCCGGGATGCGTGATACTATACTGTTAGATTAGAGAATTGGAGCAGTGTGTTGAAGCGAACGATAATAATCGTCATAGAGGGAATAGACGGCAGCGGCAAGACCGTACAGTTTAACATGCTCAAGGAAAAGCTCATAGCCATGGGCAAGAGCGTAGCCACGCGGTCCTTCCCGCGATACGGCAGCTATTTTGGCGAGCAGATAGGGCGCTACCTGTCGGGTAACGGCGCGGTTCCCGCAACCGAGGTGGACAACAAGAGCATGGCGCTGTGGTTTGCCCTGGACAGGTGGGAGAGCTTTTCCGATTACAGGGATGGCGAAACGGACTATTTGCTTATTAACCGCTACGTCATGTCCAACGCCGTGTATCAGAGCATACGTGACGGAGACAGCGACATATCGGATTGGGTGATTGACCTGGAGTTCAATCATTTCAAGCTGCCGCGTCCGGACGTCACGCTGTTTTTCTCGGTTGCAACGAAGTGGGCGTCCGACAATGTCCTCAAGAAGGAGCGGCGCGATTATGTGGAGGAGGCAAAGGACGTGTACGAAGCGTCGCCCGGCATACAGAGCCGGGCGCGCGAGCTGTACTTAAAGTGCGCTCGGCGCTACGGCGGCATATCGGTGATAGAGTGCATGGGGGAGAGCGGCATGCTCGGCGTTGAGGAAATATCCCAAAAAGTGACGGAGGAGCTCGAACGCCTGGGTTTACTCTGACCACTGCCTCGCGCAGAACCTCTCAGGCATATCAAAAGACCCCTTGTGGGGTCTTTTTGTCGCTGTGCGTACAAACGACGTCAATCGCCGCCTTCGTCCGGTATTATCTCAAACTCGGGGTCGAGAGGCGTACCGGGTATGTAACCCTGCCACACATAATAGCGCAGCGGATGCATTTTGTACTCGGTGCGGTCGACAAACACTCTCTGCACCACGACGTCATTGAGGTAGTACACCTTGTAAGTATCGTAAATATAGCCGGTGCGCGCGTTATTGCGGAGCATCCAGTAGCCCTCCTCGAGCGTAGGATCCGTTATGTACTCGGTAGCGCTGGGCTGAATGGTCTCAATGTGCTGGGAGACGAACTCTATGCGGTCGAACGTCGCGGGGAAAGCCTCCCCGTACACCGCGCACCACACGCGCTTTGCGCCCGTCTCTACCCAGCAGAACACATACAGCGGGTGTTCGGTGCTGTTCTTAAACTGGAAATCTATTCTGCCGCTGTCTATGGTCGCGTCGAGTCCGCCGGCAGCGTAGTCGCTCACCCTGGAGTGGCCGCGCCTGTACACGACTTCGAGGTCAGCCATTACGACGGCATTGTACATCGTAGTGGAAACCTGGCACACGCCGCCGCCGGGCTGGTCCTCGGTGCTTGCGCCGCCCATTATGATGGCGGGTGCGGGCAGCCAGCCGGATTCGATAGTGCGGTAGCCCAGGCAGTCGTTGATGGAGAACACTTCGCCGGGCTGGAGCACGGTGCCGTTGACGAGTCCCGCGGCCTTCTTGATGTTATGCACCCTGTTGGCGCCGCTGCTCATCGCGTAGGATGTGGAGAATACGGCGCGCGGCTGGAGCAGCTTCGATAATGAGGCTACCGTAACGCTTGGGACGATGGAGCTCATGGGCACGGCCAGGGACTCGGTATTGTCGTTGTTAAACTTGTATTTGGTGAGGCGTTCGAGTATACCCGCGTCAACTGCCGAGCCGTATACCTCGGGGGTGAACAGGAAGAACTGCTCTGTGTTTTCGGGGTCGATGACAAACGAGGCGTTGCTGGGCGCCACGTCTATATCGCCGCGCAGTTCGTCCGCAATAGCTTCAACGAGCGAGCTGTCGATAGTGAACTCTATGTCGAAAGCACGGCCGTTTTGCTCGATGTCAGCCAGTTCAGCCTTGACCTCCTCCAGCGTGCCGCGGCGCGCCAAGCTGTACGCGTCGACTATGACCCTGTCAAAGTCGGTCGTAATGCCCAGGTTGACGGAGTTTAGCGTCAGCAGCGTTTCGCCGTTTTTGGTCAAGTCAAATTCAAACGAGTTGAGCTTCTCGTCGATCTTTTGCCTGACGGCAGCGCGCCCCTCTTCGAGCGTCATACCGGACAGGTCTACGTCGTAAACGGTGACGCCCGCTCTAAAATGCGGGTCGCTGATGAGGCTCTCGCGTTCGAGCGCCGCCTCGTAGCGCGCCTGAAACTCCGCCGCCACCTCCGCTTTCTCATTTATTATGCCTACCAGCCCATAGATGCCGAGAGCCAGTATGGCGGCAAGCACGATGCAGCCGAGTATTATAAGCACCGTGAGTACGGTGCGCTTTGGTGCGGCAGCAGACGCCGCGTCCGATGAGACGGCTGCGTCCTCTGGCGTGTCTATGCGAGTGGTGGAATCGTCGGCCATTGTTTCCTCCGTTGCTAACTTGACGTAACACCTTATTATAATGGATTGACAATCTATTGTAAAGGCGAATAATGTGTCTGTTTTGTAAACACTAACGCAAAAATGGCTCTACCGGCGCGTGGAATGGCGTTAATGCAGATTTGCACGCCCAAAGCACAGAATGCGCATGGATTTTGTAGCTATGGCTATTGACAGCGCGAGCTAAATGTAGAATACTATAAGCGGCTCTTGTCACAAGATATGGCGTCTGAAGCCGGCGCGAACCATATATATTGTTGTACAAGGCGAACTAAGGCGGCATTTGGAGGGTGGAACGATGGCTCAACTGTCAAAGAACGCGCTGACCGTGTTGGAGCGCAGGTATCTCATAAAGGACTCCGAGGGCAATCCGATCGAAACGCCGGAGGCGCTTTTTCGGAGGGTAGCGGAAGCCATAGCTCAGGCGGAGCTGAATTACAACGCCAACGCCGATACGTCCGCGCTGGCTGACGAGTTTTTCGATATGATGGACAGCTTGAGATTCATGCCCAATTCGCCCACGCTGATGAACGCAGGAAGGCCGCTGGGGCAGCTGTCCGCATGTTTTGTGCTGCCCGTGGGGGACTCCATGGTCGAGATATTCGACTCAGTAAAGAACGCCGCGCTGATACACAAGAGCGGCGGCGGAACGGGGTTCTCGTTTTCCCGGCTCAGACCGGCGGGTTCGACCGTGCTCTCAACGGGCGGCGTGGCCTCCGGCCCCGTGAGCTTTATGAAGGTGTTTAACACCGCAACCGAGGCGGTGAAGCAAGGCGGCACGCGCCGCGGCGCTAACATGGGCATACTGCGGATAGACCATCCGGACATAATCGGCTTTATCAAGTGCAAGGCGGACAGCTCCGAGATAACCAACTTCAATATAAGCGTGGGACTGACGGAGAGCTTCATGGAAGCGATGGAGCGCGGCGAGGATTACGACCTGGTGCATCCGGTGACCAAGGAAGTCACGGGCAGGCTGAACGCGCGGGAAGTGTTTAGTCTGATAGTCGATATGGCGTGGCGCAACGGTGAGCCGGGCATAGTGTTTTTAGACAGGATGAACGCCGACAACGTAGTTCCATGCGCGGGAGAAATAGAGTCGACCAACCCCTGCGGCGAACAGCCGCTGCTCCCGTACGAGAGCTGCAATCTCGGTTCTATAAACTTGGGCGCGATGCTCAAGGGCAATGGTACTGTTTACGAGATAGATTACGAACTGCTGGACGCGACTGTGCGCGGCGCTGTTCACTTTCTGGACAACGTGATAGACGTCAACAAGTACCCGCTGCCCGAGATAGCTCAGATGACGCGCTCTACCCGAAAGATTGGCCTGGGCGTGATGGGCTTTGCGGACATGCTGTACAAGCTGGGCGTGCCCTACAACTCCGAGGAGGGCATAGCGCTGGCGGGCAGTCTCATGGCGCGCATAAACGACAGGGCGCACAAAGCGTCGGAGGAGCTCGCGCTGACGCGCGGCGCATTCCCGCTGTTCGAGCAGAGCACGCTGAAGAACGGCACGCCCATACGCAACGCGACGTGCACGACCATAGCCCCCACGGGAACCATATCCATAATCTGCAATGCGTCCAGCGGGGTAGAGCCGTTGTTTGCGCTGTCGTTCGTGCGCAACGTAATGGACGACGATGAGCTGCCGCAGGTTGACCCGTACTTTGAGCAGGTGGCAAAGCAGAGGGGCTTCTACTCAAAGGAGCTCATGAAGCGCATAGCCAAGGAGGGGACGCTGCACGGCATGGCGGACATACCGGAGGATGTGCTGCGCGTGTTCGTCACAGCGCACGACGTGTCGCCCAAGTACCATATCAGGATGCAGTCCGCGTTCCAGCGGTTTACGGATAACGCCGTATCAAAGACTGTCAACTTCCCGAACTCCGCAACGCGTGAGGACGTCGCGGAGGTGTATCGCCTGGCGTACAAGCTGCGCTGTAAGGGCGTCACCATATACAGGGACGGCAGCAGGAGCGAGCAGGTGCTCTATGTAGGCGACAAGAAGGGCGAAGCTCCCAAGGCTGCGATAACGCCGCGCCCACGGCCGGAGATAACGCGCGGCGTAACCGAAAAAGTTGTCATAGGCTGCGGCAATCTATACGTCACCGTGAATTATGACGACGAGGGCATATGCGAGGTGTTTGCAAACCTGGGCAGGGCGGGCGGATGCCCAAGTCAGAGCGAGGCGACGAGCCGTCTCATATCGACCGCGCTGCGTTCGGGCATGTCGGTCGAGGCGATAATCGAGCAGCTCAGGGGTATAAGGTGTCATTCCACACTCAGGCAAAAGGGCGTCAACAAGAATATCAAGGTGTTGTCCTGTCCGGACGCCATAGGCAGGGTACTCGAACGTGTGGCGCGCATTAAGGCGGATGAGGACGCGCGCAGGGACGGCGAGGAGTGCGCGGAGACCGCGGTGGAGGCTGCGGAATGCCTGCCGGTGGACATTATGCATGTGGACGACCCGATACACGATTCGCCGTGTCCGGAGTGCGGCAGCGGCATGGAGCATGAGGGCGGCTGCGTGATATGCAGGGCGTGCGGATACAGTAAGTGCAATTAAGGCGATAGGCTCAGGTGCCTGACAGGGCTTCGGCGGCGACGCCGGGGCCCACTTTATTTGCGCGTGGGCTTGCCCATTGCGTTTGTGCGCGCGTAGTGGAATATGTATTGTTGTATAATGCCGGAGTACGCGCCGAGAGAGCTGGCGGCGTCCATTATCTGCCGCCTCGTGACGGAGCTGTTGCAGTCAAAGAACAGCGCCCTCATGGCGCGGTCTATCCATACGTCGACGGGGAATGCGTCCGCGTGCCCGAGTGAGAACAGCAGCACGCAGTCCGCTACCTTGGGACCTACGCCGGAGAGCTGTTGCAGAGCGGCACGCGCCTCATTGAGCGGGATGCCGCGCAGCGCCTCCAAGTCGAAGCCGTCCGCGACGGCCTGTGCGGAGCTCTGCACATAGGGCGCGCGATAGCCCAACCCGATGCCGTACAGCTCCTCCAGCGGCAAGCGCGCTATCGCTTCGGGCGTGGGAAAGGCGTGGCAGTCGGGGTGACAGTCCACGTCGTCGCCGGCAAGCGCGCATAGCTTCTCGATGATTGCCGCAATTCGCCGGATGTTGTTGTTGCTGGATATTATGAACGATATCAGCGTCTCAAAGGGCTCCTGATTGAATACGTGGAGCCCGAGCGCGCCCGGCAGGCAGGCGGATAGCACCGGATGGCGCATGACCGCGGTTTCTATAGCGTCGTAATCGCGGGCGAGGTCGAAGTAGTTGCTCCAGAACTCAGCATCGCGCTGCGGGCAGGGCGATATCTCGAGCTGGCCGTCCGATAGCCGCACCGTAACGGCCCTGTTGCCGACAATGCCGTGATAGCCTTCAGGGGTTGGCTTCCACCTGAACGCTTGACCGCACTCACACGAGGCGGCGAGGTCAAACCGCTCTCCGACGTTGAGTCTGATGCCGTTATTAGCGTGATTATCCATGTAGCCATTATAACACAATCCCGCGCGCCTTTCAGCATGTATCGACATGGAGCGCAAACACAAATATACCGCGCAAAATCGCTATTTCCCGTTGACACTTGCATAGAGTTGTGTTAGCATAGCTCGGTGAGCCGCTCTGTGACGGTTGAAAAGCGCGTCCGCTTACCGTTCATAGGCGAGTATTTGATAGGAGGAACGCACATGTACGCTATCATTCGTACCGGTGGGAAGCAGTACAACGTGAGCGTTGGGGACGAGCTTTTCGTAGAAAAGCTGGACGCCGAAGTAGGCGCTGAAGTTGATTTTGACGTTCTCATGCTGGTCGGCGATGAAGTTACCGTGGGAACGCCCGTAGTTGAGGGCGCGTCTGCGAAGGCGGAAGTCGTCGAGCACGGCAAGGGCAAAAAGGTCGTAGTATTTAAGTACAAGCCCAAGAAGAACTACCGCAAGAAGCAGGGTCATCGCCAGCCGTATACCAAGGTCAGAATTACCTCGATAGGCTGACACGATGACGAGCGTAACGCTTCTAAGGCGGAAAGGTCGGGCGGTGGGCTTTGAAGCGACAGAGCACGCTGGCTATGCTCATGAGGGTTCGGACATTGTGTGCAGCGCCGTATCTGCGCTGACGATAACCGCGGTTAACGGCATGACCGAGTACCTCAAACTGCCCGTCGGAGTGGAGAGCGGCGATGGATACCTCTACTGCGAGTTGGGGGCGGACGTAAGCGAAGCGGATTGGCAACGGGCGGAGATTCTGCTCGAAACGATGATTCTGGGACTAAAGGCCATAGCGAGAGACTATGGCGACTACCTCAGCACAACTGAAAGGGAGGTGTAAACGATGATTAGAATGAATCTACAGCTATTTGCCCACAAGAAGGGCGTTGGCAGCACCCGCAACGGGCGCGACAGCGAGTCGAAGCGGCTCGGGCCGAAGCGCGCTGACGGACAGTTCGTTCTGGCGGGCAATATACTCGTCAGGCAGCGCGGCACGCATTTCCATCCGGGCACGAACGTCGGCATAGGCAAGGACGATACATTGTTCGCGATGGTCGACGGAGTAGTAAGATTTGAGACAAAGCGCGACCGCAAGCTGGTCAGCGTTTATCCCGAGGCGGCGGAAGCGTAGGCCATATCGGGATTCGGGGCATTTAAGGACGGGCGTTAGCCCGTTCTTTTTTGCCCTGTTGCGCGAAAAGGTGTTTGCCAAAATGATAGTATATGTTATAATTTGTCTGTGCTAATTCATCAATGTGTGTTGGTGAAGGGGGAACCCAAGTGAAGGAATCAAGCAAGGAGGTAATTCATGGACAAACTGTTTAAACTCAAGAAAAACAACACGACTGTTGGAACGGAGATTCTTGCGGGTGTAACGACATTCTTTGCGATGGCGTACATTATCTTTGTCAATCCGAACTACTTGTCCGCAACCGGAATGAACCCCGCCGGCGTACTGTTTGCGACATGCGTAGCGGCGGCGATAGGTTGTTTCCTGACCGCCTTCCTGGCGAACGCGCCGTTTGCGCAGGCGCCCGGAATGGGACTTAACGCGCTGTTTGCATTCACCGTTGCGACGGGTGCGGCGGGCTACGGAATGGGGTATAGCTGGCAGCAGGGCCTTGCGATAGTACTCATTTCCGGCGTGCTGTTCCTCATCGTAGCGCTGACGCCGCTGCGCGGCAAGATTATTTCGTCCATCCCCGCGTCGCTCAAGGCTGCTATCGGGGCCGGTATAGGTCTCTTTATCGCCATAATCGGCTTCATCAATTCCGGGGCGGGCATCATAAGGCTGGACAGTGCGAGCAACATCACCGCGCTCAACCTGGGAAGTGCGGCAGGCGGGCTCAACAGCGCCGCCATGCTGACAATAATCGGCGTAATCGTCATAGCCGTCCTCATGGCGTGGAAGGTCAAGGGCGCCATATTTATTGGCATAATCGTGTGTACGCTCATAGGAATCCCCATGGGCATAACGCAGATACCGCAGGATTTCTCGTTCTCTGCAGAAGGCCTTACATCGACGGTATTCCAGCTCGATTTTACCGGCCTGTTTGACAATATCCCATTGCTCCTGACGGCAGTGATAACATTTGCGATAGTTGACTGTTTTGATACGGTCGGAACGCTCATAGGCACTGCGGGCAATGCCGGCATGCTCGACGAGAACGGCAACTACCCCGAGGGTGATAAGGCGCTCATTGCTGACGCCGTAGCCACTTGTGCGGGCGCCGTGCTGGGCACGTCCACCGTAACCACTTATGTAGAATCGTCCACCGGCATCAGCGAGGGCGGCAGGACCGGACTCACCTCTGCCGTTGTGGGCGTACTCTTCCTCATCGCTATCGTGCTCGCGCCCTTTGTAGGAATTATTCCCGGCGCCGCTACGGCTCCCGCCCTCATAATCGTTGGCGTGCTCATGATGCGCAGCGTCACGAGAATCGAGTGGGACGACATAGAGATAGCGATCCCCGCCTTCCTCACGATAGCCATGATGCCGTTTGCGTACTCCATTTCCGACGGCATTGGATTCGGCTTCATATCCTATACGATTATCAAGATGTCGCGCGGCAAGTTCAAGGAGGTACCGGTTCTGCTGTACGTCCTCTCCGCGCTGTTCATAGTGATGTATGTGCTCAAGATAATCAACATATAGCATCTCGGCGCCAACACGGCTGATTAGCACAAGAGCGGCGGGCAATCCCGCCGCTCTATTTAGTGCTTTTCCGCTATCCCTTAATCAATACCACGACGATGGCAGCCACGAGTATGAACAATGCAAACAGCGTCCAAAACAGATTTGGAGCGAGCGGTTTCTTTTTCGTGGGCTGCGCAGGGGCGCTGTGACAGTGACCGCAGTCGCATTCAGGCTGCCGGTCGTCGCCGCAAGCGCCGTTTTCGGCGCCGGCTCTATCGAGATCGTCCATGGGCACCTCCGTTTTTTCTTAATGATAGCACATTTGGACAATAATGTATATCAGTGCGGACGCGCGGGAATACTGACGACGTAAGTAGTGCCCGTTCGACACAATGTCCGCGCCATCGCGCCGGCGTGAGTAATACAATATAGAACACGGATACTGTACTGGAGGTGTGAGGATGGAGGTTACTGCGTACAGATGCAATGGTGCGCTCAATGTGGAGTTGTGCGGCGAGTTGGATCATCATGCCGCAGCGTGCGCGCGCAGGGAGCTCGATGCCGCCATTGCTGCCGATACCAACTGCGACGTCATACTCAACATGAGCCGCGTCACGTTTATGGACAGCTCCGGTTTGGGCGTGCTGCTGGGAAGGTACAAACGCGTAGCGGCAAACGGCGGCAAAATGTACATATACGGCGCAAGCCGGACGGTGGACAAGCTGCTGAGAATGTCCGGCATCTACTCGCTCATAGAGCGCATAGGATAGGGGGTAACACATGAACAGGAACGAGATGACCTGCGTTTTTACGAGCAAGTCGCAGAATGAGAGCCTTGCCCGCATGGTAGCGGCGGCATTTGTGGCGCAGCTTAACCCCACGATAGAGGAGTTGGCGGACGTGCGCACTGCCGTAAGCGAAGCCGTGACGAACAGCATAGTACACGGATACGGAGACAGGGAAGGCGTAATTGAGCTGCGTTTTCTGAGCGAAGGCGACATTCTGAGGATACAGATACGCGATTACGGCGTCGGTATAGAGGACGTTGAGCTCGCAAAGCAGCCCTTCTACACATCGAAGGACACTTTGGAGCGCTCTGGCATGGGGTTTGCCGTGATGGAGGCGTTCATGGACACTCTGGAGGTGGAGTCGACGGTCGGCGAGGGAACTACCGTCGCGATGACAAAGCGAATCGGAGCGGACGATGAATGATACCGCGCTCCTCTCGCACGAGGAGACTCTCGCGCTGCTGCGCAGGGCGCAGGATGGGGACGAGGACGCGCGGGATTTACTCGTCAGGAGCAACATAGCGCTGGTAAAGTCGATAGTCAAGAAGCATCTCAACAGAGGCGTTGAATACGAGGACTTGCTGCAGATAGGCTCGCTTGGGCTGGTAAAAGCGATAAACAATTACAGCTTCGACTATGACGTGCGCTTCTCAACATACGCGGTGCCAATGATAGCGGGCGAGATAAAGCGCTTCTTGCGCGATGACGGGATGGTCAAAGTCAGCAGGAGCCTAAAGGAGCTCTCCGCGTTGGCGATGGCGACACAGGAGCGCCTGTCGCTGAAGCTGGGGCGTGAAGCGCGCATCTGCGACATAGCGAGCGAGCTCAATGTTACAGAGGAGGAACTTGTAATGGCTCTCGAGGCTGCAAGACCGCACAGATCCCTGTACGAACCCGCATTTGGCGAGGAGGCCGAGAGCTGCATAATGGATCGCATAGAGGACAGCGCGGAGGACGGGGTAACTACCGTCATAAACCGTCTGCTGTTGAAGGAGCTCCTGAGCAATCTGGAGCCGCGCGAGCGGCAGCTGATAATGATGCGCTACTTCAAGAACAAGACGCAGACAGAGACTGCGAACGTACTCGGCGTTTCTCAGGTGCAGGTATCGCGGTTGGAGAGCAAGATACTGCGGAAAATGAAAGAGCGCGCGCAGTGACAGCTTCCTCAGGCGAACACGCCCAGGTGCTCCAGGAGTATTCGCACGCCTATGAGCACGAGTACGATACCTGCTATCAGCTTGGAGCGCTTTTGGAAGAGCTCGCCGAGCTTCTTCCCGAGCAGCGCTCCCGCGAATGAGAGCGCGAATGCCACGACGCCAATGAGTACGACCGCAAACCAAAAGCGCTCCTGGCTCATTGTCAGACTTGCAAAGCTGATGCCCACCGCCAGTGCGTCTATGCTCGTGGCTATCGCCATAATGACAATGGTCCAGAAGGCGAACGGGTCTGACTTGACGTCGTCGCAGCCCGAGGAGCTCTCGTATATCAGCTTCCCGCCGAGGAATGCGAGTAAACCGAATGCTATCCAGTGATCGAACGCCTCGATATATGCGTGGAAGGCGAGCCCCAACAGCCAACCGAACACCGGCATGGCAAACTGAAAGCAGCCAAACAGCAGTGCCATGAGCAGCACTTTTCGCATATCGAGCTTCCTTACGGACAGGCCGCTGCTTATGCTGACGCACATGGCGTCTACGGCGAGAGCGAGCGCCGTCAACACGATAGACAGTGTATCCATTTCAGGTCCTTTCGCGAAGTATGAGGTGCGCCCAACGCACCGCTCGGGTTCCCCATAGTATAACAGAGTGTAGCGCATTGGGAAATATGCAGAATTGCCGGAGATTCACCAAAAACGGAGCAGCGCTGCGCGCGGCGGGGGAGGTGCGGGTTACAAGCGGTGTTCAAAGTAGCACTGATCCTCGGCCTTATTTATGTGCCCGTCCGACACCCCGACGAGCTTGCCGCCCATGCGGGTGTAAAACCCTATTGCAGGTGCGTTATGAACATTGCAGGCGTTAAAGAATACGTCTGCGTTTAGATCGCGCAGCTCTGCCTTTACAAACTCAAACACATCGCGCCCAATGCCGCGGCCACGGTATTCGGGAAGCAGGTACAGCGAGTTGAGGCAGAAGGCGTAATCCGCAAATGGGCGGTCTGGCTTGCCGAAGCCAAAATAACCTGCATCTGCGCAGGCGGCGCGAATGAAGTAGACTCGGCTTTCACCGGATGCAAGGCGCCTGGCGTCGCGGCGCATATGCTCCAGGAAATCGTAGCCGTCGATATACTCGTCCGGGTAGATGCCCCGGTAGGTAGTTGCCCACACCTGCTTGCGCAACGCCGACAACGCGAACTCGTCGCCGGGCTTTGCGAGGATATACTTAACCATGCGCACCTCCGCGGTAGTATGACTATATGATAACCGGACTTGCGTCATAACGCAAATGCAATCGGCGCGGAGTGATGGTCGCATATAGTGGCCTGCCGTCAGCCGAAATCCCTATCTCGCCGGACGCTCGGTAGGCGCGCCGCACGCCGTGCAGCGTACCCATGTGGCGCAACGCACGCGCATGTGCTACACTTACAGCAGCAAGGCTGAGGTGAAAGGGATATGATAGAGTTACTCGCACGACGAGACTTTGATGAAGTCTTTGCGCTCATGGAGGCGAGCTTTCCACAAAACGAGTACAGGCCGTACTACGAACAAAAGGCGCTGCTGGACGATCCCGCTTACAGCATCTATACGTTCAGCGATATGGGCGACGGGGCCGTAAGGGCATTTATTGCCGTTTGGAAGTTTGACGATTTGGCGTTTATTGAGCATTTCGCCGTCAATCCCAGGTATAGAAATGGTGGAATAGGCGCGCAAATGCTGCGAGAGGTCGTCGATTCGCTGAAAACGATGGTCTGTCTCGAGGTGGAGCCGCCGCACGACGAGTTCTCTGCCAGAAGAATTGCTTTTTACGAGCGCAACGGCTTCCGCCTAAACGAATACCCATACATACAGCCGCCGATAGCACAGAGGCGGGAAGCCGTCTCTTTGCTGATAATGACGTGGGGCGAGTCCGTTTCGGAGGAGGTGTTTGAGCGGATAAAGGCGACGCTATACAGTAATGTTTACAAGCTCCGCTAATGCGGGATCGCACGATTTGCGCAACGTCATATGTCTTTGTGCCTGCCGCGTGAGGGCTAATGCCGTCCGTATATCGGTAGGCTGCCAAGAGTTGTGCGGTGCGCTTACGCAGTGATCCCGCCATGCCGCAAAAGAGCATGGGAACGGAGGCGTGGCGATTTGCGCCATGACGCTTGACGTTCACTCTGTGCGGCATGGAACTGCCTCTCTGCATGGAAGCGTCGCGATGGGGAATTACATTGTATTGGAGAGACGCACCAAGCTATTTGCCTAACAAACGAGAATTGAATAGATTCGCAGGGCTCGTGGGGATCGTTTCGCATCTCATGCTGCTGCGGCAGTTAGCCGACGAACGCACGCATATAGCCGGCAAAGCTGACGCTCTGCCGGCTATTTGTAAATGACGATTGCCAATGCGATGGCGAATTTGTCTGCTATTAGCCCACGTTAAGCTGCTTTAGTGGTTCTGCTTCGCGATTCTCTTGCGGTAACAGTAGACGTCGAAGCCAAAGGAGCCGTGGTAGTACAGCGCTTCAAACCCTCGGGCAATCAACTCGTCGTTGGCTTTCATATCGTGCTCGGAGTCTCCCGGGCAGTCGATAATCCAGCCGTCGGGTTTACACACCCGGGTAAGCTCTGCTATCTCGGCGTCGTAATCATCGCCGATGACGTGACCGGCCATAACGATGTCAAAAGTGTCATCCGGGAACGGCAGCTCCGTTATAAAGCCGTCCGTTATGCGTACATTCTTTATTCCCTCGGTTGTGACCCTGTCGCGCATAAACTCGCGCAGCGTACCCACCGGTTCGCTCGCATATACCCACTCTGCCTTTTCTGCGGCGGCAAATGTAAGCCTGCCGGAGCCGGCGCCGACGTCAAGAACGGTTTTTCCGCGGAAGTCGGCGAGTTCAAACAGCCGTTGCTTATTCCACCCGCGAACAAAATCACATTGCTCTGCCATGCGCGCAGGCGTCGTATAAATCGTGAAATCCTCAACACTCTGCAACGCGTAGACTTCCGCTTCTCTTATTCTGACGGCATCGACCGTTGGTTGCCCATCCTTTGTCAATTCTTCAACTATGTCCGCACATTCCGGGCAGCGCTGGATAAAATACCACTTGACAACCGGGTTTGCATTTAGGGCAATGCACATGCTCCGCCGCCAAAGCTCTTTGTCGTTGCCCCAACCGCCCCAGTTCAGCATCAGGCGTATTTGGAACCGCTCCAACAACAGAAAACTGTTAAATGAGTACTCGCTCGGGTCAATCCAGTTCAAGGACATTCATCTCCTCCATTACTCGGGAGGGTTAAAGTATGGTCACCCTCCTGTTCGTTCTTTGAGCCGCATATACTGTGTCCCTCATTTCCGTCACTCCTCTCGTGCTTTTTGTCATGCTATAACACCGATTTGATTCTGTCAATGCGCAACTGCGCCTCTGCCGGATAACCGGCTCCGCAGTGCTTGTTTGCGACCGCGCGAGCACTTCCCTTCGCCGCAACGCGCCGTTTTTGTTCCCCGCCCACCCACCCCAAGGTAACTTCTCGCTTTGCGCGAGAAGGGCACGGG
>JAUNBH010000062.1 GCA_030527165.1 Clostridia bacterium
CCCCAACGACTTCCTTCGTGCCTATACTGTCCAACATGTTTGACAAACCTACAGTGGCAAGCAAAATGCCACCTGCTCATATTATCTATCTGTGCGTCAATACAGCGGATACTGCGCGCAGAGCGCAAGTACGCCCTCCTTGACGCTCGCGACGGCAGCTTCGCCCTCAACCGCGACCCTCGATATGAACGACGCCACGAGGAGCATGTCGTTCTCCTTGAGCCCGCGGGTCGTGACTGCCGGAGTACCCACGCGAATGCCGCTCGTTATGAAGGGACTCCTGGTCTCAAACGGTATTGTGTTTTTGTTTACCGTTATGTTGGCAGAGTCGAGGAGTGCCTCCACTTCCTTGCCGGTTCTGCCGGTAGAGGTCAAATCCACCAACATCAGATGGTTATCCGTTCCCCCGGACACTATGCGCATGCCATTTGCCATCAGCGCCTGCGCGAGCGCGGCGGCGTTATTCACTACCTGCTGCTGATACGCCTTAAACTCCGGCTGCAGCGCCTCATGGAAGCAGACGGCCTTCGCCGCTATGACGTGCATGAGCGGGCCGCCCTGTATGCCGGGGAATACCGCCTTATCTATCGCCTTCGCGTGCTCCTTCTTGCAGAGTATCAGACCTCCGCGCGGGCCGCGCAGCGTCTTGTGCGTGGTAGTCGTCACAACATCGGCGTACGGCACGGGATTCATGTGCAGCCCGGCGGCTACAAGCCCTGCGATGTGCGCCATATCTACCATGAAATACGCGTCGACTTCTTTAGCTATCTGCGCTATGCGCTCGAAATCAATTGCGCGGGCATACGCGCTCGCACCCGCTACGATGAGCTTGGGACGGCATTCCAACGCCACATTGCGCATCTCGTCGTAATCTATCTGCTCCGTGCCCTCGGCTACGCCATACGAAACGAAGTTGTAGTACTTGCCGGATATGTTGACCGGGCTGCCGTGCGTCAGATGACCGCCATGCGACAGATCCATGCCCATTATCGTATCTCCGGGGTTTACGAGCGCAAAGTAAACGGCGAGGTTGGCCGACGCGCCCGAGTGAGGCTGCACGTTGGCGTGATCCGCTCCAAACAGGGCGCACGCACGCTGGCGGGCGAGATTCTCCGCAACGTCAACGTATTCGCAGCCGCCGTAATAGCGCTTTCCGGGATAGCCCTCGGCATATTTATTCGTCAGGTGGCTTCCCATCGCCGCCATCACCGCTTCGCTGACGAAATTCTCCGAAGCTATCAATTCAAGGTGATCCCGCTGGCGCCCGAGTTCCCGCTCCATAGCGGCGGAGAGTTCGGGATCTGTCCTCGCGATTATGTCAAACTGTATCATCAAGTGTCCCTCCGTTCATTTTTCATGCCAATTATAATAAAAGCGCCGTACTTTATCAATAGGCGCAATATTATATCTTTACAGCCAACGCCGCCGTCAGTCGTATTGCTTCCGCGCCTCTTTCAGCCGCCTATCGACGTCGCGCTTCGCGTCGCGGTCTGCAATCGAGCTGCGCTTGTCGTACAGCTTTTTGCCCTTGGCTACCGCCAGCTCCACCTTGACGAGCCCGTCCCGCATGCAGAGCTGCAGCGGTATCAAGCTGTAACCATCCGCCTGACTCAGCCGTTGCAGCTTTAATATCTCGCGCTTGTGCATGAGCAGCTTGCGCACCCTGAAAGGGTCGCAGTTGAACATATTGCCCTGCTCGTACGGCGCGATGTGCATACCTATGATGTACAGTTCGCCGTTCTCGACCTTTGCATACGCGTCCTTGAGATTGACCTTGCCCGCGCGTATACTCTTGACCTCCGTGCCCGCAAGCACGATGCCGCACTCGTAAACATCCTCGATGAAGTACTCGTGCCGCGCCTTGCGGTTCTGCGCTATGAGTTTAGTTCCCCTCTTTACAGGCATTAAATATCACCACCACAGCCATAATACCATCACGCTGCCAATCGAGCAAGCAAAAACGGCATGGAGAGCCATACCGTTGGTCTCATGTGCGAGCCGCGCCCGTGTCAGTCGGTCAGAATCCTGAACAAAAGCATCCCAATTGAGAGCAGAACGATAGCGATGCCGGTAACTATGGTCACCTTCTGGAGCTTCTTATCCCTGCTCGCCGCCTTGCCGCGCGTCGTGAAAGACTCCGTATCGCCGCCGTACGCGCCGCCGAGACCGGCGCTCTTTGTGGACTGAAGGAGTACTGAAGCTATGAGCGCGACCGAACAGACTATGAGTACTATATTGAGTGCTAATTCCATACATGAACCTCCTGTGTAAATCCATGGCATTATATCATGGGTTTTTGGCTAACGCAAGCAAAACAGACTTCAAGAGCTGCGCAAACAGGATATATTTGTGAATTTGCTGTGGCAAATCTAAATTGAACGCCATTTGCCTTGTAAATATCGTCCCCTGTGGTAGAATAGGGAAGATTGATTTTTAACGGAGGTCTGTGTATGTCAAAGCTGACTGTACGCGATATCGACACCGCGCACAAGCGCGTATTGGTGCGCGTCGATTTTAACGTGCCACTCGATGATAACCTGAATATTACCGACGACAAGCGGATTGTCGCCGCCCTCCCCACGCTGCGCTATCTGCTCGACAAGGGCGCGAAGGTCATAGTGTGCTCGCACCTCGGCCGCCCCAAGGGCAAGTTTGATCCGAAGTTTTCGCTCGCACCCGTCGCAGACAGGCTCCGAGAACTGCTGCCGGACACCGATGTGCTCTTTGCCCGCGACGTAATCGGTGATGACGCGAAGGCGAAAGCTTCACAGCTGCGCGACGGTCAGCTCCTATTGCTCGAGAACCTGCGTTTCCACGCCGAGGAGACCGATAACGACGAGGGTTTTGCGCGCGAGCTCGCCGCCATGGCAGAGCTGTACGTCTCCGACGCCTTCGGTACTGTTCACAGGGCGCACGCATCCACAGAGGGCGTGGCGCACTTTTTGCCCGCCGCCTGCGGCTTCCTGATAGAGAAGGAGCTGCGCTTTATGCAGAGCGCGCTGGACAACCCGCAGCGCCCGTTTGTCGCCATACTGGGCGGCAAGAAGATTTCTGACAAAATCGGCGTTATACGCAGCCTGCTCCAAAAGTGCGACGTGCTCCTCATAGGCGGCGCCATGGCGTATACGTTCTTTAAGGCGCAGGGCTACGGCATAGGCAACTCGCTGCTCGACGCTGAGAGCATAGAGCTCGCTCGTGAGCTGCTCGCGGAAGCCGAGGCGCGCAACGTCCGCATGCTGCTCCCGACAGATACGGTGGTCGCTAAGGAGTATGCCGCCGATGCAGAGCACATGACGGTGGAGTCCAGCGCCATCCCGGACGGATGGGAAGGGCTTGACATCGGTGAACAGACGTGCGCGCTGTACGCGGACGAAATAAGCAAGGCGCGCACGGTGATATGGAACGGCCCCATGGGCGTATTTGAGTTCGACGCGTTTGCCCACGGCACCTCTGCAGTCGCACAAGCGTGCGCGCAGAGCTCGGCAATAACTATAATCGGCGGCGGCGACTCCGCCTCCGCAGTGAGAAAGCTTGGGCTGACCGATAGCATGAGCCATGTTTCGACAGGCGGCGGCGCTTCCCTCGAATTCCTCGAAGGCAAGGTTCTGCCCGGCATTGCAGCGCTGACAGAGTTTCGCCGTCCCGTAATAGCGGGCAACTGGAAGATGAACAAGACTCCCGATGAGGCTCGGGAACTCGTCGCGGAGCTCGTTCCGCTCGCAGCCGACGCTTCCTGCGACGTCGTAGTATGCCCCCCATTCGTCTGCATTCCCGCAGTGATGGAGCAGGTGCGCGGCACTAACATACACGTTGGCGCACAGAATGTACACTGGGCGGAGAGCGGCGCGTACACCGGGGAGATAAGTCCCTCTATGCTCTGCGCGCTCGGCGTTGAATACGCGATAATCGGTCACAGCGAACGGCGGCAGTATTTCGGTGAAACCGATGAGACGGTCAATCTGCGCGCCAAGGCCGCGCTTGCCCACGGCATCATCCCGATCATTTGCGTCGGTGAGAGCCTCGCACAGCGCGAAAGCGGCGAAACCAACGGATTTGTGGCCGCGCAGGTGACAAACGCGCTCGCGGACATCAGCGCCGACGATATGCGCCGAGTGATCATTGCATATGAGCCCATTTGGGCTATTGGCACGGGCAAGACCGCCACGGCGGAGATGGCTAACGAGACGACCGGCGTCATACGCGCCACAATAGAGAAGCTCTACGGCAGCGCCATAGCGGAGAGCGTACGCATACAGTACGGCGGCAGCATGAACGCCAAAAACGCCTCCGAGCTCATGACGCAGGAGCATATAGACGGTGGCCTGATAGGCGGCGCAAGCCTCACGGCAGAGGGCTTTTCAAAGGTGATCCACTATTGATTATGAATAGCATTAAGACTACCAACGCCTTGATAATACTCGACGGTTTCGGCTGTACGAGCAATACTGAAGGAAACGCCATATCGGCATCCGGAGTGCCGAATCTGCGCAGGCTGTACGAGGAGTATCCTCACACCCATATCGACGCCTCGGGCATGGCTGTCGGCCTGCCGGAGGGTCAGATGGGCAGTTCCGAGGTCGGTCACCTCAATATAGGCGCGGGCAGAGTCGTCGACCAGGAGCTGACGCGAATCACCAATTCCATTGCGGACGGCAGTTTCTACACTAACCCCGCATTCGCTTCGGCTATCGCCAACTGCCGCGAGCGCGGCACCGTACTCCACTTGATGGGGCTGTGCTCCGACGGCGGTGTGCACAGCAAGCTGCAGCACCTCTACATGCTGATTGAGCTGGCTAAGCGCAGCGGCCTGCGGGACGTGTTCATACACTGCTTTATGGACGGCCGCGACGTGCCCCCGGACAGCGGAGCCGGGTACATACTCCAGCTCCAAGCGAAGCTCGACGAAATCGGGTGCGGTCGCATAGCAACGTGCATGGGGCGCTTCTACGCCATGGACAGGGACAATCGCTATGAGCGCGTCGAGAAAGCATATGCCGCTCTGGTGTACGGTGAAGGCGTTTACAGCGAAGATTGCCACGCCGCCGTGCTGCAGTCATACGAGAACGGCGTCACAGATGAGTTTATACTGCCCATCGTCATAACCGAAAACGGCGCGCCGGTGGCAACCATATCCCCCGACGACAGCGTCATATTCTTCAATCTTCGCCCCGACAGGGCGCGCGAACTCACCCGGGCGTTCATATTTGAGGACTTCACCGGCTTTGAGCGCAGAAATGGCTTTTTCCCCGTCGAATACGTCTCCTTGACGCAGTATGACAAGGTGTTTGAGGGCAAGCTCCATGTGGCGTTTGGGCCGCAGACGCTCGCGAATACTTTTG
>JAUNBH010000063.1 GCA_030527165.1 Clostridia bacterium
CATCCTTTTTCTTCTTGCCCCCTTCCTTTGTCCAATATGTATTGTAATCCTACATGAGCAGGTGGCATTTTGCTTGCCACCTGCTTTCTTTTGATGTATAATTCTGGTTCAACGGAGGTAGCGATGCGCTTTGGCGTCTTCGGGGGCACGTTCGATCCCATACACAACGCACATATAGCCGTAGCGGAGGCTGCAAGCCGGCAGTACGAGCTCGACCGCGTATACCTGGTTGTCGCGGCATCGCCCCCGCACAAACAGGGGGAGCGGACGAGCGCGCACATACGTTACGATATGGTGCGCCGCGCCTGTGAGGACAGCGAACGCCTTGTCGCGTCCGATATAGAACTCTCCCGGCAGGGAAAGAGCTACACGGTCGACACGCTCGCGGAACTCATCTCCAAGAATCCGCACGACGAGTGGTTTCTGATCGTCGGAGCGGACATGCTCGAGTCATTTGGGACTTGGCGCGAACCGGAGCGCATTCTGCAGATGGCGCGATTGGTGGCTACCGGGCGGATGCGCATAGACCTCGTTGCCGCCGCGCGGAGGTTGGAGCGGGAGTTTGGCGCTACTGTGGCGCTTCTGGACATGGATGAATTGCCGCTGTCGTCCACGGGAATACGCCGGGCGGTTGCGTCCGCGCAATCCATACGAGGATCCGTACCCGAGCAAGTCGCGATGTGCATATACGAACACGGCTGTTACATGGACGAATCATATGCCGCGATGCGCGACGGAATAAGGCGTGATTTGTCGCAGGCGCGGTATATGCACTCCATAGGCACGGCTTATACGAGCGTGGAGATGGCAGCTGTCTTTGGCGTTGACGGCCATAAGGCGCGCGTCGCGGGGCTGCTGCACGACTGTGCGAAGCTGCCGGCTCACGGCGCGCAGTTCGAGTTGGCGCGGGAGTACGGCATGGACGAAGCGCTGGAGCTGCCGCGGGGGGTGCTGCACGCGCCATTGAGCGCCAAGCGGGCGCGGAGCATGTACGCGGTCGATGATGCCGAAATACTGTCCGCCATAGAGTTTCACACGACAGGCAGGGCGAATATGAGCGCATTGGAAAAGGTTGTGCTCGTGGCGGATAAGGCGGAGCCGACGCGCAGTTACTGGGGTGTGGAAAAGCTTAGGCGGCTGGCATACAGTGACCTTAACGCTGCAGTGGTGTGCGCCATGGACAGGGGGATTTCCCACGCCAGGGCTCGCGGGCAGAGCATATTTGAAGGTACGCTTGCCGCGCGGGACTACATAATCAAAGAACAGAGCGATAGAGGAGAAAGAGACGGAGGAGAGTAGATGAGCAAAGACTTGAGAGAAGTGGTACTCAGCCTGTGCGGTATTCTGGACGATAGGAAGGCGGAGGACATCATAGCGATAGACGTCGCCGACAAGACCATAATCGCCGAGTGGTTCATAGTGTGCAGCGGAACGTCCATGGCGCATGTGAGGGCGCTCGCCGACGAAGTGGACGAGAGATTCCCAAGAGAGGAGCTTACGCTCAAGCGCATAGATGGTTACTCGGCAGGCCGCTGGGTGGTCATGGACTTCGGCTCCATACTCGTACACATATTCTACCCGGAGGAGCGCGAGTACTACAACATCGAAAGACTATGGTTAGGCGCGCCGGAGAGCTATATCAACTATTCTAAGGCCGGCGACAGGGCATAGATGCGACTTCAGGCAGCCAATGGCTGCCTGTTCGTGTCGGATGAGCATGTATTCTTGCCGTCCTGCTCAGGCGCACGCGCGAGCGAGAGACCGCGGTGCGCCCCCGGTTATAGGCGTTCGTGCGCAAAAAACCATTTGGGACGGTAACGAGCGGTGGCGCGGGGCGTTTTGCCTCAGCGCCTTTTTGTCACATAGTACCCGCGCCGGCGCGACCTGATGCGTCCGGACTTCTTGGAGGCGATCAGCATTATCACAAGCACGGCGACTATTATGAGTACCGCGAGCAGTATCCATACGAGCAGCCAGCGCGGCGATTCGTCGGGAGGTTCCTCGATTACGAGTTCTCCCGGTGTAGCGGTGGGCACGCTAATGTCATCAACGTCGCGGGTCGCTATGAGATTGGCGGTGTAAATGGCAGTGCCATTGTATGAGTAGGTGACTGTACCGACGACGTCACCCTGGCGTATTGGCGCCGTGAGCGCGGTCGAGTCCGTGATTGCAGCGGTGATGAGCGCGGGATTCTCAGCTATCGCGGAGATGTCGTCGGGCATGAGCGAGAGCGCAAAGCCGGAAAGCTCCGCAGTGGCGTCAAGCATGCCGCCTCCAATATCAGACGAGCTCGCGTTGTTTACCCGCAGCGTAAACGATGTCGACAGCCCCAGGCTTTCGGGAGTGACCGGGGTGAGGCTCTCAAACGCCCAATCAAATATAGTGGCGGCGTTTTGGAACCGGTACTCCGATTCAACCTCGTACTCGTTGTCGCCCAACAGCACCAGTATGAGATTTCGCCCGTCTTTGGACGCGGATGCCACCAGACAGTAGCCTGCGGGTATGGTGTTGCCGGTCTTGATACCGGTTGCGTGGGCGTACTCGATGTTCTGCCGTCCTTCGGGCGTAGCGAGCAGCCTGTTCGAGTTTACGAGCGAGTAGCCCTGGCTGTTTCTGCTGGTGGGGGAGGTAGTGTATTCCCTCGTCGATACGATAGCGCGAAAGGTATCGTTCTGCATGGCGTACCTTGCGAGTACCGCCATGTCATACGCCGTCGTAACGTGCGCGTCGTCATGCAGGCCGTTTGCGTTTACGAAGTTGGACTGAGTCATGCCGAGCTCCGCGGCCTTTTGATTCATCAGCTCCGCGAATTCACTTCTGCCGCCGGCGAGCTTGTACGCCACAGCGTCCGCGGCGTCATTCCCCGATACCAGCATTAGCCCGTAGAGCAGGTCGCGCATGGAAATCTCCTCGCCCTCGCGCAATCCCATACAGGAACCCCTGTCGGTTACGGGACCCACGTTGAAGCGTTCGTCTAGATTCTGCGTCATCTCGATAGCTATGATGCAGGAAAGTATCTTGGTAGTGCTGGCGGGGTAAAACTGGGTATAGCCCTGCTTTTCGCTCAGCACGAGCCCGGTGTCGGCATCCATCAGCAGCATGTATGGAGTCGAGATGCTGTCGGGTGAGAAGTCGGCGCGCGCGACGGGTGGAAGCGCAAATGCGACCATGAGCGCGCAAAGCAGCAGACATAACACTATATGTTTGTTCACGCTGTTAAATCCTTTCGTAGCGAGGAAGGCGAACTACCGCGCCATAGTAATCACCACACAAGTATAACAAAAATCGATGGGTTTTGTACAGTAGAATTGAAGGCCGCATTTTGTGGCATGTAGAGCGGGACGCGCTAATGTGTTACAATATGTTGAAGCGAGGGGGTGACGATGTGTTTTTCAAAGGTTACAGCAGGGATAAGCTTATAGTGCTCTACATACTGGACGCGCTGAGGGAGGACATAGCGCTCGATACGCTCTGCCACTTCATCGCGGACAATGGCTGGACGGAGTACCTGGTGTCCAAGGCGGCAGTCGGCGAGCTGGAGAAGCTCGGCATGATTGCGGCAGTGCCAAAACCGTTTGGCCAGTCGTACCGCATAACGGATTACGGCTCCGAGATGGTAGCCAGCTTTGAGAACGAGTTGCGGCTCTCAGAGCGCGAGGACATAGCGGCGAAGATTAAAGCGAACAGGCAGGAATTTGCAGCGCTGACGAGGTATTTTGGCGACTGGACGCTTAGGCATGACGGTCTGTACGACGTGTCGCTGAACGTAGCGGAGGGGAGCAAAGTGCTGCTTGCCATCAGCGTAATTCTGCCGGATGTGCAGTCTGCGGCGCAGGCGGTCAAAAACTGGCGTACAACCGCGACGAGCATTTACGCTTTCATGCTCGACACGCTGTTTGCGCAAGCGGAGTCAACAGGAGTGGGGAAAGATTCGGACGGATGCCGATGAAAAACGCCTGTTTGAGGCAGGGTCACCTGCCGGCGGCGCGGTAGACTTGCGCAGCGTGTTCAATATCGGGCAGAGAACCCACATGTGAAGACGAGCCTTCAAAATACAGGCACGCGTGCCCCGCATGACCGTTGTTTGCCAGCGTTTCGGCGCCGTGCGGTTCGCCCTGAAGCGATGCCGCGATTATCCTCGCGCCGACGCGCAAGCAGACGGGGCGCTTGGAATAGTTGAACTCCCCGCCGAACAGACTCTCGTATATGGCGGTGTCGTCGGCGGTGGCGCACTCCATCTCGGCGTGGTTCTCGCCTCCGGTAAACACCATGTTGAACTCGGTGCCGGTGTAGCAATCTATGACCGTGTATGCTGTGCCCTCCGAGAGCAGCTCGCGAACGTCGCTCCAGAGGACGAGGTCGCCGGTGGCGCTCAGCTGGGCAGACGTGCCGCCGAACGGTATATCGACGAGTATGTCCGCGCGCGCCGCAGCCGTCGAGAACAATATGCCGAGTGACTGAGGCCCTATGGCGCCGTCTGTGAAAATGGGATTGCCGTCGGAGTCGACCTGCTTTTTCTGAAACTCTATGGCGGCGTCGACCGTCATGCTCTGAAAGCTGCCGGTCGGCTTGTACATGAAGAAACCCAACTCGCGCAGCCTAAGCTGAATGCGATAGACGTCGACGCCGGTTGAGTTGTACTGATACACGGTTGTGGAAGGAGTGGCGCTTGAAGCGGGGGTTTCCGTGGCGGCGGGCGGCGTATCCGTCGGGTCGGCGCCTGCATAAGGCGCTGCCGCGCCGAGCGCGAGCAGCATTGCCGCAATCGCCAGTATGGAGAGCAACCTTTTCATAAAGCTCCACCGCCTATACATAGTAAATCGATGCCAGTATAATATCAGACGCGGGGCATTTGCGCAATAGCGCTTACGCCGCGCGCACAGTTTGGAGGTATAAAAATGAGATGCAGCTGCAAGAAGTGCGGCACGTACATGGTGCAGGAGGAGCGGGGACTAGGCGGTTGCTGCGTCTGTCCTGAGTGCGCAAACAGGTGCAGGGACTGTGTGAGCGCGGACGAAAAGCCGGCGTCGCCGGAAGCGCTCAAGGCGCTGTACGCCTCCATGCTTGCCATGCCGTGTCCCGAAGCAGACGAGCGCGGCGCTAATTCCGAGGACGAGCCGGACTGCAAGTCAGACTGGACGAGGTTCCTGTGAACCTGCGGGATTGTAGGTTTGTCAAACATGTTGGACAGTATAGGCACGAAGGAAGTCGTTGGGG
>JAUNBH010000015.1 GCA_030527165.1 Clostridia bacterium
TTGCGTATCAGGGCACGAGCCAAGGCGATGCGCTGCCGCTGACCGCCGGAGAGGTTCTTGCCGTTCTCCATGATGACCGTGTCTAAGCCGTCGGGCAGAGCTGCCACATAATCACCCAGTTTGCATATCTCGACAACCGCCTCCATTTCTTCATCGGTATAGTGCTGCCCGAGGGTAATGTTAAAGCGTACCGTATCCTGGAAGAGATATACTTGCTGATCCACATATGCTATCTGGCGATACAAGCTCTCCAAGCTCGCGGCGCGCTGCTCCACCTCGCCATACTGAACGGCTCCGGTGTATCCGGGGAGCAGACCGAGGATTATCTTCGTCAGTGTGGTCTTTCCGCTGCCGCTTTCGCCCATTATGGCATACTTGCCACCCGCACGGAAAGTATAGCTTTTGTTCTTCAAAACCGTGTGCTCACCATACTGAAAAGATACATTGTTGAGCGTGATTGCGGGGATGGCTGAAATGTCGACCTTATCGCGCTCGTCGTCAGAGGCAGGGATTTGGAATTTATTCCATAAGGGAGCGGAGGTCTTGACTGCTATAAAGCACTGCACCAGGCTGCCGGCGCTATTGAAGAAACTGCCGGCCAGATTACCGACGGATAAAGCAGCGCCGGCAGGCGCGACACCCGCAACCGCCGCCAATAAGGTTACGGAGAGGAGGAGCACCTGACCTATCATGCTGATGGTCGATATCAAAACCTGCACCGCTGCGTTTATACGGTTAAACTTGAAATTAACCTGCTCCGCTTTTTGAGAGGCCAAAACAATCCTCTCGCATATGCGGTTGCGCAGATTGGTCAGGAAGAATATGGGGCCGCCCATGACGACATCCTTATAGCTTTCGGTGCTTACTTCCAAGGCGGCGGAACGCTCAGCGGTTGCCATCTGAAGGCGCTTGTTGGTAAGCTGCGGGAGAACGGAGATCACAATAAGCAAAACGATTGCAGCAATGCCTATGTATGGACTGAGCAGCCAAAGCGCGGCCAGAGAAAAGAGCGCAGTCGCCAGATTCTCAACACCGGAAAACAGCGAAGCAAAGGACTGACTGTAAATCTGATCCACATCATTGGTCAACCATGACACATAGTTACCACAGTCTTTGCCGGTAAACTCCGGATAATCGAGCGCTCCTATTTTGCCGCCAACCAAGCTGCGCAACTCATTTTTTATTCTGCGCTGGATTCTTGACTTGGCGAGCAGGGACGCATAGTAACACAGCATTGCTATTAACCAAATACCGACCACAATTAAGAAGGTGTACAGCAAGGCTTTTGTTTTATCGCCTTCATACTCATATGCCGTATACAGGAAGGAAAGGGAATAACCGGCGAATACCATAGTAAAAGACGCAATGACGCTTGATAAGGTGACGCCGAATACCCTGCCGAAGTTCTTCCGGATGAGAGCCCTATACTGTTTCATCGGGAAACACCTCCTTCTTAACGTCAAGCCATAACTGCCACAATTGCGGCACGCCTTCGTCGTCAGGCTGCATTCTTCGTTGCAGACAATCCATGGCGGTCTTTCCGTACAGGTCATATGTGGGTTGCTGCTCTATGCGAAGCTTGGTAAAAAACTCCATGGCGTTGACTTCGCCTTGAGATGCGCTATCGTATTGTACCGCTCTTTCGACCGCCTCTTTCAGGTATAGCTTCGCAGTATCAAACTGCCCTTTGAAGCAATGGCACTCGGCAATGGATTCCAGCAGCACACAGTCATATTTGTCAAACCATGTCAATTCCGTTCGCGGCTGGATGCCGCGGAGGACAGTGCGGAGCCAAAAGAAACAATCGATAGCAGCGTCATAATCCTTTCGCTGAAAGAAAACATTGGCGTATCCCACCACAATTGAGTTGATGTCGTCGATATAGGCTTGAAAAGCTCTCCCCAAGTACTTTTCCGCCTCGTCCGCATCGTGCAGGTAGTCTGCCAGCACCATACCGATCGTGGCGTTGTTGACGCCGCAGGCATTGTGACGCTTTAAGACGTCCAGAGCTCCCTTTGGGTCTCCCGACAGCAGATGCGCTTTTGCAATCAGCGTGCGAATGGAAATCTCACTTATCGTATCGTCCTTGTTCTGTGAAAGGAGCTCGCAGGCGTGGTCAAGAAGCGAGACAGCACGCGAATATAGTTTTCTGTCCCGGACGCTCTCGCTTCTAAGTAAATACACCAGTGCGCTGCGGTAGACAATCCCGAAGTGATTGGGATATTTCTTCAATGCCTTCTCTGCTTCTGTCGAAGCTTCCTCATACTTTTCCTCGTGAGTCAAAGAGACAATTCTTTCGAGAGCTGCGCCTGCATTGCTCGATACCCATTCATAGCCCAGCAAAACGTCGGTAGAAGTATCAAATAGATTTGCCAGCTCCATAATAGTGCCTACCTCCGGCGTAGATTGATTCGACTCCCATTTATAGACGGCGCCGACAGTCACGCCCATGGCTTCCGCAAGCTGCTCCTGCGTCATTTTCCGTTCTTTACGGAGGAGCTTTATGTTTTCCGCAAGCTTTGTTTTCATGCTTTGCCACCTCACTTTATCGTATCTCAAGTATAGCACTATGAAGCTTGGATTTAAACTCACCAATGGTATGATTGGTAAATTAGTTTTTATACTAATGGTATTGGTTTTGGCAGGCGTTACACATTGTGCTAACGGATGATTAAAGCTGCAAATAGTAGAATAGATGCGTTGATGTCAGCGCAACCGAAGTGTTTGCCCAAGCGTTAAAGAACTACATACGCAGGACAAAACAACCCAACGGCTCTATTGTGAGCCCAAATCCGTCCTTCTCAGGGAATCGATATGCGCTTCTGCCGACAGGCGTTCATCGCTCATGACGATTCTCGCGCTCATTACTTCACCTCCGCACCCCTTCGCTGCGCTGCCAATGGAATGGCATGCGCCTTATCCTTCAGCGAGCGGAGAATCTGTACGGCGAATCCCGAACACGTCCTCATGGAAGTCGCACCCGTGCTCAAAAAGCGCACGTTTTGCGCGCCCAAAGCGCAACGGCTGCGAGGTAGACTGGCCTTGATGGAGAGCGGCGCACGGAGCCGCGGGAGGAGGAGCCAAGTGATACTGAAGCTCGTGGGAACGCCAAACCCGAGGCAGGAGGAGTTTTTCAGAAGCCGGGCGCGCCATACGGCGTACGGAGGGGCGCGCGGCGGTGGCAAGAGCTGGGCGATGCGGCGGAAGCTGGTGTTGCTCTGCCTCGCCAATGAAAGGCTCAACTGCCTGCTCATGAGGCGGACGCTTCCGGAGTTGCGCGAGAACCATGTGATCCCCCTGCTCAAGGAACTCGGCGACGCGGTGAGGTTCAACTCGACGGAGCGCGTGTTCCTGTTCCCGAATGGCTCCAGGCTCAAGCTCGGCTATTGTGACACGGCGAACGACGTATACCAGTACCAGGGGCAGGAGTACGACGTCATAGGCTTGGAGGAGGCTACGCACTTCACGCGGGAGCAGATGCAGTTCATATGCACCTGTAACCGGTCCGTGCGCGGCGACTTCCTGCCGAGGATGTACTACACCTGTAACCCGGGGAACGTAGGTCACGACTGGGTAAAGCGGCTCTTCATCGACCGGCGCTTCGAGTTGGGCGAGAAGCCCGGGGATTACGCCTTCATACCGGCGAGAATATATGATAATTGGGTTTTGATGCAGGCGGATCCCGGGTACATACGACAGCTCGAGGCGCTGCCTGAACAGCTGAGAAAGGCGCATCTCGACGGGGACTGGGACGTCTTTGCGGGACAGTACTTCAGCGAGTTCAGCAGGGAGAGGCATGTGACGGAGGGCTTTGACATACCGCCGTGGTGGCGGAGATTCCGCTCCATGGACTGGGGCTACAGCGACCCATGCTGTGTGCTGTGGCATGCCGTGTCCGACGATCACAGGGTGTACACATACCGGGAATTGTATGTGACGAAGCTCCGCGCGGACGAGGTGGCGCGAAAGGTGCTGGAGCTGAGCGAGGGCGAGAGCATAACGTACACCGTCGCCTCTCCCGACATGTGGCAGAAGCGCGGCGCGCAGCTCGCATCGGAGGGCGGCTTCGTGGGCGAGAGTCTCGCGGAGATGTTCGCAAAGCTGGACGTCGCGCTGACGCCGGCGGACAATGCGCGCGTGGCGGGCTGGCAGGCGGTGCGGCGTTATCTCGCGTGCGACGGCGGCACGATGCCGCGTTGGCAGGCGTTCTCACGCTGTGAAAACCTGATACGCACGCTCCCCCAGCTCGTGTTCGACAGACACAACAGGGAGGATGCGGCGGACGGGGAGGATCACGCGCCCGAGGCGCTGCGATATGCGCTCATGTCGAGACCCAGGGGCGCTCCGGCGCGCACGGACGCCAAAAGGGCGCCGGTATGGCCATTTGAGGACCCGCCGGCGCGGGAAGGTTTTTTATCGATATAAACGGTGCAAACGGAGGGAGCTATATGAGAGCGAAGGAGAACGAGAGGGAAAAGACAGTTAGGCTGTACGAGCTGTTTGGCGAGTACATGGACGAGTACGCCATGGAGTGGGAGCGCATGGAGCGGTGCGAAAAGCTCTATCGCGGCGAGCATTGGGACGAGATTCCCATGGAGGACAGCCGGGAGCCGCGGCCCGTGACGCCCATCGTATTCTCGACTATTGAGAACATTAAGGCGGATTTGATGGACGCGATGCCCGCCGCGGTAGTGACTGCGGACGAACCGAAGCACGCGGAGCTCGCCGGCAGACTCACGCGAATCGTGGCGGAGAATCACGCCGCGTCGCACTACGAAACGGAGTACGCGCGCATGCTGCACGACCTGTTGGTGTGCGGCATGATGGTGCAGGAAACGGGCTTTGACATGGAGCGCAACGCGGGCGCGGGAGGCGCGTTCATACGCCATGTCGACTGCCGGGGAATAATGTTTGACCCGTATTGCGAAGATATACAGGATTCGCGCGCGATATTCCGGTTCACACCGTACAGGCGGGAATGGTTTGCGCAACGCTATCCCGACAAAGCGCCGCTCATGGAGGCGGACAATTACAGGCTCAACCGGCGGCGCGAGGGCTTCTGCGAGGGCGGCGGCGACGTAATACTGCTCATCGAGTGCTGGGAGCGCGAATACGATGAGGCGACGGGCGCGTACTGCGTTCACATGTTCAAGCTCGCGGGGCGCGTGCTGCTGGAGGACAGCAGGCAGGTAAAGCCGCAGGGCTACTACGCGCACGGGCGCTATCCGTTCGTGGCTACCGCGCTCTACCGGCGCAAGGGGACTCACCTGGGCTTTGGACTGGCGGATATGTTCGCCAACCAGCAGCAGATGTCCGACAAGCTGGACCAGATCGTGCTCAAGAACGCCCTGCTCGCCTCGCACAACAAGCTGCTCGTCACGGGGGCGTCGGGATTCGACCCGGACGACCTGCGGGACTGGGCAAAGGAGGTTCACAGGGGCGACAGCCTTACGGGCGTGAGCTGGTTTTCCACATCGCCGTTGCCCGCGTACATAATAGACTACATCGCGGCCATGAGGGAATCGATCAAGGAGGAATCCGGCTCGAACGACTTCTCCCGCGGAAACACCGCCGGCGGCGTGACCGCGGCAGCGGCGATAGCGGCGCTGCAGGAGATGTCGGGCAAGCGCTCAAGGATGATATCGCGCTCGGTGCACGCCGCGTTTGAGGAGGCGGTAAACCTCGAGCTCGAAACCGAAGCGGAATTTTCGTTTATAGGGGAAGCGGCAGGGGGACTGCCGCTGGGGCTCAAGGTGTCGGTAAGGGCGCACAAGGCCAACCGCTTCAGCGTGCTATCGCACAACGAGCTGGTACTCAACCTCGTGAAGCTCGGCATGATAGCGCCGGACGCGGGGCTGGAGCTGCTGCTGTTCGACGGCAAGGAGCAGGCGCTGGAGCTGACGCGCGGCGCGAAGCGCGGGAGCGCGGTATAGCCGCGGGGTCGCGGGCGCACACTATCTCAAAAGACGGAAGGAGGCGCGCCATGGACAAGCGGAATGCGAAAGACCTGTGGACGGATGAACTGGGCGAGGCGTTTACGAACAAGCAGGACATACCGTCCGACGTGCTCGGGAGCTACACCGGGATCACGGCGGATTGGGACGATCCGGTGCAAGATGCGGACGACCTGTAATGTGAAAGCGGCGGCCTCATCAGGGGCCGCCGCTCGTCGGTGTGCAGCTATATTATCCTGAACGCCTCTATCCGGAAACCGAATGGCGACCCGGAGTGCGGGCGCACCGCTATCTCCACCGCTGCGGCTACCGAAGCGCCGGTCGCGGAGCCTGCCGCGCCGAATTGGAGCGTGCCCGTGAGCAGTATGCTATCGCCCTGCGCCGTAGCGCCGGTTATGTTGACGCCGTAGTCGGGGAGCGAATAGCCGGCGGAAATGGCGTATCCGTCGTCGGACTCGGTCATGGGCCACGTGCTCTGGTCGATTGCGGGCGCAGTTGCGAACACCGCGAGCATTAGCGCGTCGAACTCGTCCTGCGAGAGCGATATTGCGCCCGTTGCCGTGGGATTCTGCGCCACCGCGCGGTGGCAGGCGTACACGGTCGCTGCGCGCGCGGATATCGCGCTGTCGCTGAAGCTCTCGTAGTTTTCGGCGAGCGCTACGGCGAGGTGGTTGAGTTCCGGAAGCAAGCGGGAGTAGTCGTCGAAGCTCATGATCTCGCCCACAAATTCAGGGGCGAGCTCCTCAGCCGCCAAGTCAAATATGAGTATGCCGCGCGCCTGCGGCGCGATCGTCGCGGGCGCTATGTATATGCGGAAGCCGAATTCCTCCACGGTATAGCCGTTAAACAGGTCGAGCGCCCTCAACACGCCTGCCTCGTCGACATCGCGGAAGTAGAAGCCGTCCGCATCGGTGGTTATCTCGGAGAGTATGCGCTGCGCTATGGCGCGCTGCGCATCGTAAGACCCGCACACATAGGGCAGCGGTCTTTCGATTCCGGCGGAGTCGAGCACGAGCGTCGACACGGAGCGCTCAACCGACGCGCCGTATGAGTGAGACTCGTGGAATACCACGCTCGTGTAGCCGCGTGCCTCGCGCAGCTCGCAGGTGACCTCGGTGTAGGGCAGCGCTTCGCCCTCGGCGCGGTCTGCGGAGAGCGCCCGCTCCTGGGCGGTGCGCAGCAGCGAGTCGCAATAGCGCTGCACAGCGGCGCTCATGGCGCTGGCTACGGGGTCGCCGTCACCGAACGCGGGCACGGAGTACGCGAGCCTGTACTGGGCGGTGTCCTCGTCCGTGCCCTCGGGGAAGTAGAGCGTAGTCGTGCTGACGTCCTCATATCCGTCGGGAGAGCCCGTGACGGGCGGGGTCGGCTCGCTCGTGGCCGTGCCGGGCGTGGCGGAGCTGTCGGGGGAGGGCGTGTACCCGGTGTTTCCCACGACGCAGGAGGTCAGCAGCAGTGCGGCCGCCATTGCGGCGCAGACGAATTTCTTCATGTTCACCTCCGTGAAATCACGCTAAGTATAACATACATACGGGAAGGAGCGTAAAATGTCGCAAAAAACAAAGCGGGACGCCCCGGAAGCCGCGCTCGTGCTGAGCACGCTCACGGAGCTGTGCCTGGATGACGCGCAAAAGACGGCGGACAGAATATCCGCCGCGAAGCTGTTGCTGGACTACATTGCGCGAGTCGAAAAGACGGATGACGCGGGTGTTCTCAAGGTCGTATTTGAGGACGAAGCGCCGGATTACATAGGTTGCTGATCACTGTGCGGCGCTGACGTCGGGGGACGGGGAAGCGGTCGCGCCATCTGGCGAGGGCGAATCCAGCGCAGCGAAGTAGGCGTCTATTCCCGCGGCTATGCCGGCGGCGAGCAGCGCCTGATACGCTTCATCCTGCAGGCGCGCCTCCTCCTGCGGGTTTGACAGGAAGCCGCATTCCGTGATTATGGCAGTGGGAGTGCTCTCGCGGATGACGTAGTAGTTACCGGGGTTGACGTGCCTTCGGGGCAGCCCTGTGGAGTCGCACATGCAGTCGATCACCGCCTTGGCGAGCTTTTGGGCTTCGGGCGAGTTCTTGTGGTAGAACACCATGGGCCCGCTGACCGCCGCGTCGGTAAACTCGTTCATGTGGACGCTTATGACGGCGTCTGCGCCGGAACCGTTCATTATCTCGAGGCGCGCCGCCATGTCGGCGCGCTTTTTGTCGGCGAGCGCGTTTTCGTCCGTGCGCGTCATGATGACCGTGTACCCGAGTTTCTCGAGCTCGGATTTCAGCAGCATTGCGACCTTCAGGTTTATCGTCGACTCGATTACGCCCGTAGTGGGGCCGGTCGCGCCGCCGTCGGGCGCGCCGTGTCCCGCGTCCACGACGATTATCCTGCCGTTTGACGGCGCCTCGCCGGTAGGCTGTGCGCCGGGCGAGGGCGTGCCGCCGGGAGTGGCATTCGGCGGGAAGGCGTCGCAGCCCAGGGCGAAGGCTAGCAGCAGCGGCAACAGCGCGGAAATCAGTTTGACAGCGGTTAGGCGGTTCATGTGGGAATTCCTTTCGGCTGAATGATGGCGAGCGCCGGGCGCCCTAAGAGATTATATTTGCGCGCGTGCGCACATATGCGGCAATTAAGGTGAAAAGCGCGAACCGCCGATACGCTTTTGTGTTATAATCCAGTGACGCTTACAGACGGGGTGACGCTATGATTTTCATTATCGAGGACGATACCGACATTCGTGAAATGGAGAGTTACGCGCTGAGGAACAGCGGGTTCGAGATACTCGCATTCGCGGACGGTTCGCAGTTGGACGAGGCGTTGTCGAGGGCGTTGCCGGATTTGATACTGCTGGACATAATGCTGCCGGGTGAGGACGGCCTCAGCATGCTCAGGCGCATAAGGGCAAGCGAGCGCACGAAGCGCATACCGATAATCGTCGTGACCGCCAAGACCACGGAGATAGACAAGGTGCGCGGGCTGGACATGGGCGCGGATGACTATATAACCAAGCCGTTCGGCATAATGGAGCTGGTGTCGCGGGTGAAGGCGCTGCTGAGGCGCGCCGCGCCCGAGGACAGCGACGGCACGATAGTCTGCGGGTGCATAGAGATGAACGATTCAAAGCGCCGCGTCACGGCATCAGGCTGTGTTGTGGAGCTTACGTACAAGGAGTATGAGCTGTTGCGTTATATGCTGCTCAACAAGGGCGTGGTGCTCGCGCGGGAGAAGCTCCTGGGCGCGGTGTGGGGCTTCGACTACATAGGCGAAACGCGGACCGTGGATATGCACATAAAGACGCTCAGGCAGAAGCTCGGCGAGTGCGGCGGTCAGATAGTGACGGTGCGAAACGTAGGGTACAAGCTGGAGGACTGAGGGGAATGCGGAAGTGAAGAGGGCGCTTATAACCACAATGGCGCTGACGGCGGGCGCATCGTTCATGGCGGCGCTGCTCGCGCTGCTGCTCACAGAGGGCATGGACGCATGGGCGCGCGTCGCTATCTCCGCGGCGGCTGCGGCGTTGTCCTGCTGCGCGGCGGCGTGGGGCGCGTCAAAAGTGACGAGCGGATTTCTGCGCAGCTTGCTCGTGCTCACGGACGACGAAGCGGAGCGCGGGGAGCTCAGGCAGCGCTATCCCGAGCTGGAGAGGGTGCGCCGCAAACTGGATGAACAAAAGGATCGCATACTCGCGCAGGAGCATATAAAGCAGGAGTTCACGGCAAATGTCTCGCACGAGCTCAAGACGCCGCTCACCTCCATATCCGGCTATGCGGAGATGATAGCCACCGGCATGGCAAAGCCGGAGGACGTGCCGGGCTTCGCCGCGAGGATACACAAGGAGGCGCAGCGCCTGCTGACGCTGATAAGCGATATAATCAAGCTGTCCGAGCTCGATGAGACGGACAACGCGGAGCTGATGGAGCCCGTGGAGCTCGCCTCCATAGTCAATGAGTGCGCGGACATACTCTACAACGCGGCCGCACAGAGCGGCGTGAAGATAACCGTTGCGGGCGACGAGCGGAGTATGGTTATGGGCAACGAGAGCCTGCTTACGGAGCTGGTGTTCAACCTGATGGACAACGCGATACGCTACAACCGCAGGGGCGGCAGAGTGCTCGTGGAGCTGCGCGGGAGCACGCTAAGCGTAAGCGATGACGGCATAGGCATACCGCAGCAGCATTTGGAGCGCGTGTTCGAGCGCTTCTATCGGGTGGACAGGAGCCGTTCCAAGGAGACGGGCGGAACCGGTTTAGGGCTCGCCATAGTCAAGCACGTCGCGGAGCGGCATGGGGCGAGGATAGAGCTCAGGAGCGAGGAGGGCAGGGGCACTGCCGTCTCGATAACATTTGAGGGCGCAACGGAGGACGCGGAATGAGCAGAGCTGACGAAATTTTCATGGCCAACTGCAGGCGGATACTCGCGGAGGGCTTTTCCGACGAGCAGCTCGAAGTGCGGCCAAAGTGGCAGGACGGTACGCCCGCCCACACGAAGAAGCTGTTTGGCATAGTAAACCGCTACGACCTGGCGGAGGAGTTTCCCGCGCTCACACTCAGGAGGACGTATTTCAAGAGCGCGCTGGACGAGCTGCTCTGGATATGGCAGCGCAAGTCCAGCAATGTAAACGATTTGCACTCGCGCATATGGGACGAGTGGGCGGACGAGGACGGCTCGATAGGCAGGGCGTACGGCTATCAGCTCGGCGTAAAGCACGAGTACAGGGAGGGCATGTTCGACCAGGTGGACAGGGTGCTCTACGACCTCAGGCACAACCCGCAGAGCAGGCGCATACTGACGAACATATACGTTCACTCCGACCTGCACGCCATGAACCTCTACCCGTGCGCATACAGCGTGACTTTCAACGTGTCCGGCGACGTGCTCAATGCAATACTCAATCAGCGCTCGCAGGACATGCTGACGGCGAACAACTGGAACGTGTGTCAGTATGCGGCGTTGGTTTACATGATGGCGCAGGTGAGCGGACTTAAGCCGGGCGAGCTCGTACACGTCATAGCTGACGCGCACATATACGACAGGCATGTGCCGATAGTCGAGGAGCTGCTGTCCAGGCAGCCATACGACGCGCCGCTGCTTCGCATTGACCGCAGCGTAACCGATTTCTACGCGTTCACCACCGAGAGCCTCAAGCTCGTCGATTATCGGGCGCACGAGTTGGAGACGCGCATACCGGTTGCGATATAGCAAGGGAGGGGATTCCGCGTGAAAGCCATAGTGTCCGCGACTGAAAACAACGCCATAGGGCGCGGGGGCGAGCTGCTCGTGCGCTGCCGGGAAGACCTGCGCAGGTTCCGGGCGCTCACGAGCGGAGGAGTAATAGTGATGGGGCGGCGGACGTTCGAGTCCCTGCCGGGGGCGCTGCCCGACCGCGTAAACCTGGTGCTCACGCGCGACGCAGGCTTTGCGGGCGAGGGCGTAACAACAGTTGCATCGCTCTGCGCGCTGCGGGCCGAGCTCGCGCGGTATCCGGGCCGCGAGGCATGGGTGATAGGCGGTGAGACGGTGTACGCTGCGCTGCTCCCCGAGTGCTCCGAAGCGCACGTGACGAGGTGGCTCGTGGAGCTGGAGGGAGACGCATTCTTTCCGGAGCTGCGCGGCGATCCGGCGTGGCGGCTGGCGGAGGCGAGCGGCGTGCACATGTGCGGTGACATACCGTATCGCTACGAAACGTACGTCAGGGCGGAAGCCACGCCGCATAAAGCCATCGGGGCGCGCTCAAGTTCATAGAATGTTTACATTTTTTCGGGCCGGGCGGCTCAGCGCCTGTGGTATAATTGCACTGAGCAAAGCGTGGGCGTGTTTTCTTGGAATAATGGATTACACAGCAAGCGGGGGAGGCGTGACCTCCCCCGCTTGTGCGTGCCCGGACGTACGGCGGCGCAGCCGCAGGTGCACATAGTCTCAAGCGTCGCAGCGCCCGCCATCCCCGGAAAGGCTGTCGCGCGCTCTACGCGGAAAGCAGGAATATGATGTTGACGAGCGCGAACAGCACGAACAGCGCCGCCAACGCGATGGCGAGCACTACAATAGGCAGGCGGCGTTTGGTTTCCGGTTTCATGCGCTCGTGGCCTCCTTTGAATTGCTATGCGGCGGATTCGCGCGCTTCGCCCGAATGTCCGGAAGCTGTGCCAGCACTATCGCGGCAAACACGAGCACACAACCTATCAGCTCGCGTTCCGACAGCGATTGATTCAGCATAAGCCACCCCGCGAGCACGGCGAATACCGATTCGAGGCTCATTATGAGCGAGGCGACCGTGGGCGGCGTGTTCTTCTGAGCGATGATCTGCAGCGTATAGCCCGCGCCGGACGATAGCGCGCCGGCGTAGAGTATGGGCACCCAGGCGTCGAGTATGGCGCCCATGTCCGGCTTTTCAAATATGAACATGCATATGGCGCTTATTGCCGCGCACACGAAGAACTGGATCATGGACATCATGACGCAGTCCACTCTGGGCGAGAAGCTGTCTATGACGAGTATGTGAACGGCAAAGCCCACGGCGCAGAGCAGCACGAGTGTGTCGCCGAGAGCTATGGAAAAGCCCTCGTTGATACAGAGCAGGTACATGCCCGCGACGGCTATCGCCACGGCTATCCACACGAACAGCGGCGGTCGCTTCTTGAGGAAAATGCCGAACAGCGGCACGATAACTATGTAGAGCGCGGTGATAAAACCCGCTTTTCCGACGGTCGTGTGCATCACGCCGAACTGCTGAAGCGCGCTCGCCACGGCGAGTGCGACTCCGCAGAGCACGCCACCTATCACGAGCGTGCGGCGGTCTGCGGGCGCGCCGGCCTGCTCCGCTCTGCGCTTTCTCGAGGCGCGCATGGCAAGGGATATGGGTATGAGCACCACTCCCGCTATGAGCGAGCGCGCAGCGTTGAACGTGAACGGAGATATGTAGCGCATGGCGTCGCTCTGGGCGACGAAGGCCACGCCCCATATGAGAGCGACGAGCACGAGCGTGAAGCTGCTGAGTAGTTTTTTGCTGCGCATACTGCCTCCAATACGATGGTGGAAATATTATATCACAAAAGCGGGAAATGGTATAAACAGCCCGGGACTTTTATGCTATAATCATAGACTGGATTGCAGCATTCATACCTGAGGGGGATCATATGGGTAAAAGGACGAACATCGGCGGGCAAGCGGTTATGGAGGGCGTAATGATGCGCTCGCCCGAGGGCATAGCCATAGCGGTGCGCGCTTTCGATGGAAGTATAAAGCGAGAGTTTAAGAAGGTCACGACTAAGGCGAAAAAGGGCACGTTTCTCGGCTGGCCGGTAGTGCGCGGCGTAGTATCCTTCATCGAAACCATGTCGATAGGGCTCAACACGACCACGCGTTCCGCCGAGCTGCTGGGGGTGGACTACGAGGAGCCGTCAAAGTTTGAAAAGTGGTTGGCAAAGGTATTCGGGACGACGGCGGAGAAGGTATTCTTGGTGCTCGCCGCGGTAATAGGCGTGGGCATCGGCGTGGGGTTGTTCATGTTTCTGCCCACTTTGCTGGCGGATTTGACATTCGGCGCTCAGGTCAGCTCTTTCTGGAAGAGCCTGACCGCGGGCGCGTTCAGGCTCACGATATTCATAGGCTACCTGCTGCTGTGCAGCGCGGTCAAGGACGTGCGGCGCATGTTCATGTATCACGGCGCGGAGCACAAGACGATCGCCTGTTATGAGGCGGAGGAGGAGCTCACGCCCGAAAACGCAGCCCGGCACACGCGGCTGCACCCGCGCTGCGGCACGAACTACATGTTTCTCGTCATGGCCATATCCATACTGTTCTTCTCGGTTGTGGGCTGGTCTGAGAACAAGCTCGTGCTGTACGGCACGCGGTTGCTGCTGCTGCCGGTGATAGCGGGCGTATCCTATGAGGTGCTGCAGCTCGCAGCGAAGCACGACAACTGGCTTACAAAGATAATCCGCGCGCCCGGCATGGGGCTTCAGATAATAACCACGCGCGAGCCCGAGCGCGATATGCTCGAGGTGGCGATAGCGGCTTTCGAGTTGGCGCTCGACCCGCCGGCGGACTCAAAGCCCGCCGCAGAGGTGGCGTCAGCCGGCGCGGAGGAGGCGGCGGAGCCCGTGCTGGACGCAGCAGCACAGACTGAGACGCGCCAGTGTGAGTGCGGGTGCGCGCCGGGAGGAGAAGCGGACTGCTGATGGACGCTTGGAGCGCGGTACGCGAGATTTCGGCGCAGATTGCGCCCGCTGCGCGCGAGGAGGCGCGGAGCCAGGCGGCGCTGCTGGTGGCGCATGTGCTCGGCGTGGAACTGTCGGAGCTGTATCTGCGCGGCGGGGAGCTGTGCGAGGCGCAGTGCGCAGCGCTTTCAGACTTGGCGCACAGGCGCGGGGCGGGGGAACCGCTCCAGTACATACTCGGCGAATGGGAGCTGATGGGGTTGCCGTTCCATGTGGACAGGCGCGCGCTCATACCGAGGCAGGACACCGAAACCGTGATCGAGGCGGCGCTGGAGCTCATAGCCTCGCGGGGCTACAAGACGGCGCTTGACCTCTGCTGCGGCGGGGGCTGCATAGGCGTGTGCCTGGCGGCGCGCTCGCGCATTGACGTCACCATGAGCGATATAAGCGAGGTGTGCCTGGAGCTCGCGCATGAGAACGCGGAGCTAAACGGCGTCGGGGCGCGGTGCGTCCGCGGAGACCTGTTTGAGGCTGCCTCCGGAGAGCGCTTTGACATAATAGTGTGCAATCCGCCGTACATAAGGCGTGCGGAGCTGACGGCGCTTCAGCGGGAGCTGACGTACGAGCCCGCATTGGCGCTCGACGGCGGCGAGGACGGATTGGAGTTTTACCGGCGCATTGCAGCGCGGTTTGACGAGCATCTCAACGCGGGCGGCGCGCTCGTGCTCGAGATGGGCTATAACCAGGCGGATGAGGTGGCGGCGCTGTTTGGCGGCGCGCGCATAGTGAGAGATATGAGCGGCAGCGCCAGGTGCGCTGTGGTTGAGAGGTGAACGCATGGACAACAAGCTTATGACGCTTAAGCGGAGGTACGAGGAGCTCGGTGAGTATTTGAGCTCACCCGACGCCATACAGGACAGGAAGCGCTGGCAGGAGGCGGTTCGGGAGCGCTCCTCGCTCGAGGAGATAGTGGAGGCGTTCGACGAGTACGCGGGAGTCAGGGAATCGCTTGCGGCGCTCGACGAGATGTACTCCGAGGCGGATTCCGAGCTGCGCGAGCTGATACACGAAGAGCGCGCGGAGTTAAACGCGCGCGCGGACAGTCTCACGGAGCGTCTCAAGGTGCTGTTGCTGCCCAAGGATCCCAACGACGACCGAAACGTAATGATAGAGATACGCGCGGGCACCGGAGGGGACGAGGCGGCGCTGTTTGGCGCGGTGCTACTGCGCATGTATCAGCGCTATGCGGAGCGCAAGCGCTACGGCGCGGAGTTAATATCCGGCGCGTTCACGGAGATGGGCGGCGTGAAGGAAGCGGTGCTCGCCATAAAGGGCCGGGGCGCGTACAGCAAGCTCAAGTTTGAGAGCGGCGTACACAGGGTGCAGCGCGTGCCGGAGACGGAGTCCCAGGGGCGGGTGCACACCTCGGCGGCGACCGTGGCCGTGCTTCCGGAGGCGGACGACGTCGAGATAGAGCTCAACATGAGCGACCTGCGCATAGACACATACCGCTCCAGCGGCGCCGGCGGCCAGCATGTCAACAAGACGGAGAGCGCCATACGCATAACGCATATCCCCACGGGGCTGGTGGTACAGTGCCAGGACGAGAAGTCCCAGCTGAAGAACAAGGAACAGGCGCTGAGGGTGCTCAGGACGCGGCTGTTCGAGATGTACAGGGCGGAGAGGGACGCTAAAGAGGCGTCCGCCAGAAAGAGCCTCGTGGGTTCAGGGGACCGCTCCGAGCGGATACGGACTTACAACTTTCCCCAGAACAGGGTGACAGACCACCGCATTGGGCTGACAGTGTACAAACTGGACGCGTTCATCGACGGCGACATAGACGAGATAGTGGACGCGCTCATATTGGCGGAGCGCACGCGGCTGCTCGCGGGCGAAGGGGAGTAAATGCCGGACACGAAACTGTTTTCCACCATAACGCAGCCGGACAACGGCACGCGCCTTGCGGGACAGGTGATACGCCAGGGCGGTCTTGTCGCGTTTCCCACGGAAACAGTTTACGGCCTGGGCGCAAACGGGCTCGACCCGGACGCGGTAATGCGAATATTCGAGGCGAAGGGGCGGCCGCAGGACAACCCGCTCATACTGCATGTGGCGCGCAAGAGCGACGTAAAGCAGCTTTGGCGCAGGGTGCCGGACACGGCGAGAGCGCTCATGGACGAATTTTGGCCCGGGCCGCTTACACTCGTATGCGCCCGCAGCGGGGCGGTACCGGACGAGGTCACGGCGGGGCTGGACACGGTGGCGGTGCGAATGAGCGACAATAAGACCGCGCTCGCGTTCATCCGCGCGGCAGGCGTGCCCATAGCCGCGCCGAGCGCGAACACATCCGGCAAGCCGTCCCCGACGTGCGCGCAGCATGTAATAGACGACCTGTGGGGCAAGGTGGACGTAATACTCGACGGTGGACAGTGCAGGATAGGCATGGAGTCCACGGTGCTGCTCTTGGCGAAGCGGCCCGTAATACTGCGCCCCGGCGCGGTGACTCGCGAGCAAATCGAGAGCCGCATAGGCGCGGTGGAGGTCGCGCCGAGCGTGCTTAGCCCGCTCGCGGAGGGGGAGCGCGCGGCGTCGCCCGGCATGAAGTACAGGCATTACGCGCCCGACGCTCAGGTGATAGTGGCGAGCGGAACTCCGTCGGCGGCGGCGGGCATAATACGCCGCGAGTACGACAGGGCGGAGAACGACGGACGGCGCTGCATAATACTCGCATCCCGTGAGACGCAGCCCTTTTACCGCGGCAGGAAGTGTGATATAATCGGTTCGTCGGCGAATATGGAGGAGATGTGCGCGAATCTGTTCTCCGCGCTCAGGCGCTATTCGGGTTCGGCGGACGTCATATTTGCCGAGAGCGTATCGACGGATGAATTGGGCCTGGCGTATATGAACAGGCTGCTGAGGGCGTCCGGCTTTACGATATTAAACAGATAGACGGTGCATCGAGGAGAATTGCTTTGAAAACGGTGTTATTTGTGTGCACGGCCAACACATGCCGAAGCCCCATGGCGGAGGCGATATTCGACGAGCTCGTAGACGAGCACCCACGATTGCGCGGGCTGGTGAAATGCGAGTCCGCGGGGACGATGGCCTTTGAGGGCGATAGAATGGCGCCGTATGCGCAGGAGGCGCTCAGCGCCATGGGCGTGGACGGCACGAAGCACCGCTCCAAGCGCCTTAACGAAAAACTGGTGGAAGAAGCGGATCTGATACTCACAATGGAAGCCTGTCACATGGACGAGGTGGAGGCGCTGTTTCCGGAGGCGGAGAACAAGGTTCACACGCTGAAGGGCTATGTCGAGGGCGTGATGGGCTATCCGGACGAAGACGGGAGCGACAGCTACAATATAGAGGATCCGTACAGAATGCCGGGCGACGCCTATATCGAGGTGGCGCAGGAGCTGCGCGAGGCAATGGAAAAGCTGCTCGCCATGCTTGACCGGCGGGAGTAGGCGGCGAAGGAGCGGCGTATGAGAATTGCATTGGGAGCTGATCACGCGGGTTACGAGTTAAAGCGACTGTTGCGCGGCTTTATTGCGGACATGGGTCACGAAGTGACGGATATGGGCTGCTATGACGCGCAGCGGGTGGATTACCCGGATATAGGCATAGCGCTCGGCAGCGCCGTCGCAAACGGCGAGTGCGACCTCGGCGTGCTGGTGTGCGGCACGGGCATAGGCATGTCCATAGCGGCCAACAAGGTCAGGGGCGTGCGCTGCGCGCTCTGCGGGGACGCGGTGTCTGCCCGTTTTGCCCGCGAACACAACGATGCCAATATACTCGCGCTGGGCGCGCGCATAATCGGCGACGAGACGGCGAAGGCAATAGTTGCGGCGTGGTTGGGCGCGGAGTTCGGCGGCGGCAGGCACGCGCACAGGTTGGACATAATAGCGCAATACGAGAACACGGAGGCGGCAAAATGAGCGGGGTACACATAATAGAGCATCCGCTGGTACTGCACAAGTTGGGCATACTCAGGGATAAGCGCACGGGTACGAAGGAGTTCAGGGAACTGGTGCACGAGCTGTCGATACTGCTCGGATACGAGGCGACGCGGGATTTGGCGCTCGCCGATACGACTGTGGAGACGCCGCTGGGCACCGCGAATTGCAAGACGCTCGAGGGCAAAAAGCTGGGCGTCATACCCATACTGCGCGCGGGTCTTGGCATGGTGGACGGCATAACGAGCCTTCTGCCCGCGGCTAAGGTCGGGCACATAGGCCTGTACCGCGACCCGGAGACGCTGACCCCTGTGGATTACTACTCCAAGCTCCCCGCCGACGTGAGCGAGAGGGACATAATTATCGTCGACCCGATGCTGGCGACTGGCGGTTCCGCAATCGCCGCTGTAAACGTGTGCAAGCGGGAGGGCTGCAAGCACATAAAGCTGTGCAACATAATTGCCGCGCCGGAGGGCATAAAAGCCGTGCGGGAGGCGCATCCGGACGTAGATATATACGTCGCCTGCATAGACGAGCGGCTCAACGAGCACGGCTATATAGTTCCCGGCCTGGGCGACGCAGGAGACAGGCTTTTCGGCACGAAATAGCGGCGCACGCGCGTGGGCGGCAAACCGACATCACAGGGCGGCATAGTGCTTCGGCTATGCCGCCCTGTTTTGGGTGCGCCCGACGTTTGGCCGCCCGCCATGCAATCGGCGGCGCTATCGCCTGTTGCCCGCCGCGCCTCACATATCGGAGTCTGCCGGTTCCGCGCCGGCGGATTCCAGGAACTCCTGCTGGGACATCCTTGCGAGGCGGCGCGGCGAACACCCGGCAAACGCCTCATCGTACATACAGATGCTGTTGTAGCTGCAATAGCGGCAGGGCGTTGACTCCTTGCCGCCGCCCGACGCCGCCGGCGACGCCTCCGCATGGCCCTGCATTATGAGCTGCAGCGTTCGAGTCGCCTTTCGCTCGGCATAACCCAGCAACTGCGACATGCCGCTTGCGTCTATGAGCCTCTCGCTGGCGCGCTTGCCGCCCACACCCGTTACGGCGGAAACCTCCGTCCCCTGCAAATCCGTGGCGGAGAGCACCGCCGCCTCGTCCAGCGTAACGCCGCTGAACGCAAACTGACGGAGCAGCTCGTCTTCCGTGAGCTCCGTGCCCGAGTCTGGGGCGAGCGCCTGCCTTATAGGCATGTAGTATATGCCCGCGGCGCGCATGGAACTGTCGGCGGCGAGCATGGCGAGCGCGTAGAGCGGAAGCTGTATGCGTATGCCGCTGAACAGTTCGTCGTAGCTGAACGACTTGCCGCGCGTCTTGTAATCTATCACGCGGATGTACACCTTATCGCCGTGGCGGTATGCGTCCAGCCTGTCAATAGCGCCGGATATCTTGAACACCGAGCCGTCGCCCGCCGTGAGCTCGTAAGCGGGGTATTCCATGCCGTCGCCGAAGCGTATTTCGCTTTCGATGGGCCGGAACTTGCCGGCTGCGACCTGTTGGACTGCCGCCCATGCTGCCTCGCGCGAGGCGTCGCACATGTCTTCGCGGGCGGCGCGCATGACGGCGGACGAGTCGAATATGCCGTTGTTGTGCGCTTCGGCCACCTGCGTTAGAATGGGCTCCAGCAGCTCCATCAGCTGCGCCCGCGTTATCTGCGTGTAATCGAGCTTCAGCTCCGCTATGCGCGCGAACAGCTTGTCCATCACGTCGTGGTAGAAGGAGCCCTCGTCCACGGGGCGCTCGCGGAGCGTATCGCGCTCCCTTGCGCGCAGCCCGTACTGCATGAAGTGCATGAAGGGGCAGAGGTTGAAGCGCTCGAGGCGCGAGGCGCTTCCGGACATGTCGTCGCCGTAAAGCCGCTTGGCGAGCTCCGCGCCGAACGGGCGCGCCACGGGGCCGTAGAACAGCAGCCGGCTCATGCGCGCAACATCGTCCCGGGTGAGCTCGTTTTGCAGGAACCACGCCGCCAGCGCATCCGCACCCTTGGGGAGCGCGCCGTTGTCGACGTACATGCGCAGGCTCCGGTTAAGCATGCTCCGGCCCATCTCGACGTGGTGCGCAGTGAGCTCCGGCGTGAGGTCGGTCTCCTCCCTTAGCTTGGGGAACACCTCGCGCAGCCGGTCGATGATCGAGGACTGCGGCAGATCCGAGAGCCCATGGGTGTATGAGAGGTAGACTGAACGCTTTGCGCGGCACAGCGCGCTGTACACCGAGAAGGCGTTTGCGCTGCCGCGCTGCCGGCTGTTGTCCCACACGCTCATACCCAACCCCTGCAGAAACGCCAACTCGCGGTCGTCAATTATGTCGTCGTCCGCAGGACGGGACGGGAAGCTTCCCTCACTCGCGCCCAACACGAACAGTTTTTGCATATGCTCCGCACAAGTGCGCTCGACGTCGCCCACCAGGAGCTGATCTACGGTGGTCGGTATCACTCCTATGCTGTAAGAGGAAAGGCCCTCCTCAAGTATCTCGCAGAAGCGTTCATTGGACGTGCGCACGTCGTGCATTATGGCGTGGAGCTGGCCGAGCAGCTCCATGGACGTGCTCCACGCCTGCGAAGTCTCCTCGGAGAGCTGCAGCTTGTCACCTGAGCGCAGCTCATCCGCGAGCGCATCCGCCTTCTCGCCCGCATGCCGCGCTTCCATGTAGTTGTAGAGCGCAATGACCTTGCCGCTTACCGTGCGCTCCCCCGAGAGCGCCGCGCGAAACTCCGTGAGCGGCTCTATGAGCTCTCGGCGCAGCTCGTTTACGCCCGTGGGCGTATCCTCCTGGGTGAAATCGCTCAGGAAGCGCAGCCCGCTTATGTCGTACTTGAGCGCATGGTTTTCAAACAGCTCCACGCTGTCCCTGTCGCCCGTTACGAACCCGCTGCGCAGCAGCCGCAGCACGTCCTCGCGCGCATAGCCGTTTATGCAGCAGCGCAGGGACGCAACCATCAGCTCCGCCACGGGGTGTTCGCCGAGCGGCCGAGTGGCGTCCATGAAGTAGGGTATGCCGTAGCGCCGGAGCGACTTCGTCAGCGCGGTACGGTATGCGGCGGGGTCGCATACGAGCACGGCCATGTCGCGGTAGCGCAGGCCGGCGTTTGCCGCGCCCACGATAGCGTTGCACAGCGCGTCGCACTCGCCGCGCTTGGACGAGGCGGTAAATACGGTAATGCCGGTATCGCCGTCATACGGCTCAAACGGGAACGCGAACAGCTCGCGCTCCATATGTGACAAGTCCTGCGCGAAGCCCTCGCTGCCGTTGCGCGCGCATTTGACGCGCCGAACGGGAAGGCCGAGCTCATAGGCGGCGTCGGCGAGCCTGCGCGCTCCGCGCGTCTGCAGCTCAAACAGCTCGGCGTCACGGCAATTTGTGTCTATGCAGGCGGCGATTGTGGTGCCGGCCGCGACCTCCATCAGCCCGCGCACAACTCGGAACTTCTGCTCCGTCAGGAACTCAAAGCCATCGACAAAGACGTGCGCGCCGCGCGCAAACGAATCGGGCAGCTTATCTATGAGGGCGTTTATCATGTCCTCGCCGTCCATGTAGCGGTCCTGCAGGTAGTCTTCAACTCCGCGATATAGCAGCGAAATGTCCCTGAGCTTGCGCCCCAGCACGGGCGGCGCGGCATCGTCTTTTGCGGCGGCGTCGAGCATTTCGGGTGTGATGAGGAAGCGCTTGAAGCGCGAAAACAGCTCGCCGCATTTCCGTGCAAAGCCGTTCGTGTGGGCTACGGCCCGAAACGTCTCGAGCATGCCCGATCGCTCCTCTATGACCTTGCGGATGACCATGCGCTTGCCCTGGGCGGAGAGGTATTGCTTCCGGTCGCCGGCAGCTTCGAGCACATAGTCGGCGAGCGAGGTAAATGAAAACACCGCCGGGTCGAGCAGCCCGTGACCCAACAGGTCGACCAGGGTGCGTTCGGCGGCGAATGTAAACTGCTCCGGAACGAGCACTATGACGCGCTCCTGCGCCTTAGCGAGCTCTGAGGCGCGCTCCATGAGGAGGGTGGACTTCCTGGAACCCGCCCTGCCCTCTATGAAAGTAACCGTGCCGCTCATTCCAATCTCTCTGTGTGCAGCGCGACGTACTCCATGCCCGCCTGAGTGCGGAGGCTTTCGTAGAGCGTTATCGCGTTTACGCGCATCGATGATTCAAAGCGCGTCTGACTTAGCGTCGCTTCCGCGTCCGGGTGCAGCACGACGCCTCTGCCGAGCGTTATGTGCGGCCTAAAGCGCCTGTGCTCGCGCTTGAAACCGTAGTCGCCGAGCTTTGCCTGGAGGGATTCGTACAGCGCGTTTAGCTCGCGCATATCGCCCTCGACGGTCACGACCGAGGTGACGGAACCGCCCCTGTCAAAGGACGAGTACTCCCCCAGCGCGAGCTGGAAGGGGCGTATGCCGCGCACTGCCTCGCGCATAGCGCTCACCGCGTCCGCAAGCCTTTCACTTTCGCCTATAAAGTGCAGCGTAACGTGGAAATTGCCGGGCGGAACGAAGCGCCCGCTCTCACTTCGGCGCTGCAGGTCGATTTTGACGCGGGCGAGCTCGCGGCGCATGCGTTCTGGCAGCGCTATGGCTATAAATAGTCTCATGGCTCCTCCGTTGACCGTTTTATACATTATACCACAGGCGGCGTTCGCGGGGCGCGCCGGCAAACAAAAAGCCGCCGTCCGGGCGGCGGCATTGCGGTGCGAGTCAATCGGCCCGCGTTATGTCTGCGCCGAGCGCGCGCAGCTTGTGCTCAAAGTGCTCGTAGCCCCTGTCTATGTACTTGATGCCGTACACGCGGCTCGTGCCCTGTGCCGACAGTGCGGCAATAACCAGCGCTGCGCCCGCGCGAAGGTCGTTCGCGCGCATGTCGCAGGCGCAGAGCTCCTCGACGCCGTCTATCATGGCGCGCCTGTTGTTCACAACTATCTGCGCGCCCATGCGCTTAAGCTCATCCATGTACTTGAACCGGTGTTCAAATATGTCCTCTATCAGCAGGCTCCTGCCCTTTGCGCGGGTGAGCAGCGCGCCCATGGGCTGCTGCAAATCGGTGGGGAAGCCCGGATAGTACTGCGTCTTGATGTTTACCGCGCGCAGGCGTCTGTCGGCGCGGACGCGGACGTAGAAGTCCCTGCCGTCGTCGTCTACTTCGACCAGCGCGCCGCCCTCGAGCAGCTTTGCGGATATGGCGTCGAGATGGTTTGGTATGACGTTGTTGAGAACGACGTTGCCGCCTGTTGCGGCGGCGGCTATCATAAATGTGCCCGCCTCCATCATGTCGGGGATTATCGCGTATGTGCAGCCGTGAAGGCGCTGCCTGCCGGTTATTTTGATCTCGTCCGTGCCGGCGCCCCTTACGCTGCCGCCCATCATGTTGATGAAGTTCGCTATGTCAACTATGTACGGCTCCTTGGCGGCATTGACGATAGTGGTGCGACCCTCTGCGCGCGTGGCGGCGAGCATTATGTTAATCGTAGCGCCCACGCTCGCCATGTCGAGGTATACCTCGCAGCCTACAAGCCGCTTCGCTTCGGCGCGTATGAGCGCATTGTCCTCGTCGATAGTGACCGTAGCGCCGAGAGCCTCGAACCCCTTTATGTGCTGGTCAATGGGCCTGTCGCCTATGTCGCATCCGCCCGGCAGGGCAATTTCGACCATGCCGTAGCGCCCCAGCAGCGCGCCGAGCAGGTAGTATGACGCGCGAAACGACGACACCTCATTCGATGTCGCGCTCAGACAGTTGATGGTGCTGGGGTCTATTGTCATCACGCCGTTCGGCTCCAGGCTGACCTTCGCGCCGAGCTGGGTGAGTATGCGCCCGAAGCACGACACGTCGCTCACATACGGCAGATTCTCTATTATGCACGCCTCGCCCGCGAGTATGGCCGCGGGTATGACCCCGAGCCCCGCGTTTTTAGCGCCGCTTATGGTGACGATGCCCTCCAGCGGCGCGCCGCCGCGTATTTCAAAATAACTCATTAAACCTCCAAAGCGTCCTGCGAAATCCGTCAGAACATTTTTTTGAGCCACAGTATCAGGGCGGTTATGAGCGAGCCGCCGAACGCAATGCCCATCGCAATGTAGAAGCCGGTGATGGAACCTTCCCATGGCACGCCGGTGTTCATGCCGAAGAAGCTTGCGACGATAGTGGGTATGCTCAACACTATGGTAATGGAAGCCAGCAGCTTCATTATTATGTTGAGATTATTTGAAATAATCGAGGCGAACGCGTCCATAGTGCCGCTCAATATGTCGCGGTATATGGAACACATGCTTATGGCCTGCTCGTTCTCCACGAGCACGTCCTCGAGCAATTCCGTGTCGTCCGGGTAGCGCTGGATGAAGTCCAGGCGCAGGAGCTTTTTTAATACGCGCTCATTGCTTGTGAGCGAAGTGGAGAAGTAGACGAGCGACTTCTCAAGCCCAAGCATCTGTATGAGCTCGCGGTTCTGCATGGATTTGTGCAGCTCTGCCTCTATGGCGACGCTGGACTTGTCTATCTGCTTGAGGTACTGCAGGAATCGCGCTGCGTTGCGCTGCAGCAGCTGCAATATGAAGCGCGTCTTCTTGTTCGTCGAAAAGCCCTTGACCTTTCCTTCGGCGAACATGTCGATCAGGGATGTGTCGCGCAGGCACACCGTCAATATGATGTCGTCGCGGTGTATTATGCCCAACGGCAACGTAGAGTAGGAGAGCGTCTTGCCCGAGTTCTCGACAAACGGTATGTCGATGATTATGAGCGTATCCCCCTCCTCGGAATCGACGCGGGGACTCTCCTCGTCGTCCAACGCCGCGAGCAGGTAATCCCTGTCTATACTCAGTTCTGATTCGACGCGGGCTATCTCGTCGTCATCCGGCCTGCAGAGGTGAACCCAACACCCGGGCTCGATGCTGTCCTGCCGTACCACTTGACCGTCTTCCGACCTGAAAACAGTGAGCATACGCCGCGCCTCCATTTCAGTAATATTGCATAAGCGCACTAATTTTAACACTTTTGAATTGGGATGGCAATGGTTTTTGAGTGGCGCGGCGCGTGCGAATTATATGTGCTCCGCCAGATTGTACACCGGCACGCCTATGGAGCTGGCGAACCGCGTAGTAGCGGCGGTACCGCCGCTGTTTCTAAGCTGATATGCTATGCAGAGCGAGCTCATGTCCGCCATGCGGCGGTTGCGCGCCATCATGCAGCGCGCATTGTACGTCTCGAAGACGTACTCGAAGCCATCGGCTTCCTCGAGTATGTGGTCGTACACCCTTTGGTTGTAGGGAGCCCATTTTCTGGCTTGTTCCCTGCACGGGAGCGCGAGGTACAGCCCTATGTCGGGTATGGATAGCTTGCGTACCAGCACCATCAGCGCAGCCGCGGTGTCGAAGCCCAGCGCGCCGCCGCAGACAAACCAGGAGTAGCCGCGCTCCGCGAGTTCGCCTATCAGCGAAACCAGCTGCAGGCGCACTGCGCGCTCCTCCGCCTCCGACAAGTCCCTATGCCCCGTAAAGAAACAGGTGTTCTCCTTAGTGCGAACGGGTATCATGCGGTCATTATAACACAATAACCGCCCTGTGCAATCACAGCACCATGTCGAACGAGAACGATTCCACGCGGGTTGCGCAGTACAGCGCCTCCTCGAGCGCGCGCAGCTCGCAGAGTAGCTGCGGGACGTCCCCCGCATGCGCCATGTCGAGCGAGGAATAGGCGCGCAGCATGAGCGCGTCCACGAGGTCGTTGTCTATAATCGAGCTCAGGAACGTGTACTCGCCGGCGAGCAGCTCCGCGAGCCGCGCGCACTCTTTGGCGGCAGCGCCCATATCTCCGGATAGGCAGAGCTCCCGGGCGGCCTCTACCCGCGGCGCCGCCTCACGCTCTATATTGCGGACGCGCGCGGCGGGCAGCGTGAACAGCAGCGCGAGCGCTACGGCGGCGGCGCACACCGCTATCGTACCGGAATGGCTGGGGCGGTTATCCGCCCAGCGCAGGCGAGCGCGCCTCATACTGCGCCGTCCAGTCTTAACAGGCTGCCGCTGCCGCGCCTTTGCGCGGTGACGTGCCCGTCCGGCGACACGCACATGTAGAGCATGTCGTCCGGGCGCTTGCAGCCCAGTTTTTTAATGGTGGCGTACATCCACGGCAGGTCGTACCCCAAAACGCTCAGCGCGTCATCGTGCACTACGCCGTCCTCGACCACATATGCGGGCATACCGTCCTTCGAGGGCGGTACGCCCGCCTCGTCACAGGTGGGCGGCCGGCTCGCGCCCCTTAAGAGCACGGACATGTCGCCGCCGGTTTCGATTATGGCGTATTCGACCTCCGTTATGCTGAAGACGCCCTGCAGGCGCAACTGCGCAAAGAGGTCGTCCAGCGTATAACGCGCCTTCTTAAGCGCGCCTTCGACGATAACGCCCTTTTCGATGACTATCAGCGCGCTGCCGCACACGAGTTTTCTTATTCGGACGCTCTTGAGCGAGAGAAAGGCGAACAGGCGCTGCATCAAGAAGAGCGCGAGTATCGGTACTACGCCGTACACGAGCGGCACAGAAGTGTCCGACGCGGGCTCGGACGCCAGATCCGCTATCAGCAGCGTAACGACGAGGTCAAACGGCTGTATATCGGAGAGCTGACGCTTGCCCGTAAGGCGTATTATCGCAAATATCAGCAAATACAGGAACACAGATCGCAGGAACAGTACCAGCATACACACCTCCGCACTGTCCATTAGTTTTTTCCGATGCGTGAAAAAACATGCGCGGCATAACGCCGCAGGTGTGCGGCTCGACGGTACTCTTCACTCCCGTCCTCTCGCGGCCCGCGCGGATATTATTGGCGCGTACCGCGCCCCCACCCGCCCACCCACAAGGAAGGCGCTTCCCGCGCGCGGGAA
>JAUNBH010000064.1 GCA_030527165.1 Clostridia bacterium
TAACACACACAATAAAGTATTGCTGCGCAATATGAAATAATCCGCTTTTGCGGATCGTGAAATTGCTCACTTCGTTCGCAGTGAAATAAAACTTGCCCTTATGTGCCGCAGCACATTTCAAATCTGCGGAGCAGATATTTCATAGCGTAAGCTATTTCACTTGCCCGCAAGGGCAAATTTCATTGAAAAAAGCATCCTTTCGGATGCTTTTTTCTGGCGGAGCGGGAGGGATTCGAACCCTCGGACGGCTTTTGACCGTCACTCGATTTCCAGTCGAGCCCGTTATGACCACTTCGATACCGCTCCATAACTGCTTCTATTCGTTTTTCTGTTGGGACTGCGGCGCACCGCGCGGAAGGCGCTCTGCACACGGCTCGTCTATGATACAGCAATATGCAAGTATTTGCAAGTGCCTTTTCCAAACAAAGCACAATAATATATTGCATATGCTTGCAGTCATTTTGATAACGGAGAGCTTCTTGTGGTATAATCATGCGTCATTATGCTGAGGAGCTGGGTAAATGGATGGAAAAAAGACCATAAAGAACCACGGCGTCGTTTTTTTTCTCAGGCGTGTACTGGCGGGTCTGTTTGTTGGCGTTGGCGGCATCGTCCCCGGGGTTAGCGGGGGCATTCTGGCCGTATCCATGGGCATCTATAAACCTATGCTCGACGCTGTCGCGAACATATTCCGGCAGTTCAAGCGGAGTTTTCTGTTTCTTTTGCCCATTGGCATAGGTGGCGCGATAGGGCTGTTCGGGATGAGTCACGTTATAGAGTGGGCGCTTGCGAACTACAAAGTACCGGTCATGTGCCTGTTCTTTGGACTGGTAGCCGGCGGCGTTCCATCGCTGTTGAAGGAGGCGAACTCCCGGGGCGGCTTCAAGTTCAAGTATCTAATTGCCACTGTTTGCGGTGCGTTGTTCATATTGGGCGTGTATTTGCTGGAGCATAAGCTGACCCCAGGCGGCGGGATGGAGCTTAACTTCTTCACCGCGATGCTTTGCGGCGGCATTCTGGCAATCGGAACGGTAGTTCCGGGTATCAGCACGTCGTTCGTACTGATGTTCCTCGGGCTATACGAACCGCTGATTGCAAGCGTCAACACCATTACCGACTTTGGCCTGATAGTCGCGGCATTGGGCGGTGAAACGCAATTGTGGGCGACGTGGACGCCTAATCTGCTCATAATGCTGGGATTGGTCGTGGGTCTCGTTGTGGTAGGAGCGGTTCTGATACTGTTCGTGAGGAAGATGCTGGAGCGGTATCATTCATACGCTTATTACGCGATATTGGGATTTTTGACGATGTCCATGTGCATTGTATTCCCGAGCGGCTTGGCGTCCGGTCTGCTCATCGTGGGGGGATTCTTGATTGCGCTCGTGTTTGACAGGTATATGTCGGCGAGGGAGCATGAGTGAGTTTACCGCGCGCACGGCGATGCTGTTGGGCGAGCGGGCGATAGAAGCGCTGCGCTCGAAGCGGGTTGCGGTTTTTGGCCTCGGCGGCGTCGGCGGAAGCTGTGCCGAAGCGCTGGCTCGCAGCGGAGTTGGCAGGCTGCACGTAGTGGACGGCGACCGCGTGGAGCACAGCAATCTAAACAGGCAGCTTGTGGCGACCAAGCTGTCGCTGGGCGTTGAGAAGACTGTTGCAATGGCAAAGCGCATTGCCGAAGTGAGCGACTGCGAGGTCACGGCTTACACCGGGTTTGTGCTTCCGGAGTATATCGACGCTTCGTTGCCTGCCGACGTTGACTACATTGCCGACGCGATTGACACCGTCTCGACCAAACTCGCGCTCGTTCGTTTTGCCAATGAACATGGCATACCGATAATCAGCTGCATGGGCATGGGAAACAGGCTCGACCCCACGCAAATAACAGTGCGCGACATATACGCCACCGAGGGCTGTCCTTTGGCGAGAACTATGCGCAGAGAGCTCAAGTGCATGGGCATAGCCGCGCTGGATGTGGTGTTCTCGACGGAGCCTGCGCGCGTTCCGATGCAGCGTATGCGCTCGGACGGGGGGCGGGATATTCCCGGCAGCAGCGCGTTTGTTCCTCCCGCGGCAGGGCTTGTGATGGCGAGCGAGATAGTGAGGCGGCTGTGTATATGCGATTGACCCATTTGGGTGACTATAATAATGCAGTATATAAGGAGATGTAAAGTGGAGAAACTCGTTATTGCACTTGGCGGAAATGCGCTTCAGGGCGTCGATAAAATGCCCACAGCGGAAGCCCAGTTGGCCGTAGTTGAAGCGACTTCCGAATACATAGCCGACATAATCGCGGCGGGCTATGACGTCGTCCTTGCGCACGGAAACGGACCGCAGGTGGGCAGGATAGTCCTCCAGAATGAAGTGGCGCGCGCGGAAACGCCGGCAATGCCCTTTGACGTGTGTGGTGCGATGAGCCAGGGCATGATAGGCTATCACATACAACAGGGTTTGACAAAGGCGCTGCGGCGTCGCGGAAGCGACAGAGAGGTCGTCACCGTCGTGACGCAGGTAGTTGTGGACAAGGACGACCCCATGTTCCTAAATCCCACGAAGCCCATAGGCGCGTTCTATTCTCAGGAGGAGGCGCTTCTGCTGTGTGACACGAAGGGGTACGTCATGAAGGAGGACGCCGGCAGGGGCTGGAGGCGCGTAGTAGCTTCACCGGAACCCGTCGAGATAGTAGAGCTCAACGCGGTAAAACGCCTGTTTGACGGCGGCTTCATAGTTGTAACCGTAGGCGGCGGCGGAATACCGGTAATCAGGTGCGAAGACGGCTCGCTCGCGGGCACTGCAGCCGTAATCGACAAGGACCTCGCATCCGAAAAGCTCGCTGAGGATATTGACGCCGACGTGCTGATGATACTGACGGCTGTGGAGCAGGTATGTATAAACTTCAACACGCCGGACGAGCGCCGCCTGCGCGAGATGAGCGCTGCCGAGGCGCGTGCATACATGGCTGAGGGCCACTTTGCGCCGGGCTCCATGCTGCCTAAGGTTCAGGCGGCGGTGCGCTTTGCGGAGAGCAAGGAGGGCAGGCGCGCAATAATCACATCGCTCGAAAAGGCGGTGGAGGCCGTGCACGGCAGGGCGGGCACCACGATAACGCTCAAATAGTGCGCTTGTGGGCGGCAGTTGTATAGAGAAAAGGCACGGCTTAAAGGCGTCCTACCATAGGGATTGGTAATCCCTGAAGAATCCGGCATAGTCGTGAAATGCGGCTATGCCGTTTTTTCGTGTGTTTTCGGAATATTGACTGCTCCGATACAGTTGTAGACGATTTGGATGCGCTGGGTGCGGACGCCATCGACCTTTTCGGCTTTGTAGACAATAATCTTCTCGATAAACTCGCGGATTATCTCGCTGTCCAATTCCGTAATCTCCGTGTAGCTTCTTACCCGTGAGAGAAAGCGGTCTATATTGAGGGCCTGTTCTTTCGCAGCATTGAGCATGGCTTTGAGAACCGCAGCTCTCTCCAACAGGGCTTTTTGCTCGACTTCATAGTCCGCAGACATCCGTCTGAAACGCTCTTCGGAAATCTTCTCCATCACATGGTCTTCGTAAAGACGCTGCATGATTTTGTCCAGCGCCGCAATCCGCAATTGCCCTTGTTCATATTCCTTCTGTGCAAGCCGCATTTCTGAAGCGTGTTTACTTTCGGAATCCTTTTTTACCAGTTCAACGAACTCGCGCTCATGTTCCTTGGCAAAGGATATGACTTTTTTCAAATCGTCCAGCACCAGTTCCTCAATGACCACATTCCGTATCTGATGGGAACTGCACGAGCCTTTCTTCTTGCGGTAGGCAGCGCAAACGAAATACTCCTTGTCGTGGGTCCAGCCGTTGGCTCTGACCTGATACAGCTTTGAGCCGCAATCGGCACAGTACATCATGCCGGAAAACACTCCCATTTCGCCCATGCGCGATGGCCTGCGCTTTCCTTCGCGGATCCGCTGAACAACATCCCATGTAGCCTTGTCGATGATTGCCTCATGGGTGTTCTCGAAAATCTCCCAGTTCTCCGGGGGATTCCACAGCTTGACCTTACTTTTATAGGACTTTTTGCAGGTCTTGAAGTTGACCGTGTGTCCGAGATACTCCATTTTCGCAAGTATATCTGCGACCGTCCGCGCCTGCCATGCATACGGGTTTTCAGGCTGTCTCGCCGGAGTTTTAATACCCATACTATTCAGATGCACTGTTGGCACATCGACGCACAGCTGTTCCAGCTTTCGTGCTATTTGCGTAGGCCCCAGCCCCGTCATGCACATTTTGAAAATGTCCTTGACTACCTCGGCAGCTTCTTCGTCAACGACCCATTTCAGCTTATCCTCAGCGCTTTTTAAGTAACCGTATGGCGGATTGGTGCAGAGCGGTTTGCCGGACTGACCTTTCGACTTGAATACCGCACGGATTTTCTTGCTGGTATCCTTTGCATACCATTCATTGAACATACGTCGTTTGGGAAGGTGAAGCGCAAACAGCAAAAATG
>JAUNBH010000016.1:0-1140 GCA_030527165.1 Clostridia bacterium
GTTTGGCCCACAGGAGGTATCGAGATAATAGCAGTAGGTGACGGAGCCAAAGCTATACCCCGCTACGCCGCCGACATTCTCTGTGCCGCTCACAGGACCCATGTTGTAGCAGGTGGTTATGTAGGCAAGGTCGTTATTCCCTACTACGCCGCCGACCTCGGATTCGCCGCTAACCTCGCCCGTATTGTAGCAGTTGGCTGTGGTGCCACCTGGATCAGATTCATGGGGAACATCGTTGTGCCCGACCACTCCACCGACAGCGCTTGTGCCGCTTACGGCACCCGCGTTGTAACAGTCGGTTACTAAACCGCCGTTACGGCCGACCACGCCGCCGACATCATTCGTGCCGCTAACCGTGCCCGCGTTGCGGCAAGAGGTTGTGTAGCTGACAACGTAGACGGCATCCCCGACCACGCCGCCGACCCTTTCTGTGCCGCTAACCGTGCCCGTATTGTAGCAGTTGATCGTACCATCAAGCTCATATTCATCAAGAACACTACCCCCATAGGCAACTCCTGCCACGCCGCCGACGCGGTATACACCGTTCACCGTGCCCGCGTTGTAGCAGTCGAGTATGCGGCTGGCGCCTGAGAAAAGGCCGACAACGCCGCCGACGTTTTCTGTGCCGCTAACCGTGCCCGTGTTGTAACAGTTGACTATTAGGGAAGGAAAATATCGCGCTATAGTAAAACAAGTTCCGACCAGGCCGCCGACGCCGTTGCCGCCGGGGTCGCCCTGGCCGCACACAGTGCCCGCGTTGTAGCAGTTGGTCATGTGGATAGTCTGGGCAAAGCCGACTATGCTGCCGACATCCATTAAGCCGTTGACATACGACTGCTCCACACCGACGTTGCCGATTGTGCACCCTATACAGTACCCGAACAACGCAAGATCATCATCACTTGGTCTGTTGATGTACATGCCGCTTACCGTGTAGCCGTCGCCGTCAAATGTGCCTCTGAATTTGGCGGCAAAAGGATAATACCGGCCTATTTCAATCCACTCGTTTGCCGGGGCTATGATGTTGCCATCCTCATCCGCGGTGCCCCAAAGCTCCCAATCCGTTGTGTCGTTCAAACAGATGTGCGCGGTCAGCTTGAAGTACTTGCCTAAGCTGTAATTATCACCGTCGTTGACGCA
>JAUNBH010000016.1:1150-26045 GCA_030527165.1 Clostridia bacterium
AGATATGCGAGCTGCGCCCCGTTTTCGATGAGATATGGGTCATCCTGCGTACCCGTGCCGCCCGCATAGGATGTGGCAATGGTTCCATCCCAGATTTCAACGTCGCCTGGCTTTTCCTTGAACTCGACCATGGGAAGCTCCGTCGTCTGCACGGGGTCGTCTGCCTGTACGACGTCATCCCTGCCACCACCCTCCACACGGTCATTCTGCACATATGCGTCATAGTCCACGCCGGACGCGGCGGCGGTTTGCCACAAGGGCAGCAGCAACAGCACTAAGAGCAGAGCTGTCGCCGTACGCCAGAATGTGGTTCGTTTCATCTCTATTCCCTCCTTACACATTTGTTTTATCTGCATGGTGTGTTTACATACTTCATATGAGCGCATACGGCGGCTCCGGCGCGGCCGCGCGCGAAGCGCGCAGGCTTGCGTACGCAAGCTGAAACGGCGAAGCCGTTTCAGGCCGCGCCCCCCGTGCCCTTCTCGCGAAGAGCGAGAAGATACCTTGAAGGGTGGGCGGGCGGGGCAACTTCGTGCGCACACGAATGTTGACAACTATATTATATTAAATAATCCCACATATTTCCATGGGATTGTGAGCGTCTATGAGAATATATTATTATCCGGTGCTGCACGGGCGACGCTTGTATTCGGGTAGGCAGAAGATGACGCTTTGCGGACGTGGCGTGGAGCATGCGGTCAGCAAAAGCGCTGAAAGTATCGACTTTGGTCAAGCTATGCGAAGCATTGGATTGCCAGCCCGGCGATATTCTGGAATACAGGAAGGGCGAGTGATACGCAAGAGGAAAGGCGGTTCGACCGTAGCCGTGCCGCCGGGCGGTGGCTTCATTCTCTCCGCCGCGCAGTTTGAGTTCGTATGATGTGCGATGCGCAGCCGAGCCCGACAGCAGACAGTGCCCGGCCGCGCGTTTATTACATCAGCCTATGCTATCCGCCAGCTCCTGCAGCTTGGCCATGCACGCGCCATAATCGAGATTTGTCCTCGACTTATAGGTTATCAGACAGTCTTGCAGCCGTATGCCGCTGCCTCTGTCGGAACTGCAGTTGCCAGCGCGGACGAATGTCCTAAACAGCATCAAATCCCCGTCTGCGGTTAGGAATAGCGTGTTTGTGCGTACTTCGCCGTTTTCGCGGTAATGCTCGGTTATTTGCAGCGCATCTCCCGCAAGCGCAGCGTCAAATACATTCAGATACGTCCGCGTGCTTTCGTCTATGAGATAGCTCTGCTCGTCGCCAAACAGGGCGTACGCCTCTTCAAAAGTCAGATCAATATGCCTGCCGTCGCTATGCCGTATGCACAGCTTGTAATTCTCCGGCGTGACAAAGCCATCGTAGAGCCAGTTCAAGGATATGCTGCCCGTAAGGTGGTACGGCTCCGCCATGTAACCGTTGCACAGATACCGCGTGCGTATCTCATACAGCCGCTCGAGCTCCATATCGGCGCCGGTCGGGTAGTAAGCGTCCCCTTCGGCAATGTACACCTCGCCCTCCGAGTTGACGAGGTACTCCGCTTCCACCGCACCCGTCACCGTGAACTCGAAGCCAAAGCCAACGTCTGCCGTCTCCTGACCGGCCTTTGCCGCATTAGTCAGCACGTCGTACAGGTATGCGGCATCGTCTTCATTCGCGATCGGACGGAAATCCTTTTCCATATACGGGTAGGCGCCGTAGTTGACAAAGAACTCGAAGCAGCAGCCGTTGTACTCATACGCCTCAGCCGGAAACTCGGGAGAGTGCATACCCGTATAGCTGAACTCGTGTTGGATGTTGTCGTCAGAATCAAACACTGCGACATTAACCACTCCATTGACGGCGGCGGTTTCGGCGGCGTTGTAGGCGTCAAATTGCAGCTCTGCGCATTCGCAGTCCAGCAGCACCCGTTCGTCCGGCGCTTCGGTATCCGAGGGCTGCACATTATCCGGCGTGGGCGTTTGCTCGTCTGAGTGCACGGGAGCACAGGCGGAACAGAGCAAGAGCAGCAGCACAAGTGAAATGGCTATGAGTCTTTTCATAGGTTCATACCTCCTCAGTTTCTTCATGTTGACCTCCTCCTCATCACAATATATTTGAGTAATCAAAACTGATTATTACCAACAGCAACTGCCTATGAATAGGCCTATTGACGTTACTCAAACCTAGGTTCAGCAATAACCAAAACCCGAGAAAGAATCACCCGCAAAACAGCAGAAGATACAATGCCTAGTTTTACAATAACACAGTATCCTGCAGATTACAATAGCTTTCGCCCTACGGAGCATAATATATTATTTTGTGCATCTCCCGTGCGACGATAATGCGTTCTGTCGCACGGCAGACAAGAATGATGGCTTATGTTTATATCCCCAAGCGCGCTGCAACCGTTCACCCCCGCCCTCCCCCACTGCCCGCCCTTATGCGCAAGTCGATGAGCCGCCGCAACGGTCGGCGCCCTGCGCCCGCCGATTCGATAAAAACGGCTAAAACGCCTTGACACGCACAGCCGGCGGGCTGTATAATCATTGAGCGGCTATGATCGGAAGGAGTAACGGTTGCCCCGTACAGAGATGACGTCCCAGGCTGTAAGACGCTCGGCAGCGCATCCGCGAAAGACATCCGTGAGCTGCTCCGCCGTGTGCGGCGTTTTCCGGGCGTTAACCGGCTGAGGTGGAGCTTTTCGCTCAATAAGGGTGGCACCGCGGGTATCCCGTCCCTTGTGGACGAGATGCTTTTTATTATACTGGAGGTGAAGGAGAGAAGATGGAAATACGCGCTCCAAAGGGAACCAAGGACATAACGCCGCTCGACAGCTATCGCTGGCAATATGTCGAGGGCGTGATTCGCAGTCTTTGCGCAAAATACTGCTTTAGCGAAGTCCGCACGCCTGTGTTTGAGCATACCGAGTTGTTCTCACGCGGGGTCGGGGACACAACCGACATAGTTCAAAAGGAGATGTACACATTCCTCGACAAGGGTGAGCGCTCTATTACGTTGAAGCCCGAGGGAACGGCGAGCGTCGTGCGCATGTACATTGAGAACAGGCTGTATAACGAGGCGCAACCGACGAAGATGTACTATCTGAGTACGCCCGTTTTCCGCTACGAGCGGCCTCAGGCGGGCAGACTGCGTGAGCATCACCAGTTTGGCGTGGAGATATTCGGCGCTAAACGCGCCAGCGCGGACGCAGAGTGCATCATGTTGGCGCTTGAGCTGTTGAATACAATCGGCATCCGCGGGCTTTCGGTGCGCATCAACAGCATAGGCTGTCCCAAATGCCGCGCGGACTACAACGCCAAGCTGCAACGGTACTTGCATGACCACGTTGACGCGCTGTGCGCTACCTGCCGCGACAGGCTCGGGCGGAACCCGTTGAGAGTGCTCGACTGCAAGGAGGAAGCCTGCAAGCGGATATGCGCGGACGCGCCCGTGTGCCTCGACAGCTTATGTGACGAGTGCAGGGCGCACCACGAGGAGCTGTGCGGCTGCCTCGACGCCGCGCGCGTCGATTACGTCGTCGACCCGTACATCGTCCGGGGACTGGATTACTACACAAAGACAGTGTTTGAAATAGTCTCCAACGACATAGGGGCGCAGGGCACGGTCTGCGGCGGCGGCAGGTATGACCTCCTAATAGAGGAGCTCGGCGGCCCCTCTACTCCCGCGGTTGGGTTTGGGCTCGGCATGGAGCGCCTGCTGCTGGTGGCACAGAATACTGGAGTGGAGTTTCCCGCCCCCGAGCCGCCCGACGTCTACGTCGCGCCCGTTTCGGATGAGCAGCGGCAGATAGCGTTTGCGCTTGCGTTCTCCCTCCGCAAAGCCGGCGTGAAGGCCGAGTGCGAGCACTCCGGCAGGAGCCTCAAGGCCCAGCTCAAATTCGCGGCCAAGATCGGCGCGCGCTTTGTCGCGGTCATTGGCGAAGACGAGGCGGCGGCGCAATGTGTACAGCTTAAAAACATGGGCGATGGCGCGTCCGAACGCGTCCCCCTGTGCGATATAGCGGAAAGGATTCGATAATGAGCGATTTTCTAAGCGGATGGAAGCGCACTCACTATTGTGCGGAACCAACTTCTCAAAATGTAGGACAGCAGCTCGTGCTTATGGGCTGGGCGGCGACGTGGCGTAATCTCGGCGCACTGATATTCATCGGGCTGCGCGACCGCACCGGTACAATGCAGCTCGTGTTTAACGAGAGCGAACTGGACAGGCAAGTGTTTGAACTCGCCGAGACCATACGCACCGAGTTCGTCATAGCGGTCAAGGGCGTGCTCGTGAGGCGCGCGCCGGACATGGTCAACCCAGATATGGCCACCGGCGAGTTTGAGCTCATGGTGACGGAGCTTAAAATACTCTCAAAGGCGCATACGCCGCCCATATACATAGACGATGACCTCGACTGCCAGGAGCAGGTGCGGCTGAAGTACAGGTACCTCGACCTCAGGAGGCCGCGCATGCAGCATATACTCACGCTGCGCCACGAGATAATGCAGAGCACTCGCAGGTACTTCGCAGACAACGGCTTTATAGAGCTCGAGACGCCCATACTCTGCAAGAGCACGCCCGAGGGTGCACGCGACTATCTCGTCCCGAGCAGGGTGCATCCGGGAGAGTTCTATGCGCTGCCCCAAAGCCCGCAGCTGTTCAAGCAGCTGCTCATGATGTCCGGATTCGACAGGTACATGCAGATAGCGCGCTGCTTCCGCGACGAGGACCTGCGCGCGGACAGGCAGCCGGAGTTCACGCAGATTGACCTCGAGATGTCGTTTGTTGACGAGGACGACGTGATGGCCGTAAACGAGGGCTATATCCGCAAACTGCTGAAGGACACATGCGACGTCGATATTGAACTGCCGCTGCGGCGCATACCATATGCCACCGCAATGGAGCGTTACGGCTCCGACAAGCCGGATCTGCGCTTTGGCCTTGAATTGGTCGATATAAGCGATATAGTCGGTTCTTGCGGCTTCTCCGTGTTCTCGGACGCCATTGCCGGCGGCGGCAGCGTGCGCTGTATAAACGCCAAAGGCGCGGGAAACGCCCTTACCCGAAGGCAAATCGACGAGCTGACCGATTTCGTAAAGGTCTACAAGGCAAAGGGTCTGGCTTGGATGAATATGAAGCCCGACGGCATGCAATGCTCATTTGCCAAATTCCTCACGCCGGAGCAGATTGATGCCATACACCTGCGCGCCGGCGTTGAGAGCGGCGATATAGTGTTCTTCGTCGCTGACGCCAAGAACTCCGTGGTATTTGCCTCGCTGGGCGCGCTCCGGCTGGAACTCGCCCGCCGCCTGAAGCTGATAGCTCCCGGCAAGTTTGAGCTGCTATGGGTTACCGATTTCCCGCTGCTGGAGTGGGATGAGGATGAGAACAGGTTCACCGCCATGCACCATCCGTTTACCAGCCCAAAGGACGAGGATATACAGTATCTCGACAGCGATCCCGGCAGAGTGCGCGCGAAGGCGTATGATATGGTGCTAAATGGCAACGAGATAGGCGGTGGTTCCATAAGGATCCACTCCATGGAGCTGCAAGAGCGCATGTTTGAGACGTTGGGCTTTACAAAGGAGCAGGCATGGGCGCGCTTTGGATTCCTAATGGAGGCGTTCAAGTACGGCACACCGCCGCACGGCGGACTCGCTTACGGCTTAGACAGAATAGTGATGCTTATCGCCGGCACGCAGAACATACGCGACGTCATAGCCTTCCCCAAGGTTCAGACCGCCGCTTGCCTCATGTCGGATGCACCCAGCTCCGTCGACAGCGCGCAGCTGGATGAGCTGCACATAAAACTCTGTCTGGAGTGACGTGACTATGTTTCAAAGCGGCACCGTAATTAGCACCAGCGGCGACAGCGCCATAGTTAGATTTAAGAGGACTTCCGCCTGCGGAAAGTGCCATGCCTGCTTTACGCTGAGTCCGGATGAAGCGGATATCGAAGTGCGCAACACACTCGGCGTGAAGCCCGGCGATATGGTGGAGATTAAAATGCACGCGAGTAACATCGTTAAGGCGAGCCTCATAATGTACGGACTGCCGCTGTGTGGGCTCGTGCTCGGCGTCTGCCTCGGGGCGCTTGTGAACGAATATCTGGCGCTTGGGCTCGGCGCGGCGCTCGCGCTTGCGACGTTTGGCGTTATACGCCTGTTGGAGCCGCGCTTTAGGAAAAACGATGGGTTTTCCCCTGTAATGACGTCCATACTAACTAATGACAAGACAACACTTGAGGAGGATAAACAAAATGAGTAACGCTGTAAAAATCAGCAGCGCCGACTTCGAGCGGCTCGTGTTAAAGGCGACCCAACCCGTCATGGTCGACTTCTTCGCAACCTGGTGTCAGCCCTGCAAGCTCATCGCGCCCGAGCTGGACGCAATAGCGCAGGCAAATGAGGGCAAGGCGCTGGTCTACAAGATAGACGTAGACGAGAATCGAGAGCTCGCAAAACAGTACGGCATCATGTCCATACCCTGCGTCATGCTGTTCGTGAACGGCGAAGTGGCGGAGCGCTCCGAAGGCGCGGTTCGCAGGAACGTGCTGCAAGGGCTTATCGACAAGCACATATAAGCCGGATTGACAACACCCGCGGCACCGAGCACGTGCAAAGCGCGATTCGTTGTCGCGGGCTGTTAATAGAGGCCCTGGGGTTTTAGCCCCGCATGTCTTTTGTGCGCCGCAAGCCACCTGTAGCGGCGGCGGTTTACAACTCGTCAAAGTATTTGGGCTTTTTGGGCGCTCCAATCTTCTCTACATCCCTGCCTATGCGGATGAGCCTGAACATCCTATCCGCCGCCGAGTCGAAGAGCTTGAGCGCGTTTTCCATCGCGGCGCTTTCGCTCATCTGGCAGTTGACGGCGGTCATAATGCCGACATTGCACAGGTCGTAGAGCTCCTCCGCGCCCTCCCCCATGCTGCCGGTTATAACGCACACGGGTATGTTGCGCCTGTTGCAGCGGCGCACTATTCCGTACACCGCTTTCTTGTGCCGCGTCGTCTGGGAGTCCAGCCTGCCCTCCCCTGTCACGACCATGGCTACGCCGTCCAAAAGCAAGTCGAAATCGATCGTGTCCAATAGAGCGTCTATGCCGCGTACGAGCTTTGCGCCGAACAGGCTGCCAAACATCGCTCCCATGCCGCCCGCCGCGCCCGCGCCTTCCAGTTCGCTGACATCAGCGCCGCAGTACTCGTTGAGCTTGACGGCGAAGTTTGCCATGCCGCGCTCCAGCGCCTCAATCTGCTCCGCGCTCGCGCCCTTTTGGGCGGCGTATACCCTTGCACAGCCCGTCTCTCCCAAAAGCGGATTGTCAACGTCGCACATGATGGTGAATGTAGCATTCTTTGCGCTGGGATGCAGCAATTCACAATCTATGCTGGCGACCCGCTCCAGATCCGCGGCGCAGCCCTCGAGCTCGCAGCCGTCGGCGTCGAAGAACTTCACGCCCAAAGCCTTAGCGCAGCCCATGCCGCCATCGTTCGTGGCGCTGCCGCCAATGGCAACTACTATATCGGTTATGCCCTCGTCAAGCGCCCTGCGTATCAACTCGCCCGTGCCAAAGGACGAGGCGCGCATTATATCGCGCTCATCCGGCGCCACGAGCGTCAATCCGGATGCCTGCGCCATCTCGATTATGGCCCTTCTGCCGTACAACACGCCGTATTCCGCCTTCGTGCGTCGCCCCAATGGATCAGACACGGTCATGCTGCGTATGGCTGCGTTGCACGCGGTGGTGATTGCGTTAAGCGTACCCTCTCCGCCGTCCGCAATCGGCACCGGAACTATTTTCACACCCGGGAAGTTTCTGCGCGCAGCGACAGTCAGGCGCTTTATAGCGTCCATTGAAGACATGGAACTTTTAAACGAGTCCGGCGCGAGCATTATCTTTATGCCCTTGCCTACGGGCCGCTTCCTGCCGTGGCTCGTCGGTACTACCACGCCTGCCGTGTACGCTTCCGCGTCTCCGCCGGTTATCCGCCCGCGGCCGTCAACTACGCCAAACAGCATCAGCTCGTCTACGCCCTCAAGGCGGTTGTTCTCATAGTATGGATTGGTTGACGCAAGGTACATATTGATCCCGGCATCGCCGTCCAACTTCCTGTATATGCGCCGCATCTCCTTGAGCGAGCCCCCGTCTATTACCAGCATGAATATCCTGGACTCGGATGGGTGGTCGCACGGGACAAATCCGCCGCGTATGCGCAACCCCTTCAGATCCGAAAGCGTCAGCACGGAGCAGAGCTCGTCCATTATCTGCCGCACGACCGATTCCACTGACGCATCGAATATGATGTCGAAGCGTATCCCCAAACCAAACCTCTTGCATTCCATGCTTACTCCTCGTCCCGGGCCTGCGCCCTAAACACTAACCGCCCGTCCCTCACATCGCCTTCAACGCGGTTGCCGAGCTTGATGTCCCCCATCAGAATCGCCTCGCTCATGCTGTCCTCGACCTGATGCTGTATCTCCCTGCGCAGCGGACGCGCGCCGTACTGCTCGTCAAAGCCGTTTTGTGCCAACAGGTCTATTGCGGCGTCAGACAGGGAGAGGAATATGTTCCTCTCCGCCAGACGGTCTGTCACGCCCTTCAGCATCAGCTTAACGACCTCGCGAGTCTGTTCGCGCTCCAGCGGCTTGAACACTATTATCTCGTCAATCCTGTTTATAAACTCGGGCTTGAAGAGCTTCTTGAGCTCCGCAGTGGTGGCTTCCCTGAGCCGCTCGTACGTCTGCTCCGTCGAAGCCTCTACAAATCCCATGGTCTTGTTGGCCGCCGCCTTAGCAGCGCCTACATTAGACGTCAGTATAAGTATGGAGTTCTTGAAATCCACCGTCCGCCCCTTGGAATCCGTCAGTATACCGTCGTCGAGCACTTGCAGCAGCACGTTGAATATGTCCGGATGCGCCTTCTCTATCTCGTCAAACAGTATGACGCAATACGGTCTGCGCCGCACTCTCTCCGTAAGGTGACCGCCGTCGTCAAAACCGACATAGCCCGGAGGCGAGCCGATGAGCTTTGACACGGTATGCGCCTCCCTGTATTCAGACATGTCCAACCGCACGAGCGCGTCCTCATCGCCAAACATGGCGTCTGCCAGCGCCTTGGCGAGCTCGGTCTTTCCCACGCCGGTGGGCCCCATGAACAGGAAAGAACCTATTGGGCGCTTGGGGTCTTTCAAGCCAGCCCCCGAGCGCCGCATGGCGCGGGACACGGCGCTTATCGCATCGTCCTGGCCTATGACGCGCTTGTGCAGCGCCTCCTCAAGATGCAGCAGGCGCTCGCTGTCGGTTTCGGTGAGCTTCTGCACCGGTATGCCCGTCCACAGGTTGACCACCTGCGCAATGTCGTCGGCAGTGACTACGCTCTGCTCCCCGTCGCGCGAGCTCGACCAGCTGCTTCGCATGTCTTCCAGCTGCTTTGTCAGATTGGCCGTCTCATCTCTTATCACTGCCGCACGCTCGTAGTTCTGATTGCTCACGGCTTCGTCTTTCTCGAGCATCAGCGCCTCCAACCTGGTTTCGAGCGATTTCAAATCGGGCGGCGCATTGTGCTTGTTCAGGCGAACCCGACTCGCCGCTTCGTCCATTAGGTCTATCGCCTTGTCCGGCAGGAATCTGTCTGCTATGTACCTGTCCGACAACTCCACCGCAGCCCGCAGCGCGTCGTCCGGTATGCTGACTTTGTGATGCGCCTCATACTTGTCCCTTATGCCGCGCAATATGAGAAACGTCTCCTGCAGAGTGGGCTCCCCCACCTTAACGGGCTGCAATCTGCGCTCAAAGGCGCTGTCCTTCTCTATGTAGCGCCTGTATTCGTCGGGCGTTGTCGCGCCGATTAGCTGCAGGCGGCCGCGGGCGAGCTCCGGCTTGAGCATATTCGACGCATCGGCGCTGCCCTCCGTCGAACCCAGTCCGACTATCATATGCAGCTCGTCTATGAAAAGAATGGTGTTCCCACTCTCGCACAGCTCGTTGATGCAATCCTTGAAGCGCTCTTCAAACTCGCCGCGATACTTTGTCCCGGCTATGAGCGCGCCCGTATCCAACGACACCACGCGCTTGTTTTTGAGAAGCTCCGGCACGTCGCCAGAATTGATCCGCTGTGCCAGCCCTTCGATTATTGCGCTCTTTCCAACGCCCGGGTCGCCTATCAGCACAGGGTTGTTCTTTGTCCGCCTGCAGAGTATCTGGATTATCCGCTGCACCTCCGCATCGCGCCCGATCACCGGATCCAGCACGCCCTCTGAAGCAAGCTTGGTGAAGTCCTTGCCGTACTTATCGAGCGACGGCGTTTCCTTTTCGGCGCCGAATGCAGCCGCCTGCTGCCGCACTCGCTTGTACGCGGCCTCGTTTGTGTACGCTCCGGCGTTGTTCTTTTGATGGACGATGTCTTTTCGCAGGGTCTCGCTGTCTACGCCGAGTATCTGCAGCAGCTGCGCAGCCACGCAATCCCTGTCGTCGAGTATCGCCAGAAGCAAATGCTCCGTGCCCACATAATTGTTCCTCAGACCGCGCGCTTCGTACAAGCTCGTCTCAAGTATTTTCTTCGTGCGCGGCGTGAAGCCAAAACCGTCCGTAAACTGGTAATTCCCCTTCCCCAGCACCTCGTCGAGCTTCTTTATGACATCGCTGCAGCTGACTCCGTACTTGGCGACTGCCTTTGCCGCCTCACAGCCTTCATCGCTCAGCAGCCCTACGAGCAGGTGTTCGCTCCCTATGTAATTGTGCCCTACGGTGCGCGCGTAGTTCTGCGCCACAACTATGGCGCGTCTCGCCCCTTCGGTAAATCTGTCGAACATGCTCAAATCCTTTCGCCTCTTTTCATCGATAGTTTTACGCAGCAATCCCTGCACATTCCATGTCCGCATTATATACTGCTTTTCCGATCGTGTAAAGCAATCCGCGCACAAGAAAAGCCGCGCCCCCCGCCACGGGGCGCGGACATGTCAGCGCGTCGGTCGGCGCGCTCACTTGGTATGCGGCTTAAATATCACTGCGGCAAGGTAACCAAAGAGTATGGCGGCGGACACGCCTGCCGCGGTGTTTCGCAGCCCGCCCATGAGCGCGCCTATTATGCCGTCCTCTCTCGCGCCCTCTATTGCGCCGTTGGCGAGCGCATATCCAAATCCGGTCAGCGGCACGGTAGCGCCCGCTCCCGCAAGCGCCACGATAGGTTCATACAAACCCAGACCCGCCAAGACAACACCGAGTACCACGAACAGAACGAGTATTCTCGCTGAAGTGAGCCGCGTATAGCTGAGTATGAGCTGGCCCACTGTACAAATGGCGCCGCCTATCACAAACGCCCACACGAAGTCCAAAAAAGTATCCACTCAGTTTCTCCTTTCCAACACTACGCCGTGCGCTATGCCCGGTATGCTCTCGCCCTGCATACCCGAGACCGGACTCATAAGCGCGCCGGTCGCCATCACGAACGCCTTCTTTATATCGCCCGCTTCTATGCGTCTGAGTATATATGCACCCAAGACCACAGCCGCGCAGCCGCACCCGCTCGCGCCGCACACCACATCCTGCGACGGCAAGTATATCGTCTTGCCGCAATCCATGTGCTTGTCCGCGACCTGTATGCCGTGCTGCTCGCACAACATCGCAAACATATCCGAACCGAATGTCCCGAGGTCGCCCGTGATTATCGCGTCGTAATCATCCACGCTGCAACCCGTATCCTCCAAGTGTGCGAGCAGCGTATCAGCTGCAGCGGGCGCCATGGCGGCGCCCATGTTGTTGGCGTCGGTTATGCCGAGGTCGACGACGCGCCCAATGGTACCGCCCGTGACGTGCACATTGTCCACAGATTCCGGCCAGTCGTTTTTGTTTGTGGCGTCACCCTGCGAACACACCAGCATGCAGCCTGCGCCCGTTACCGTCCGCTGCGAAGTGGGTGTGCTTTGAGTCCCCAACTCCAGCGGCATCCTATACTGACGCTCTGCGGTGGAAAAATGACTGCTCGCAGCGCATGCGGCGGCGTCCACAAAGCCGCCGTCAACGAGCGCGCTTCCTATCAACAGCGACTCCACTATGGTGGAGCAAGCGCCGTACAAGCCCAAAAACGGCAGCTGAAGCGTCCTCGCAGCAAAACCCGCTGATATTATCTGGTTCAGCAAATCGCCGCCCAAGAGTACGTCCACGCCGCCGTCACGCTTGCCGCACTTGTGCATGGCGAGCTTAACCGACTGCTCGAACATAAGTCTCTCACACTGTTCAAACGTCTTCTGCCCCCACATGTCGTCCGGTATTACGGTGTCGAAGTGGCCTGTCAGCGCGCCCTCGTTTTCCATATGCCCGACCACCGTTCCCGCAGCTGTGATACGAGGCGCGTGTTTAAGCTGAATTGACTGTTTCCCGATTTTCCTACGCATACTGTTCACTCCACTATCAGCGCGATAATGCCGACTATCATCGACGCTATCGTTCCATATACCAACACGGGGCCCGCGATTGAAAACAGCTTCGCGCCTACCCCGAGCACATATCCCTCTACCTTGTGTTCCATGGCAGGCGCCACGATTGAGTTCGCAAAACCCGTTATCGGAACCACGGAACCCGCGCCCGCAAACTTCCCCAGCTTGTCATACACGCCGAGTCCCGTCAGCAGCGACCCCAAAAATATCATCACTATGGATACGAACGCCGAGACGCCCTTCTCATCCATGCTCAGGTATGTCTGAGCTATCTGCCGAACTCCCTCGCCCACGCAGCATATGAGCCCACCCACCAGGAAAGCGCGCACGAGCTGCGAGAACACCTTGCTCTTGGGCATGCGTTCCTGTACTACCGCCTGGTATTCCTTGCTCTTATCAGTCGATATCTTCATTCCCGACATTCCTCTCCGAGTACAGATCCGCTATCGCCTTTGTGCGTATCTCCTTGTCATGCGGACACGGGTCCACGCCCATCATGGCGCCTATGGTCGTTTCTATCTTTTTCTCACCCTGCGTTTTCACCATGTGTTCCTCCGTAAGTACGAGTTTAAGTCTATCTCCGCCTGGGAGCTCCTCGCGCGATGTCAGAAGGATGGCTCCAATCGCTATCGCCGCTATTAACACGGCAATCGCCGCTATGGTTATCCAGCTCCTCAGTTTCACGCAGTAAGCTCCTTTCACTGCCTATTGTGCGCAGCATATCGCGCGATTATCATGAATCTAAAGCTGAATTATCTGGCTAAATCTGTTATAATGACCTCAAATAAATGTGAAGCGCGGTAATCGATTATGAAGAAAGCAAAAAAGGGCGTATCCCCCATGGACGCCGCACTAAAGTACCTTTCGCCTAAGGCGCGCACGGCACGCGAGGTTGAAACATATCTGGACGGCTGTCAGTACTCCGAGTACGATGTGTACGCCGTCGTAGAGCGACTTAAGGAACTCGGCTATGTCGACGACGCAAAGTACGCAGAGGCATTCATTGAGTCGCGCCTCGCTGCAAAAGCCGTCAGCAAGCGCAAGCTGCGCGAGCAGCTGTTGGCGCATGGCATCGAAAGGGATATTGCAGACGAAGCCCTGAAAACCGTCAGTGACGAGGACGAATACGGCAACGTGCTTGAGATAGCGCGCAAGTTTTACGAGCAGTTCTCAGCGCTCGATGTGCAAGAGCGCATCACACGGACGATTCGCCGCTTGATTGCGCGCGGCTACTCCTACGACGACGCCAAGCGCGCCGTGCGTCAGCTGGCAGATGCCGCGGAGAGCGATTTTGATGAATGAGCCCGAACTGCAGCGCGAAATGTCTATCAGATTGAGGGAGCGCGGGTGCGAATGCGAAGTATCGTATAAACTCGCAACCGGCTCGACAAACGCGGACGCCAAGGCATACGTCAGGCAGTCCGCTCATCCGCGCAGCAAGTTGTTTGCCGCCGCTACCCAAACACATGGGCGGGGGCGCAAGGGCAATGAATGGCAATCCGCCGACGGCGGAGTCTATGCGAGTCTCGTCTTGCCGTGCGATGAGCGAATGCTTCGATCTATCACTTTGGCGGCGGCCGCAACAGGCGTATGCGTCAACAGGGTGCTGCGGACGTATTCGCCATCGTGCTGCATTAAGTGGCCCAACGATATACTCTGTGGCGGCAAAAAGCTCTGCGGCATCATGTGCGAGGTTGCGTCAAGTGCAGCCGGCCGCTACTGCTTGATAATCGGATTCGGCGTAAATGCCAACAACTCTGCGTTTTCCGGCGAATTGAGTTCAACGGCCGTATCGCTTGGAATGCTGACCGGCTGCAGCATAGACACGCTGCAGCTAACTGCGGACATTGCATGTGAGCTCCTTAACACCATGACGTTGGAGCAACTCACGAGTGGCGAACTCATGGACGAGTACGCCCGCGCATCCTGTTTGCCGGGAGCGCGCGTGTGCATCTCATGCATAGACAGCAGCGCAGAGGGCGAAGTATTGGGCTTTGACGAGTTGGGTAGAATCATACTCGACACGGCGAACGGCGTGAGGTGTTTTGATTACGGGGAGCTTTCCCTCCGTACTTGTGAGCACGGCGCGCCGTCTAAAGCGGATTGAAAGGTGAGGTGCAGGTGAACAGGGTATTGACAAGTGCTCAAATGCGCGAGTTTGACCGCCGCGTTGTGGCTCGTGACGGCATTTCTTCCGCGGAACTCATGCTGAATGCGGCGCGCGCCGTATTCAGCGCGCTGACGACGTCGGATTCGAGCATACTCATAGCGTGCGGCTGCGGCAACAACGGCGGGGACGGTTTAGCGCTCCTGACGCTGCTCCACGGAGCCGGCGCGCGCGTTGAAGCGATTCTGCTCGCGCCAGACGAAGGCATACGCGGCGATGCGGCGCACTATCTGCGCATAATCAGAGAGAAGGAGCTGCCATGCTTTAATCTCACGACGCAGGAGGATGTGTTCTCCTACTTCGCAGCTCACCGCTTCGACACCATAGTCGACGCCGTGTTCGGAACCGGACTCTCCCGTCCGCTCAACGGCGTCTTTCTCAGCGCCGTAGAGTGCATAAACCGCGCCGGCAGCCGCATAGTTGCGGTCGACATACCATCCGGCATAAATGCGGACACCGGCGAGTGCATGGGCGATTGCGTGCGCGCAAACAGCACTGTCGCACTCCAGTTTTACAAGCGCGGCCACCTGCTGTTCCCCGGGCGCGAAGCTGCAGGCGACGTCAGCTTGGCTCGGATCGTCGATAGCGCCGTCGAAATCGGTGGCGCCGAGCGGGAGTACTTAGTGGATGAGGCGTATGTCAAACGCCTGCTTCCTCCCCGCAAACTCAATTCGTATAAGGGCGAAAACGGTCGCGGGCTCGTCGTAGCAGGCTCAAGTAAATACAAAGGCGCGGTTTCGCTCACCGCTCAGGCGGCGCTGAGAGGCGGCTGCGGACTGCTCCGCGCGCTCTGCCCTGCCGATGCGGCAGAGTATCTGCGGCAGATTCCGGAAGCCATCGTGCGCTCCGACTTTGCCGATTACTCGCGCATCGAAGATGGAGCGCTGGCTGATGCGCTCGACTATGCCGATTGCGTGGCGGCGGGACCCGGCATGGGCGACGGCCCCGGCGTCGAGCGGGTGGTCGAGGCGGTGCTGCGCAGCAAAAAGCCCTGCGTGCTGGATGCAGACGCCTTAAACGCACTGTCACGGTCGCCCGAGCTCAAGTCGCTGCTCCACTCGAATGTAGTAATCACACCTCACTACGGCGAGGCGGCGCGGCTGCTCGACTGTCCGGCGGAGGACGTTTCGCGCTCTGCGCGTGACGCGGCAGTGGCGCTCACCATGCATACCGGCGCGACAACGCTGCTGAAGGGCGCGACCACCATAATCTGCGACGGCAACGCGCTGTTCTATTCGCCTTTCGGCAACCCGGGCCTGGCCAAGGGAGGCAGCGGCGATGTCCTAACGGGCGTTATTCTCGCCATGCTCGCGCAGCGGCTGAAGCCAATCGACGCCGCCATCGCAGGCGCCTATATTCTCGGTCATTCAGCCGACGTCGCCTTCCGTTTGCTCGGCAACCGCATGCTAACCGCGACCGATGTGATAGAAGCTCTCAGCCGATAGACCATACCAAGTACGCCGTGAGCGCGCTAACCGCGCAATACAGCGTCGCGCCGACTGCGGCGCAGCGCCTCTTTTGCACAATGCAGTGAACCGCGTATAAGGCACAGTATATGAATGCCACTGCCGACAGCACCGTATATGCGTACATTACTCCACCACCTCCAGCTCAATGTCAAAGCGGACTTCCGCGTTCGAATAGCGCGCTTTCCAGTCGAACTCCCTCCATGCGTCACCGCTCTTAAACTGCAATACCGCATATCTACCAAAGCAGAACGCATCTGAATTTGCGCGCTGCGCTTTGGCGAAGACGGCATTCAACTCGCGAGCTATCGATTCCGCCCATAGCTCAGTGCTCTGTGAATGTCCGCCAGCCGCGTCGAGCGCACTCACTCTGAGCGCGATACGGACGCTAATCACCGGCGCTTCAGCGAGTGTTATCGTCACCCCGTAAGCTGACATGCGCTCTATCTCGACCTCGTCGTTTCCGCCACCCACACCCGGGATTGTCAATCGCCGCAGTTTCCGCGAGCCCGAGCCCAGCAGCAGGTATTGCGTTTCCTCCGGCGTAAGCACGCCCGTCATTCGCTCTCCGTCAAACAGCGCCGCTCCGGCCGTCGTCACGGGCGAGGAACCGTGTACCACCGTGCCTCGCAGCAAGTCACCGTCTCCGCCCGCCGGCCCGCCGCCCGCATACTCCGCAGCCTCCTCCGCGGCTTCGCCGCCGGGCGCTGTTTCATCATCAGCTTCATCCTGCTCGGACGCAATGCCGGCGTTTACATATGCAAATGCGAGCGGCAAATCGCCGGTACCGCGAAGCGCGTGCTCAAAGCGCGCAGAAGCAGTCGCGTATGCCACCGTGCCGGCGGTCTCATGCTGCTCTATCAGGCTCTGTTGCAGTTTTGCTATGTTTACATCCGCGGACTCCCGCACCGCCTTGAGGTAGTCCATCGCGCTCTCCTCTGTCACGATTATGTCCACGGCGTCCCTCAGCTTGAGAGCGTCAAAATCAAAACCGAGAAAGCCGCTCAGCAGCCCCGCTTCGGCTACATTGCGCGCAACAGCTATCGAGTTCGTGCGGGTAAAGCTGAGCAGGTGCGCGCTCACTGCCTGCACCGTTTCAATGGCTTCGTATATGCCCTCACCCTCCGCGGCAAGCACCACCGCGAGCTCTTCCGTGCGCCCTCCGCCCGCCAAGCCCTCTCTTTGTATCAGGAATGATATGCAGTACTGTCTATTCTCGCCCTCGTCCACGCCGATCATTATGACGTAATCGTTTGCATCGAGCGATACCGGGTTCATGCAACCCGCAACGGCAAACGCCGTGGCGCAGCACAATACTATGGCCGCTATTCGCCGCATACTTGTTTCTCCCCTCGCGCCGCATGTTTAATTGTCGAAACTACCGAAGCTACGATGACCAGAGCCGCCATGACTCCGCCGAGTATTCGCTTGGCGGTTGAAAGGCACTCCATCAGTCCATCAATTCTGCCCTCATACAGGCATATCGCGCATGCCGCCGCGACGGACGCCATCCCTATACACAGCGCGCCCGGCCGCGTGTCGCGCTGAGATGTCAGCTGCGCGACGAGCCGCGACGAACCGTATACCGCATATGCGCAGCCTATGATGCATCCCGCTAACAGCAAGAACACCGTGATCTTTTCCACGCGTACAAAGCTCCCCTCCGCTTCTACAAGTGTGTTTAACCTAAACAACGGCGCGTACTCGCCGCGCAGTACCTCATACGGAAACACAAGCGCGATGCACAACAGCGCGACAAAAGTCGCCACTATCGCTATTGCGCCGGCGCACACAATGGGCCTTCGCGCGTATTTGACACCATGCACTGCCTTTGGCATACAAAGCGGCAGCAGCAGCAACGCCAGGAACAGCGGCAGCGCCTCTGTCGCCTGCAAAACTGCGAAATCAGCGCTGCTCTCGACCGCAGGAAGCATTCTGTATACATCGTAACTACCTAACGGAACCGCAAGAATGAACACGAGCGTCAGCAACAGCACAGTTGCCATCACGTTCGCTGTGCGCCCTATGCACTCGAAGCCCAGTACTCCAATGAAACATATTGCTATCGCTATGAACACGCCAATCGTAAAGTAATCGGCAGTGAATATGTAATGCTGAAGAATCCTGAGGAACTGTATGAGCGGCGCAATAGCGCTGATTACCAGTCCTAATACTATCGAAACACACAGGACGACCGCCGCAAATGCGCCAATGCTCTCCTTCGTCATATCAAACAGGCTCTGTTCGCACCCTCTGCGAATTGCCAGGCTGGCTACAAACGCCACTATGAGCGCCACCAGCATACTGGCCGGTATTGTAGCGTAAGAGAGATTGCCCTGCGCATACAGCGCGTAGGGACTCATGGCGAACAACCCTGAAGCGATCAACGCGATGGCCAATGTGTTCCGCAGCTCTAGCGCGCCTATCGAACCCTCCCTCAGATTCATACGCCCCTGTCCTCCCTCGTGTTCATGTAGTCGGCAGGCCTGTCGTGATTGTCTACCGTGCCGCGCAGTATCGCGGGGCGCAACCGCTTTGCCGTGGGCGCATACGGGCTTAGATACGGCACGCCAAACGACTTCATAGATGCTATGCAGCCTATCATAACGATTATGGCGCACGTCAGCCCCAGCAGGCCGCCAGCCCAACCCGCCAAAAGCAGTATTACGCGCAGCCACGACGTGGCAATGAGCAGTTGATAATTCGGAATGCAGAAGTTGCCAAGCCCGGACAACGCCACGACGATCAGGGACGTCGTGCTGACTATGTTCGCAGTAACCGCCGCTTGCCCGAGCATCAGCCCGCCTATAATGCCTATCGCCTGACCAATGCTGCCCGGCACGCGCATTCCCGCCTCGCGTATGAGGTGGAACACAAACATCAGAAAGAGCAGCTCAAAGCCTATGGGTATGTGAACCATTTTGCGCGCAGAAATGACCGTCAAAAGCACTTCCGTGGACAACAGTCCCTGATGGTACAGCGCGAGGGCGACGAACCCACCGGGCAGTAGTATGGATATGGCCGCACCGGCAAATCGCACCAGCCTGATAATGCTTCCCAACGGCCCCTTTATGTAGGCGTCGTCTGCGCTTGCCATGAGCGAAAAGAGCGTCGCGGGCAGCACCAGCGACTCGGGGCTCCCGTCTATAACGATTGCAATATGTCCCTGCAGCAAGTGCGCCGCCACCCTGTCCGGCTTCTCGGTTATTAGCGTCTTTGGCAGCGGAATGTACTTCGGGCGCTCAATGAGCTGTGCCAGCGTCCCGACGTCCAACAGCATCGTCGTGTCGATGGAGGCAATCTTGCGCTTTATGTTTTCCAACAGCGTTATATTGACCGTCTCCGCCATGTAGAGTATCGCTATCGTGCCCTTGTTGCTCGTGTTGCTCGCGCGAAGCTCTGCTATGAGGTCAGGGGATTTGACTATGCGGCGCAGCTGTGTAATGGACGTGCGCAGGTTCTCCGTGAACGCCTCCTTTGAACCCATTATCGTCTTTTCATTCTCGGCCTCGCCAATGCTTCGCGTCGCAAATCCGCGCACATCCGCTATGATCGCGCTGCCCACACCGTCGATAAACACCGCCGCCTGTCCGGAGGCAATGGCGTCCGCTATCTTGCTCACGCTCTTCTGCGGCGCTATCTCGTCCGCTTCCAGCACCTCGTACAGCACCTCGCGGAGCAACTCGTCGCCCTCGCCGACAGTCTGCTTTCTGACGAGCGGCCTGAGTATGAAATCGTTTATTCTATCGGCGTCCACCATGCCGTTTAGATACACCGCAAGGCCCTTCACACCGCTCGCGGTTATGAAAGACCTGAAAATCGCGTCGCTGTTTATGTCCCGGTGGAACAGGCGCGCAAACAACCGCCTGTTGTGCCGCAAATCAGGCGTTATGTCTGCACTTGGCTCGCTTTGCGGCGTCGCTCCGCCGCTTAACCGCGTGTCCGCAGGCGGTACGCCGCTCTCAGTTTCAAGCAGCTCGAAATCCGCGTAACCCCTGTCAAAACCCAATCGCTTAACTATCTCGTCAAAAAACCGCATATGCCTCTCCTATCATTCACTGATAGTATTGGCAATGCGGTTGAATTCATTCAGCCTTGGCTGCGGTCCGTGCGGATTATCCTCTGCCGCGAGAATACGCCTCCATAACGCACGCCTGATGCCTGGGACACTCGCTGCTGTTCTCATGCACCTTGGAATGATACAGGTGTATGCAGAAATGACCGTCAAAGTTATTGCTGGGCGTCGGATTGGCCATGTGCGGGAATGTGTGCATACTCGCGGCCACGGTCTTTCCGTTGAGCGTAACCCATATCGGCCTCCTGTTCCAAGACCACTGGTAGTTCGATATTCTGAACATCACCTGCGTGTCATATGCAGTAAGCGGCTCGCAGTCGGCGTGGTACCAGCCCCCAAACCGCCTTACCCTGAAGCTGAGACCGGTCCTGACATCCGTAACGGTCGCCACACTGTAACGCGTAAACCACTCATTGCCGCCGTTGAACCAGTCCAACAGCACCACGCTGCCCAAAAGCTGATTGTACAGCGCGTTGTCCTTGCGCACATTGCTGTTAGCCAGCATATCCTGTGTTATTGTTCCGGCTATGCCGTCCTGAGAGATGCCGCACAGCTTTTGAAATTCCTTGAGCGCCTTCAGCGTCGCGTCGTTAAACGTGCCCGTGCAATCGCTGCGGCTGAGGAATCCCCGTCTGAACAGCTCCAGCTGCATCGCCCGTACGTCCTCGCCCTCCATGCCGTATCTGAGCTGAGGCGTTTCCGCCGTCGCACTGGAGGTCAGACGCAACATGCCTATGCGGACATAACCCGAGTCGAGCCCGGAAATGACGTAATACCACTCGCCGACTATCCCCTTTACATTCACGCCCAAGCCGGCGCTAAGGAGCGCAACGGTGTAGGAGTTGTCCGAAGGGCCGCCCTTGAGCTCCGTGCCGTCCGATATAACATACGCCCCGCGCGTGCCAGAGCTGCTGATGACGTACACATAGTCGCCGTGAATATATCCCACCTGGCCGTTGTACATGACTCTGTACCATGCGCCCTCCGTGGCGAGTATCTCAAACTTCTCGCCAACGGACACAGTGCCCAGTATATTGTCGTCCGTGCTCGTATCGGGGCTGGAACGGAACTTCAAGTTATCCGTGGTGGCCTGCCCGTACGTCGCTTCCTCCTCGGTAGTATCTGCATGAGTGACAGGCACGCCGGTAAAGGCGATAATCAACGCTAAAATGAAGCTCAGACATCCGTACCATCTTACGCGATTCATGTGGTCTCCTCCGTTTCACTGCATTGTCGAAGCCTTGCCCCCAAGGCAATTATATCACACTTTAGCACATCCGCTAAACTCCTGTTGTATATGACGCTCGCCGGGTGATAGAGCGGAAAGAGCTCCAGACGCAGCGCGCCAATCACTATCTCAAACGCCCGTCCGTGCGCATCGCCAACCTTCATCGGGCACATATTCGCCAAATCGCACACTGCCGCCAAAGGCGTATTGCCCAGTGTTGCTACTATACGAGGTCTGATTGCGTCGATTTCCGCCTTCAGGCACACGCCGCCGAGTTTTACCTCAGAGCGCGTGGGCGTTCTGTTGGAGCAGCGCCCTTGGTTGCGCTTTACCGGCCGGAACTTCACCGCGTTGGTTATGAATACGTCGTCGCGCCTTAATCCGGCATGCGCGAGCAGTTCATCAAATTGCCTGCCCGCTTTCCCGACAAACGGCGTCGCTTGCCGCGCTTCCTCAGCGCCCGGCGCCTCGCCCACAAATATCACCTGCGAATCGACACTGCCGCAGCCGAATACCGGATAAGCGTACTCGCCGCTGTCGTCGTCCATACTCAAGCGGGCTATCCGCGCGCGCTCCATGTCATACACATGCCTGAGCATCAGCTCACCGGCGGCGGATACCTGCCGCTGATTACTTCATAGTTGAGCCTGAGCAGCTCCGTGTATTGGATTATCATGGCGGCATCTTGCCTGTCTATCGCATAGTTCACCCAGTTTATGCCGTATGTCAGCGTTTCCCTGCTGGTTCTTGGCAGATTCTCCACGGTAGATAGGTACACGCTCACCTCCGCCACCAGATTCCGCGCAATGCGTATCGCCTCGTCCAACGAGTCCGCACCCGTGCCGACCCTCACATACCACGGGGTGTGAACGCTGCACAACGCCGACGTTTCGTACTCAGTGGAGCCGTAGCGGTCATAGGGTATGTCGGTGAAGATGATGTTTGGCATGGTCGCCAGCAAGTCCTCCGGGTCAAAATTGCGGTACACCGAATCTGAGTTAATCAGTATATAGCCCCCGGTCGTAACGCCCGAAAGCGCGCAGTATATGGACGCCGGCTCGCCGGATTCCGTGCATATGCTCATTATGGTGTGCATGTCGCAGGTATCCGTGGGTACGTCCTCAGAGTAGAACCAGTCCGTGATGGGCGTGTGCCCGCCGCAGTCGGCATAGCAGGCAGCGGTCGCCAGCTTGCCCGAAATCGAGCATACAGTCCGCTGCACCAGTCCGAGCTGCACCGGGGATTCGTCTATTATCGGCTTGTCGTCCAGTCCCTCGTGTATCTTTGCCATGAACGCCTGCCACAGCGGAGCGGCATACGTCCCCCCGGTCGAGCCCGTTCTGAGCTTCTGATTGTAGTTGTCGTGCCCTATCCAAAGCGAAGCGGAATAGTACGGCGTCATGCCCGCGAAGTATACGGAAGTGTAGTTGTCATTCGTGCCGGTCTTGCCGGATACCGTCATGCCGTCTATCTGCGCCGCCGTGCCGGTGCCCGACTCAACTACGTCCTCCATCATGTCTGTCAGTAGGTAAGCGGTGGAACGCTTGAACACCTGCCGCGTCTCCCGTATGCTGTCCGCGTCGAGTACCACTTTTCCATTCGAGGCAATAACGCGCGTAAACGCCAAGGGCTCCAAGTATTCGCCCTCATTGGCTATCGTACCAAATGCAGCCGCCATCTCTATGGGCGTTATGCCGCTCGTGCCGAGCGCGAGCCCCGGCCCGTCCTGGTTAATTCTGCTTTCGTCAATGCCGAGGTTGACGAGATACTCTTTGCTCGTGGCGGTTGTGACGATATCAAACAGGGTTCGCGCCGCCACCACGTTGAGCGATGAAGTGACCCCACGCCTGATAGTGACCGGCCCTATCCAGTTTTGACTGCCTATCGCCGGATACCCGTTGCCGCCATAGCCCGCAATCTCGCCCTCGAAGTTCGCAATTATGGTTGCCGGCGACGCGCCTAAATCCAACGCGGGGCCGTATACCGCTATGGGTTTTATAGCGGAGCCCACGGGCATGCTGCTCTGGTACGCCCTGTTCCACTCCTTCATGCGGGTCGGTACGGTTCTGGAGCCTATAAGCGCTTTTATCTCGCCCGTATGATAATCAATTATCACTGCGGAAACCTGCGGCTGCGCTATCTCTGATACCGTGCCGTCGGCATTTGTGGAGATCACGACCGACGCAGAGGGGTCTGCAAGCTCCGGATAGCTGTCCCACTCGGCAACCGTCTCCTCCAGGATGTGCTGCATATCAGCGTCAACCGTGGTGTATATCTTGTAGCCCCCGGTTCTCAGTTCGCTCTCGAGACTCGTCCTGTTTGCCTTAGTGTCGCTGAGGCCCTCCACTTCCAGCCAGTGCGTTATTACGTCGTATATCGCATACTCCACGAAATGCGGCATGTCGTACATGTCGCTGGTCTGCGAGTGCTCTAATATCGTCACCGTGCTGTTGAGCGCGCTCTCCCGCTGCTCGGACGTTATGAAGCCCGCGTCGTACATCGCCCATATTACGGTGTCCGTGCGCGAATCGGTTCTGTCCATTTTGTTGGTGCCGTCGTCGTAAAACCGCGAATAGGTATTTGCCCTCGGATTGGTATACGAGGGCTGCTGCACAAGTCCAGCGAGCATCGCGCACTCCCGTATGGTGAGTTCGCTCAACTCCTTGCCAAAGTAATCCTTTGCCGCCGACTTCACACCATAATTGGCTTCACCAAGGTATACATCGTTGAGGTAAGCTTCGAGTATCTCGTCCTTGTCCAACACCGTCTCGAGTTCGAGCGCTAAGTACACCTCCTGTATTTTGCGCTTATACGACTGTATGTTCGTGAGTACGTTGTTCTTGATTATCTGTTGGGTAATGGTGCTCGCTCCATGCGTGTTTGAATTCGTAAGCGTACTTATCACCGCGGACACGAGACGCTTGAGGTCTATGCCGCTGTGCTTCATGAAGCGCACATCCTCCACCGCTATCACGGCGTTTTTGAGCATGTCCGGTATCTCATCTATATCCGCCCAGTCACGGTACTCCATATCGGCAAACGAAGTCAGCACATTGCCTTCGCTGTCGTATATGTATGACGTGAGATTGGTATCGGTCTTTGAGAACACGCCGACGTCCATCTCCGGAGTTGTATCAATATACGCCTTGGCGATGCCAAGCACCAACCCTACGCATGCGAAGCCCGCGACTACGACTATCAGCAACAGTATCTTCAAGGTGGCGAACAAAATCGCAAGCGGGAACGCTCCCCGTCCGTCCCGGTTAAGGAACAACGGTGTCTTTTCGTCACTTCGCTGTTTATTCACGCTTGAGCCCATGCTCGACTTAATCTTGCTGTAAAGTCCCACGGCAAAGTCCTTTATTCCACGCCACAATCCAGTGAAAAAGTCTTTAAGCTTGTTCAACTACACTGCGCTCCAATCTATACAAATATACAGCGTTATTATAGCATAGGCATATCCGCAAGGCAACGCAGTTAACACTTTGTTCATATTGTGTAGGATTACAATACATATTGGACAAAGGAAGGGGGCAAGAAGAAAAAGGATG
>JAUNBH010000017.1 GCA_030527165.1 Clostridia bacterium
GCCAGCACGCGCTGTAGGGCGCGCTGAGGGTAGTTGGAATGCAAGGGAAAGCTCTCGTTGGGGGTGCCAAACCGACAAATTGGAAGTTGTCGGAATGCAGAATTATTGATGTAACAGGGGGCAAAGCTATGCAAATTGACGCAGTGGATGAATATAATCAAGAAGGACATTTAATATATTCAAGCAATTTCATTGGGGCGTATGTTCGTGGTAAAACACAAGAAGAAGCCTTGAGGAAGTTTCCTGCTGAAATCGAGCAGTATTGCCAGTGGATCGGCTTATGCGTAGAAAGCAGTCGGTGTTTGGTTGAGATTGTTCAGAAATAACAAAGTGATTTACAAATATGCGATGCGGACTCTGACGTGCTATTTAACACAGAATTGCACCGCTGACCGTAGATGAATATTACAAGCTACGCACACTTGCACTAAAATCCGCAATGGATTTTGAAACGCTTTACCGTTCAATCCATGTAAAGAATCAACCCATTGTTTCTCCCAGAAAAACATTCTATGGTATGGTACCGATTACCGTTGAAGAGATGTACATTCATACAAAGAATGTTAACGATTACTATTTTGGGGAAATTCATGTTCCTGCCGATAATGAACCGGACATTTACACTTGCCGGCTTCATGCTTTTGAAAAACTGGAACAACAACCAGATTTCCTGCAAAACACGATCTATGATGGCAGCTACGGCGAACAGTGGTCACTGAGAAAAGTATGCCGCAGATTCGTTTGGCACGACCGAATTCATGCAAAAGCAATGCTAAAAACTGCCGTAAAGCTATGTGGGAAAAGTACTGTTGCAAATCCGTTTTACTTCGTGTTGTGAAAAACTTTGTCTCGTCAAATCCCGATTTGTCGGGATGCAGCAAACTCAATACGTTATAAATAAACCGCCGAGAGTTATTTCTTCGGTGGTTTTTCTAGTGCTTCCGTATGGGGCCCGCCCCTTCGCGCGGTTCTTTTGCAGTGCAGCCCGCTATGCGATTATTGTGCCGCCCTCGTCTCTAAAACTCATAAACCTACAACAGCCCACGCCCAGCAGCGCCTCGGCTCCCGCTTGAAAGCGGGTTATATCGGCAACGGGTACAAACGCCTGGACTGCGCCCGCAAATCCTCCGCCGTGAACCCTTACTGCGCCTGCGCCGTCCAGCAGCCGGCGAACGGCGGCGATGGCTACCGTTATACTCTGCTCGTGCGGCTTAAGCGGGGAGTAGAGGTTTTGCAGCAGCAGCGCGGAGGATAGGCCGGAGCGGTTCACCAGCGACAGGAACTCGTCGATGTCGCCGCGCTCAAGCGCAGCGGCCTCCATGTGCGCTATGTGGTCGTCCGAGAAGAAATGCATTGCGCGAAGCGCGGCGCGGTCTCCCGCGTGCGCGCGCACTCGCGCGAGATTGCGCCAGAATTCGTCCTGCTCCACTTCACGGAGCGCGTCTTTGCCAAACAGGCGGGCGACGGCGCGCATTTCACGCGGGATAGAGGCGTAATCCTCGGTCAATGAGGCGTGGCTCGCGCCCGTGTCTATCATGCAGAGCGCGTAACCGGCGCGCTCGATGTCAAAGCTGAGCTTGCGGACGTATGGCGCGTCAGGACTGCGAAAGTCCATCTCCGCAATGCCGCCCGTCGCGCACGCGAGCTGATCCATGAGTCCGCAGGGCTTGAAGAAGAAGGCATTTTCGGCATACTGCCCTATTTGGGCAATCTGCACGGGCGTGAGGCGGTTGCCGCAGAACAAGTCGTTGCATATCACGCCCAACAGCACTTCAAATGCCGCGGAAGATGACAGGCCGCCGCCCACCGGGACGCGTGACTCGACGCACATGTCGAAGCCGCCTATGCGATAGCCCATGCCGCTCAACCGCGATACGACCCCACGGACAAGCGAAGTGGGCGTTTCGCGCTCGGCTTCGATTGGCGACGGCAGCCCCAAATCGACCGAGAACTCCGGGTGGCCCTTGGAGCTGACGCGCACCATTCCATCCGCATTGGCGCGTGCGCAGGCCACGATGTCGAGGTCGATTGCCGCAGCCAGCGTCCGGCCGCGCTGATGGTCGGTGTGGTTGCCTCCTATTTCGGTGCGCCCCGGACTTGAGTAGAGGCGCACGCCGCATTCGCCGTCAAAGTGCGCGGCAAAATCGTCTAAAAGCGCGCAGAGCCGCACTCTGGCGCCGTTGAGACCGCCGTCGGTGCGACTGTACAGCGCGTTCAGACGGCGATCAAGGTCGCCGTCTGCAACTTGCGCCCTAAGCGCGCGTAACCGCATAATCGCGCACTCTCCTTTCGTACCGTCTGTGGAAGACCGCACCGTCGCGCGTCAGTCGTGGGACACGGAGGCCTTGTTCTTGATTATTACGTCGTGATAGCCGCCCTCTATGATGCTGGTTGAGGATACGAGCGTCAGTCTGGCGGTTCGCTGCAGTTCTCCGATGGTTAACACGCCGCAGTTGCACATGGTGGAGCGCACCTTGCCGAGTGTGAGCGCGAGTCCGTCCTTAAGGCTGCCGGCGTAGGGCACATAGGCGTCCACGCCCTCTTCAAAACTCAGCTTCTGCTGACCGCCCATGTCGTAACGCTGCCAGTTGCGCGCCCTGTTGGAGCCCTCGCCCCAGTACTCCTTGTAGTAATTGCCGTTAATCATGACTTTCTGCGTCGGGCTCTCGTCAAAGCGCGAGAAGTAGCGCCCGAGCATCACGAAGTCCGCGCCCATTGCAAGCGCGAGCGTTATGTGGTAGTCGTGCACTATGCCGCCGTCCGAGCAAATGGGTATGTATATCCCCGTTTCGTCGTAGTACTCATTGCGCGCTCTTGCGACTTCGAGCATCGCGGTCGCCTGCCCTCTGCCTATGCCCTTCTGTTCGCGCGTAATACATATCGAGCCGCCGCCTATGCCGACTTTTACGAAGTCCACGCCGCAGTCTGCCAAAAAGCGGAAGCCCTCCGCGTCGACTACATTTCCGGCGCCAACCTTTACCGAGTCGCCATATGTGCGCCGGATATAGTCCAGCGTGTGCTTCTGCCACGCGGAGTAGCCCTCGGAGGAGTCAATGCAGAGCACGTCTGCACCCGCCTCGAGCAGCGCGGGCACGCGCTCGGTGTAATCCCGCGTGTTTATGCCTGCGCCGGCGAGATAGCGCTTGTGCGCGTCCACGGATTCAAGGGGATTGTCCTTGTGGTCTGAATAATCCTTGCGGAACACGAAGTAGCGCAGGCGGCCGTTGTCATCCACGATGGGGAGCGAGTTCAGCTTGTGCTCCCAGATTATATCGTTGGCTTCCTTCAGCGTTACGCCGTCGCGGGCGGTAACGAGTCTGTCGAGCGGCGTCATGAACGTGTGCACGCGCTGTTGCGGGGACATGCGGCTTACGCGGTAATCCCTGTCTGTAACTATGCCAAGCAGCACGCCGTTTGGCGTGCCGTCGTCCGTGACGGCCATAGTGGAGTGCCGCGTGCTTTCGCGCAGTGCGAGCACCTCGCCGAGCGTGTTGTCGGGCGTGAGGTTGGAGTCGCTCACTATGAAGCCCGCCTTGTAGTTCTTGACGCGGCGCATCATTGCCGCCTCGTCCTCTATGGATTGCGAGCCGTAGATGAAGGAGAGGCCGCCCTCGCGTGCGAGCGCGATCGCCATCCGGTCGTCGGAGACCGCCTGCATTATAGCGGACACCATGGGTATGCCCAGAGTTATGGAAGGGGATTCGCCCCGCCCAAACTTCACGAGCGGCGTTTTAAGGCTGACGTTTGCGGGGATGCAGTCCTCCGACGAATAGTTAGGTATCAGCAGGTATTCTCCGAATGTCCTGGAGGGCTCGGTGTAAATGAAAGCCATTTCAGATCTCCTTTGCGGTGGTGTGCATAGCCAATTCGGCGCAGTCTACGAGATTTGTCATCAGCATGGCGACGGTCATTGGGCCGACTCCTCCCGTCACCTTGGTTATATAGCTCGCCTTTTTGGAAACCTCGGGGAAGTCGACGTCGCCGCAGAGTTTGCCATCCACGGTCGACTGGCCGACGTCTATTACCACGGCGTCGTCCTTTACCATGTCGGCTTTTATGAGACGCGGGCTGCCGGCGGCGACCACGAGCACGTCGGCCGTGCGCGTTATGTCGCCCAGATTAGGCGTATGGGAGTGGCACACGGACACGGTGGCGTTGCGGTTTAGCAGGCAGATGGCTATGGGCTTGCCCACGAGCATGCTGCGTCCCACTATTACTGTGTGCGCGCGCTCTAAGCGGACGCCTACATCGTCGAGTATGCGCATTATGGCGCGGGGGGTGCAGGCGACCACAGCGGGTACGCTGTTTAGGAGCTTTCCGGTGTTGCAGAAGTGCAGCCCGTCTATGTCCTTTGTGGGCTCTATGGCGTCGAGCACCTCCGCAGTGTCCATGTGCTCCGGCAGCGGCATTTGAACGAGCACCCCGTGAACGAGGCGGTCTCTGTTCAAAGCCCCTATGAGCTCTATGAGGCGCTCCTGCGTAGTCGCGTCGGAGAGATGGTAGACTATGCACTCCATGCCGTGTGACGTGGCGGCGTTCTCCTTGATGGAGACATAGCGCTTGCTGAGTTCATTGCCGCCGACGAGTATCAACGCCACCCGCGGCGTGACGCCGCATGCCCGCAGCGCGCCGACTCGCGCGTCGAGCTCCGCGTAGACTTGCGCGGCAAGCGCCCTGCCATTGATAATCTGTGCGCTCATCTGAAACGCCTCCCTTCGTATCTCGGTCAGATAGGTTCTGACAATTATTTTACACCATAACGCGGCGGATTTACAGCGCGAAATACTTCATTGCGCTCGTGAATATGCCGCTGTCGTCCTGCGATGGCAGGTTTTTGTACAGCCAGCGCCCGTAGCGCTCGCTGTGAGCCATCTTCCCGAACACCCTGCCGTCGGGCGAGGTTATGCCCTCTATCGCCATGGCGGAGCCGTTGGGGTTGACGTCTATGTCCATGGAAACCGCACCCCGCGCGTCGCAGTACTGCGTCGCGATCTGACCGTCGCGCGCGAGCTGACGCAGCATATCGGCGCTGCAGACGAAGCGCCCTTCGCCGTGCGACACGGGTATCAGCGCGGTATCGCCCACGGTCCTGTGCATGAGCCACGGCGACTTATTCGACGCCACGCGCGTATACACCAGCCGCGATTGATGGCGGCCTATGGAGTTGTAAGTCAGAGTGGGGGAATCGGCGGTCGGCGGCAGTATTCTGCCATATGGCACGAGGCCGAGCTTCACGAGCGCCTGAAAACCGTTGCATATGCCGAGTATGAGCCCATCGCGCGAGCACAGCAGCTCGTGTACGGCGTCGCTCACGGCTGCATTGCGCATGAACGAGGTTATGAGGCGTGCGGAGCCGTCGGGCTCGTCGCCGCCGGAGAAGCCTCCCGGTATGAACAGCACATGCGAGTTGCGGAGCTCGCTTGCGAATGCGCTGACGGATTCCTCTATGTCTCTCGGGGTGCGGTTGCGTATCACGAGCGTCTTGGGTTCGCCTCCGGCGAGCTCCACCGCGCGTGCGGAGTCGTATTCACAGTTTGTGCCGGGGAATACGGGTATGAGTACTTTTGGCGAGCGGGACGCGAAGCGCGGCGCGGGCACGGGGGACGATCGCGTGAAGCGTACTTCGCGGGCCTCGCCGTGCTGCTGGCATTGCGTCGGGTACACGGGTTCGAGCGTAGAGCGGTGCGCCGCGTACAGCTCGTCTATGGAGACGCACTCGTCGCGGAGCGTTATTTCCGGCTCGGTTGTGGTGACGCCGATGAGTTTTCCCGCGCTGCAGCCGTTCTCAAGCTCGAGCAGGAAACTGCCGTACGCCTCCTCAAATAGCCAACCGGCGTCGATGTCGTCCGCCAAGCGCACGCCTATGTTATTGCCGAAAGCCATTTTCGCCAGGCCTTCGGCCACGCCGCCCTGCGGCGCATATGCTGCTAGCACCTTTCCCTGCGCTATGAGGCGCTCGACGGTGTCAAAAGCCGCGTTTACGCTTGCGGCATCAAACAACCCGTCGGCGTTCTTTTGGGGCGTGAGCCACGCGATATTGGAACCGGCGCGCTTGAACTCCGGCGAGATCACATTGGCCGCGTCCGCCGTGCATACGGCGAAAGATACGAGTGTGGGGGGCACGTCTGATTCCTCGAAGCTGCCGCTCATGGAGTCCTTGCCGCCAATCGCCGCAACGTCGAGGGCGAGCTGCGCTTCGAGTGCGCCCAGCATGGCTGCAAGCGGCTTTCCCCACCGCTCCGGCGCCGCGCCGAGCTTCTCGAAGTACTCTTGCAGCGTGAGATAGCAGGCGCGCCGGGAGCCGCCCGCGGCAATTAGCTTCGCCACGGAGGATATGACCGCGCAATACGCGCCCAGGTACGGGTCGCGCGACGAGAGATGGGGGTCAAACGCGTACGTCATTATAGAGCAAGTGTTCGTATCGCAGTTGCTCGCTGGTATGAGCGCCGCCATCGCCTGTATGGGAGTGCGCATAGTCGTGCCACCGAACGGTGCAAGTACTGTCCCCGCGCCTATGGTCGAGTCGAACAGCTCGCTTAAGCCGCGCTTCGAACACGTTGCAAGCGACGATACCGCGCCGAGCATTCCCTCGACAAATTCTGTGTGCTTCGCCTTCTCGCTCAGAGGCACGGACACAACGGCGTTCGCGCGGCGCTCCGCGCCGTTGGAATCGAGCAGCTGCCGCGGTATATCCGCGACGGTATTGCCGCGCCAACGCATAGTCATGCGCCCCGTATCGGTGACGCGTGCGACTGCGGTGGCGTCCAGGTTTTCGGAGTGTGCCAGCGCTATGAAGCGCTCTGCATCCTCCGGCGCCACTACGACTGCCATGCGCTCCTGCGACTCGCTTATGGCGAGCTCCGTGGAGTCCAGCCCCTCGTATTTGAGGAGCACCGCGTCCAGGTCGATGTCGAGCCCGTCCGCCAATTCGCCTATCGCCACGCTGACGCCCCCTGCGCCGAAGTCGTTGCAGCGCTTTATCAGGCGCGCCGCCTCCGGCATTCTAAACAGCCTTTGGAGCTTGCGCTCCTCGGGTGCGTTTCCCTTTTGAACCTGTGCTCCGCACTCTGCAAGCGAGTGTGTGTCGTGCGCCATGGACGAGCCGGTTGCGCCGCCGCAGCCGTCGCGGTCGGTCCTGCCGCCTATCAGCACCACTATATCGCCGGGCGCGGGGCATTCCCGACGCACATTGGCCGCCGGAACCGCGCCTATAACCGCCCCGAGCTCCAGGTGCTTGGCCACATAGCCGGGATGGTATGCTTCGTCGACCATGCCCGTGGCGACGCCCACCTGATTCCCGTATGAGCTGTATCCTGCGGCGGAAGTGCGCGCTATTCGGCGCTGCGGCAGCTTGCCGTCGAGCGTGTCCTGCGCCTCCTCGAGCGGGTTTGACGCGCCGGATATGCGCATCGCCTGGTAAACATAGCTCCTGCCCGACAAGGGGTCGCGTATCGCGCCGCCTATGCAGGTCGCCGCGCCGCCAAAGGGCTCTATCTCCGTAGGATGATTGTGTGTTTCGTTCTTAAACAGAAGCAGCCAGTCCTCCGCATTGCCCCGCACGTCCACTTTGATTTTAACCGTGCAGGCGTTAATCTCGTCGGACTCGTCCAGTCCGGCGAGCAGCCCCCGGCGGCGCATGTGCTTCGAGGCAATAGTCGCCATGTCCATCAGCGTGACGGGCGTTCTAACACCCAGTTCCTTCCGGATGCGCAGGTACTTGGCGAACGTGCGCTCCGCGCGCGCGCAGTTGAACTCCACATTGTCTATAATCGTGCGGAATGTAGTGTGGCGGCAGTGGTCAGACCAGTATGTATCTATAACCCTGATGTCGGTCAACGTAGGGTCGCGGCGCATGTCGTCGAAGCAGCGGCGCACGACGTCCAAGTCGTCCGAGTTCATTGCCAGGCCGTAGTTGCGTATCAGCTCTTGATTGCTTGAGTCGCGAAGCGCGACCACGGCGGGCGGGGAGGGAGCGTCTACCTGCGCAGAAAGCGTCTGCGGCAGTTCCAGCGAAGCCTCTCTGCTCTCTATCGGGTTTATGAGGTATGCGGCAATCAGTTCCCTTTCCATGGGCGACACCTCCCCGTACAGCTTGTACACGGTGGCAGTGCGCACGACAGGGCGTTCTGCGCGCGATATGAGCTGTATGCACTGCGCGGCGGAGTCAGCCCTCTGGTCAAATTGACCGGGGAGGTATTCCACCGCGAATGTAAACGCCCCGTCATCCTCCAGCTGCGGCAGCAGAACGTCCGTCTGCGGCTCCGAGAACACGGTGCGCTTGCAGCGCTCGAGCAGTTCCTCGTCTATTCCCTCGACGTCGTACCGCTTGATTATGCGCACTCCGTGTACAGAGCGTATTCCCAAGAAGCCCTGTATGTCCTCCAGAAATGCGCGTTCCGCGGATGCCAGCTCCGGCTTTCTCTCGACGTATACCCTGTAAACCATGCTATTTCCCCTGCTTCCGATAAAAGTCGATTGCGCGGCTTCCTATGTCGCTGCGCATGTATTTGCCCTCGAAACTTATGTGTTCGGCAGCGGCGTAGGCGGCGGAGACCGCATCGGGCACGCTGTCGGCGATGGCGGTAACCCCGAGCACCCTTCCGCCGCTGGTGAGGAGCTCTCCGTTGTCGAGCCTGGTACCCGCGTGGAAAACCTGCAAGGCGGGCGATTCTTCCTGCCGTATGGCTATGGGATTGCCGGTATGGTAGCTGCCGGGGTATCCGTCGGAGGCGAGCACGAGGCAGCAAGAGCTCTTATCTGAGAAGCTCACTGCGACTTCATGGAGCCTTCCGTCCTCTATTGCGTCCATTATGTCAAATAGGCTTCCCTCCAAGAGTGGGAGCACCGCCTGGGTCTCCGGGTCTCCGAAGCGGCAATTGTATTCGAGCACGCGCGGGCCGTCCGCCGTGAGCATGAGGCCGAAGTACAGGCAGCCCTTGAACTCCCTGCCTTCAGCTCTCAGCGCGTTTACGGTCGGGTCCACTATGCGCCGCATGCACTCGTCCGCAATTGCGGCGGTGTAGTGCGGGTTGGGCGCTATGGCGCCCATGCCGCCCGTGTTATCGCCGAGATCGCCGTCGAGCGCGCGCTTGTGATCCATCAGCGCGGGCATGGCGACGGTGGTGACGCCGTCGGTGAACGTCAAAAGCGAGGCCTCGACGCCGCACAGGAACTCCTCTATGACGACCGTGCGGCCGCTGTCGCCGAAGCGGTGCGCCAGCATCATGGAATCTATCGCCGCCACGGCTTCGTCGTATGTCTGCGCAATCGCAACGCCCTTGCCCAGGGCCAGCCCGTCCGCTTTCACGACTACCGGAAGCGCCGATTTAAGCGCGTAGGCTACGGCGTCGTCTCTATCGTCGAATACCGCATATCCGGCGGTGGGTATTCCGTAGCGGCGCATGAGGTCCTTGGCGTACGCCTTGCTGCTCTCGATCTTTGCAGCGGCGGCAGACGGGCCAAAGCAGCGGATACCGCGGCTCCGGAGCCTGTCCGTCAGCCCAAGCGACAGGGGGTCGTCGGGAATTACGGCGGCAAAATCAATTCTGTTGTCCAGCGCGAATTGTTCGATGCGCTCAATGTCCGTCGCCGCAATGGGCACGCATATGGCCTCCGACGCGATACCGCCGTTTCCGGGCAGCGCGTATATGCAGCTGACCTTATCCGAGCGCTTCAATGCGCGAACTATGGCGTGTTCTCGTCCGCCTCCGCCTATTACCATAATATTCATGCGCCTATCCCCCGGGCCAATCAATGGTGAAACAGCCTTGCGCCGGTGAACGCCATAGTGATTCCGCGCTCATCGCAGGCTGATATTACATCGTCATCTCTAATGGAGCCGCCGGGCTGCGCTATGAAGCGCACCCCGCTCCTGTACGCGCGCTCGACGTTGTCGCCGAAGGGGAAGAAGGCGTCGCTGGCGAGGGACACGTCATCAAACTGTGCCAGCCATTCGCGCTTCCGCTCCCGCGTCAACGGCTCCGGGCGCTCCGTGAAAAACTGCTGCCAGCTTCCGTGTTCGAGCAATGCGGCGCTGTCGCAGTCCGAGAGGAACACGTCAATGCAGTTGTCCCTGTTCGGGCGCGGTATATCGGGCTTAAACGGCAGAGCGAGCACGGCCGGGTGCTGCCGCAGATGCCACAGGTCGCTCTTATCGCCCGCTATGCGCGTGCAGTGTATGCGCGACTGCTGGCCGGCGCCCACGCCCGTCGTCTGACCGTCTTTGGCGTAGCACACGGAGTTGGACTGTGTGTACTTGAGTGTGATCAGCGCGATTATGAGGTCGCGCGCCGCCGACTCCGGAAGACGCTTGTCGCGCGTGACTATATTCTTCAGCATGCCTTCGTCAACGGCTATGTCGTTTCTGCCCTGAGTGAACGTTATGCCGTACACTTGGCGCATCTCAACGGGAGGAGGCGTAAACTGCGGGTCAATTTGGATGACCGTATACGCGCCGGAGCGCTTCTTGCGGAGCAGCTCGAGCGCCTCGGGTTCGTACCCGGGTGCGATTATGCCATCCGAGACCTCGCGGGAAACCACCTTGGCGCAGGATACGTCGCACACCCTGCTGAGGGCGATAAAGTCGCCGAACGACGACATACGGTCTGTGCCTCGCGCGCGAACGTAGGCGCAGGCGAGCGGAGAGAGCTCCGCACCGCCGACAAAGTACATGCGCCGCTGCACTTCGCTTAGCGGCAGGCCTATTGCCGCGCCCGCCGGACTGACGTGCTTGAACGAAGCGGCGGCGGGAAGGCCGGTCGCGCCGTCGAGCTCGCGCACGAGCTGATAGCCGTTAAGCGCGTCCAGCAGGTTAATGTACCCCGCTCTCCCATTGAGCGTTACCAATGGCAGTTCGCCGTCGCACTCTATCCATGCGGGCTTCTGATTGGGATTGCAGCCGTATTTTAGCTCAAGTTTCACGCTGTACCTCCGTTGTGGGCGTTGATTATTGCGGTGTCGCGCGCATTCGCGCAGGTGTACCTTACGAACAGCGCAATTCTGTTGCGGCTGTCGAGCGCGTCCCACATGTTTTGGGCGAGCGAATGCGCGTCTGTTGAGGCTATGCTCACCGGACGCGGTTCTCCTTCAAAGCTGGGCAGCGGGTCGCCGTCGCCGGCGTATGTGTGTATCAGATGCCCTTGACCGGGCGCGCGCTCATAATCGAAGCAGTACCTGGCGCAAAGGGGTGGGACTTGCACGATAGGTCGTTGCGCCTTGAGTATGCTGATGCTGTAACCGCCCGCATGGCTGATTGCGCTTATGCGGGGCGTGTAGTTGGGCGCATCCGGCTCGTAGCATCTCGTGGAGAGCGCCTCGCGGAAGGATCCTCCGCGCTCAAGTGCGCCTATGACGGTGTCGGTCTGGTCCCCGTTTGTCACGACGGTCATGTTCCCGTATGAGCGCACAGCCGTGTAGATTATTAGGGATGGGTCTTGAACCTTGGATTCGTCAAATGCCCGAGTGCGGAGGTTGCCGTCTCCGAACTCCTCAAACACGCGGTTGCGACTGTTTGCGCTCCGTCCCATTATGAAGTACGCAATCACTTCGCTCTGCGCATCCGCGCCGGTGCCGACGAGTATTCCCCTTCCGGGGTAGCTGTTTGAAGTTAAAATGTCGAATAAACTCTCAATCATTGCCAATGACCTTTCTGCATACCAGTTCAGCTGCGGCGGGAAGCAGCTCCCACTCCGCGAGCTCCATTACACGTCGTTGAAGCGTCTCAGGCGTGTCGTCGCCGTGTACCTCGACCGCCTTTTGAAGTATTATCTCGCCGCCGTCCGGTATCTCGTTGACATAGTGCACGGTCGCACCGGTGATTTTCACGCCGCGCTTAAGGACTTCCTCGTGGACTCGCAGACCGTAATAGCCCTTGCCGCAGAACGCGGGTATCAGCGACGGGTGGATGTTTATCATCCGCCCTCTGTAACGGGACACGAATTCATCGCTGAGCACGCGCAAAAAACCCGCGAGCACTACGACGTCGGCTTTGTGGCGGCTCAGCAGCTCCTCCGCCCGCGCTTCAAACGCCGCGCCCTTGAGCGCAACGGCATATGCGGGTATTCCGGCGCGCTGCGCCCGTTGGAGCGCGTACGCGTCTTTCGAGTTAGATATGACGAGTGAAATCTCGCCGCTCTTGAGCGTGCCGCCCAGCGCGTCGATGAGCGCCTGCAGATTCGTGCCGCCGCCGGATACGAATACGGCTATGCGCGCCTTGGCTAACATATTTCCACGCCGCAGTCCGACGCCACGGTCTCACCGATTATGTAGGGCGATTCGCCTGCGCGCCGCAGCGCTTCGAGCGCCCTGTCGGCATTTGATGGCGACACTGTAAGGCACATGCCCACGCCCATGTTGAAAGTGTTGAACATGTCGCGCTCCGGTATCGCGCCGGTGTTTCGTATTAGCTCAAATATGGCCGGCGTGCGGAGCGCTCTGCGCTCTATGCGCGCGCTCACGCCGTCGGGCAGACAACGCGGTATGTTCTCATAAAAACCGCCGCCTGTTATATGCGCCGCGCTCTTTATCAGCTTTTCGCCGCAGAGCGCGAGCACCGCCTTGACGTATATCCGCGTAGGCGTGAGCAGCGCCTCTCCCAAGGGCTTGCCCATATCGCCGCAGGTCATTTTCAGCGCCGATGGATTGCTGTCCAGGCGGAACACCTTGCGCACGAGCGAGAAGCCATTGGAGTGCACGCCGGAGGAGGGGAGCGCTATTATTACGTCGCCGGGAACAACGGCGCTCTTGTCGAGCAGTGCCGAGCGGTCGACGACGCCCACCGCAAATCCGGCGAGGTCGTACTCGTCCGGGGGATAAGAGCCGGGCATCTCCGCGGTTTCGCCGCCTATCAGCGCGCAGCCCGCTTCTATGCAGCCGTCCGCCACGCCCGCCACTATGCGCTCCACGCGCTCGGGTATGTTTTTGCCGAGGGCTATGTAATCCAGGAAGAACAACGGCTTTGCGCCGCAGCACACTATGTCGTTGACGCACATGGCGACGCAGTCTATGCCCACGGTGTCGTGTTTGTCCATTAAAAACGCCAGGCGCAGTTTCGTGCCAACGCCATCCGTGCCGCTGACGAGCACCGGAGACGGAGTGCTGGACAGGTCGAGCGGGAATACGCCGCCAAAGCCGCCCAAAGTCTCCGCGCCGCCCGTAGAGCACATAGTGCGCTGAGCGTGACGCTTGATGAGCTCTACCGCCCTGTAACCGGCAGTGATGTCCACTCCGGCGCTCGTATAGCTTTCGCTGTAACTCTTCATTGGCGTTCCTCCGTGCAATCGCTTATCTTAGTGAGGTATTTGGATTTGCGGCGCGGCGGGGGAGGCGGGCACGGGTACACGCCGCTGAAGCAGCCCGTGCAGTACGTCTTGTCGCTGTTCCCCGCGATTTTGACGACGTTTTCCACGCTCAGAAAGCCAAGGGAGTCGACGCCGAGCACGCGAGGGAGCTCCTCGTCCGTGTACTTACAGGCGATGAGGTTCTCCTGCGAGTCTATGTCCGTACCAAAGTAACAGGGATGGGCGAACTTGGGGGACGACGAGCGGACGTGGACCTCCGTTGCGCCCGCGTCGCGGAGCAGCTTGACGATGCGGGCTATTGTAGTTCCCCGCACTATCGAATCGTCTATAAGCACCACGCGCTTGCCGCACACAGTGGATGAGATGGGGTTGAGCTTAATACGCACGCCCTTCTCGCGCGTCTCCTGTGTAGATTCTATAAAAGTGCGTCCTATGTATTTATTCTTGATGAACCCCAGGCCGTAGGGTATTCCCGAGCGCCGTGAGAAGCCGAGCGCCGCGTCAATGCCGGAGTCTGGGACGCCTATGACCACGTCCGCGTCCACGGGATACTCATCTGCGAGGTATTCGCCCGCCCTCTGCCGTGCGAGGTGCACGCAGCAGCCGTCCAACACGCTGTCGGGCCGCGCGAAGTACAGGTACTCAAACACGCATAGCGAGGGCGTCTGCAGGTGGCAGTGCTCCCTTATGCTCCGAAGCTTGCCCCTCTCCGCGATCACTATCTCGCCCGGCTCAACGTCGCGCACGAACGATGCGCCCACACTGTCCAGCGCGCAGGTCTCGGAGGCGAACACGCAGCCGCCGTCGGGCAGCGCGCCTATGCTGAGCGGCCTGAATCCGTGCGGATCTCGCACGCCGATAAGCTTCTGCGGAGACATTATCACGAGCGAATACGCGCCGCTCAGCTTGTGCATCGCCTTGCACACGGCCTCCTCAATGGATCCGGAAGTGATGCGTTCGCGGGTTATCATGTAAGCTATGGCTTCCGTGTCGCTGGTGGTATGGAATATGGAGCCGGACAATTCGAGCTCACTGCGCAGCGCGTCGCTGTTTGTGAGGTTGCCATTGTGAGCCAGCGCCATACAGCCCTTTATGTGATTGACCACGATGGGCTGCGCGTTGAGCCGCCTCTCATGGCCTGTCGTTCCGTAGCGGACGTGTCCCACCGCCATGTTCCCGTGACCGAGCTTTGCGAGCGCCGCCTCGTCAAACACCTCGTTTACGAGCCCGGCGTCATTGTGGACGGTGAAAACGCCGTCGTCGTTGACGGCTATGCCCGCGCTCTGCTGCCCCCTGTGCTGAAGCGCATATAGCGCGTAATACGTCGACGTAGCGAGGTCGCATCGCGTTGGGCTACAAAAGCCGACGACCCCGCACTCCTCGTGCAGGGCGTCGTCAAACAGTCCGCGCATCATATTCACTCACCCATCAGCCGGCGGAGGACTTCGTTGTATGCGTCCTCGGCGCCGCCCATATCCCTGCGGAACCTGTCTTTGTCCAGCTTCTCATGCGTTACGGAGTCCCAGAAACGGCATGTGTCGGGGGATATTTCGTCTGCGAGAATTATGGTGCCGTCCGGCTTGCGCCCGAATTCCAGCTTAAAGTCGACCAGCTCTATACCGTGTTCGAGGAAGAACGCACGCAGTATGTCGTTTATTCTAAGCGCGTAGCCGGATATGATGTCGAGCTCCTCCTTGGTGGCCAAACCCATGGCTATGGCGTGAGTTTCGTTGATCATGGGGTCATCGAGCGCGTCGTTTTTGTAGCAGAACTCGAGCACGGTGCACTTCAGCGCCTGGCCTTCGGGTATGCCGAGCTTTTTGGAGAGCGAGCCTGCGGCGATGTTGCGCACTATCACCTCGACGGGAACTATCTCTACCCGGTAGACGGCGGTGGCGGTATCGCTGAGCTGCTCCACAACGTGTGTGGGAATGCCGTGCGTCTCGAGCATGGCCATGATGTGGTTGGATACTCTGTTGTTTATTGCGCCCTTGCCGGCAATGGTACCCTTTTTGAGGCCGTTAAACGCCGTTGCGTCGTCTTTGTAGTCCACAATGCAAATGCCGTCCGCGTCGGAGGCGTAGACGCGCTTCGCCTTGCCTTCGTACATCAGTTCCGTCTTCTTCATGATTGCCCTCCGTACAGTTGATATGTTAATTCGTATGTTATGAAGTCACGGCGCTAATCGTCGCGCCTGAGAGCGCCGTCCTTGGCGAGCACAGCGCGCTCCATGTCGAGGCGCATGGCGAGCAGTTTAGCGCGCAGCGACTCGTCAGAGAGCGCCAGAATCTCCGCTGCGAGTATTGCGGCGTTGGCGGCGCCGTCTATGGCTACCGTTGCCACCGGAATGCCGGATGGCATCTGCACCGAGGCGAGGAGCGCGTCCAGACCGCCGAGCGCCGGCGATGAGATGGGTATGGCGATGACGGGGAGGACCGTGTGCGAGGCGATAACGCCGGCGAGGTGCGCCGCTTTGCCGGCGGCGGCAATTATGACGCCGTAACCGTTGTCAAACGCATCCTGGGCGAAACGCGCAACCGCAGCCGGCGTCCTGTGCGCCGACATGATGCGCATTTCATAGGGTATGGAGAATTCGTCGAGCTTTGCGGCAGCGCCCGCCACTATCGCCATATCGCTGTCGCTACCCATGATTATTGCGATTTTCTTCATAATCCGCCTCCATTCTACAACTAAGTAATGATACTATTTCCCGTAGTTTTTTGCAAGCGTGGAGGAGAAATATATGTAAAATATTTTTTAGCATTACATAAAATCAGTTTGCTGGAAAATACTTTTGCGGTGCTATTGCACGCGCAATCCCGATTTGGGCGTAAAGTTCAGAATATAGTTTAACTCAGATGACAAAGTTCATTTACAGGCGCGTCCGCTTGTGATAACATAACGTGTCATAGGGTCGCATGTGGCGGCGCAGTTGGCAAACGTATCACTTTACCGCATACGCTGGGAGGAAACATGAATACTTGTGCTATTGTCGGCATCAATTGGGGTGACGAGGGTAAGGGCAGGATGGTGGATCTCATTGCCGAGGATTACGATATAATCGTGCGGTATCAGGGCGGCAACAACGCCGGTCACACTATCGTAAACGAATACGGCAAGTTCGCGCTCAACCTGCTTCCGTCTGGCATATTCCGCAAGTCAAAGTTAAATGTGCTTGGAAACGGCACCGTGATAGACTTGAAGCACCTGTGCGCCGAGATAGACGCCGCCGCATCGCGCGGCGTGAGCATTTCGCCGCATAATTTGCGCATAAGCGACAGGGCGACGATAGTCATGCCGTACCATGTGATGCTGGACGAGCTGGAGGAGCAGAGGCTGTCAGAGCGCAAGTTCGGCTCGACCAAGCGCGGCATAGCCCCTGCGTACGGCGACAAATACATGAAGCGCTCATTCATGATGGGGGAACTCTTCGACGCTGAGAATCTCAAGCGGCGCCTGGCGGACGCAGTGGAGTTTAAGAATCTGCTGCTGACGCGGGTATACGGCGCAGAGCCCTTGCGCTTTGACGATATGCTGGAGTATCTCACAGAATACGGCGAATTGCTCAAGCCCTACATATGCGACGCCGGCAAGCTCATACGCGAGCGCGCGCGCAGGGGGAGCAGCATACTGTACGAAGCTCAGCTGGGCGCGCTCAGGGACATTGACTTTGGCATATACCCGTACACGTCGTCCTCAACGCCGCTCGCGGCGTACGCGCCCGTAGGCGCGGGTGCGACGGGCATACCTGTCAACCGGGTGATAGGCGTTGTCAAGGCGTACTCGACCTGCGTAGGAGAGGGCCCGTTTGTCACGGAGTGGCAGGGCGATGCGGCGGAGCGCCTGCGACAGGCGGGCGGCGAATACGGGGCGGCTACGGGCAGGCCGCGCCGTGTGGGCGCATTTGACGTCGTAGCGTCGAGGTATGGAGTTGCGGTACAGGGCGCGACAGAGCTCGCAATAACGAAGCTGGACGTGCTGTCGGGTATGGAGAAGATACCCGTCTGTATTGAGTATGAGCTCAACGGCGAGAGGACGGGGGACTTCCCGCTGACGCCGCTTCTTGAGCGCTCGCGGCCGGTATATGCCGAGATGGACGGTTGGAACTGTGATATAAGCGGCGTGCGGCGCTATGAGGAGCTTCCCGTTGCCGCGCGGGTATACGTAGAGTTTATCGAGAGAGAAATGGACTGCCCCATAACCTATGTATCTGTGGGTGCTGGCAGGGATGAGATAATATACAGGAGCGCAAGATGAGCAAGAACACATACGAAACGCCGTTGTCGTCGCGGTATGCGTCAAAGCGCATGCGCGAGTTATTCTCGCCGGACACGCGGTACCGGACGTGGCGCAGGCTTTGGGTGGCTCTCGCGAGGAGCGAGCGGGAGCTGGGACTGCCCATAACGGAGGCGCAGGTGGCGGAGCTGGAGGCGCACGTCGACGACGAGATAGACTACGAGTCGGTCGCCCGGCGCGAGGCGCAGCTCAGACACGATGTAATGGCGCACATACACGAATACGGGGAAAGCTGCCCCGGCGCCAGGGGCATAATCCACCTCGGGGCGACGAGCTGCTATGTGACGGACAATGCGGACATAATAATCTACCGCGACGCGCTGAAGCTGATACGCGGGGAGCTGACGCGCGCCATTGCCTCGCTTTCGCAGTTCGCGCTGAAGTACAAGGACATGCCGACCCTGGGTTATACGCACTATCAGCCCGCGCAGCTCGTGACTGTCGGCAAGCGCGCCTGCCTGTGGATACAGGATATGCTTTTGGACTTGGACGAGCTCGACTTCTGCATAACCAATCTCAAATTCCACGGCTGCCGCGGCACTACCGGCACCGAGGCGAGTTTTCTGAGCCTGTTTGACGGCGATCACGACAAGACACGGCGGGTAAGCGAGTTGATAGCGCGCGAGTTTGGCTTTGAGGGAATCTTCGCCGTGGCAGGGCAGACGTATCCGCGCAAATACGACAGCCGCATACTAAACGTACTCAGCTCCATAGCGCAGAGTGCGTACAGATTCGCGGGGGACATCCGGCTGCTTCAGCACGACAGGCAGCTTCAGGAGCCGTTTGAGAGCAGCCAGGTGGGTTCCTCGGCGATGGCATACAAGCGCAACCCGATGCGCTGCGAGAGAATATGCTCATTGGCGCGATATGTGGTGATAGACGCGCTCAACGCGCCCATGACGGCGTGTACGCAGTGGCTGGAGCGCACGCTGGACGACTCGGCAAACCGGCGCATATCAATACCCGAAGCGTTTCTCGCGGTCGATTCCATACTCAGGCTCGTGAACAACGTAGCTTCCGGCATATGCGTGAATGAGGGCGTCATAGCGAGGACCGTGGCGGAATACCTGCCGTTCATAGCGACTGAGAACCTGCTCATGAGCGCAGTCAAAATGGGCGGGGACAGGCAGGCAGTCCACGAGATAATACGCGAGTGTTCAATGGCCGCCACGGAGCGCATAAACGCCGGAGAGCCGTGCGATCTGCTTAGCAGGCTCGCCGAGCACGAGGGCTTCCCCATGGACGAAACCGAGTTGCTCAGCCAGCTCGACCCCGCCGACTACATAGGCCGTTGTCCGCAGCAGGTGGAAGAGTTCATAGGCTCGATAGCGCTGGAGCATGTGGAAGCGGAGCACAACGATGAGATAAATGTGTAGGCGCGGCGCATGAGGATACGAAAAAGGGGCAGCCGCCCCTTTTTTACTTCTGTCGGCAGGCATCAGCCGCGCAGCGACGCTATCATGCCCGCCTTGTCCGTGGAGGAGAACACGCTGCTGCCCGCGACGAGTACATTCGCGCCGCGCGCCCTGCACAGTGCTCCGGTGGCGGCGTCTATACCTCCGTCGACTTCGATCAAAAGCTCCAAGCCGCGCTCGTCGGCGAAGCGGCGCGCCTGCTCTATCTTGTCCAGCGCGCTCGCGATAAAGCGCTGCCCTCCTGCGCCCGGATTGACGCTCATGATGAGCAGCATGTCGCATTCCGGCAACACCCACTTGACCGCATCAAGTCCGGTAGCGGGGTTAAGCGCCACCGCGCACTTCTTGCCGAGGGAGCGTATGCGCTGCAGCGTTCGGTGCAGGTGCCGGTCCGCCTCCGCATGTACAGTTATCGTGTCAGCGCCCGCCTCCGCGAACAATTCCGCGAACCGAAGCGGTTCATCGACCATGAGATGCGCATCTATCGGCAGGGAAGTGTAGCGTGACAGCGCGCGGCACATGGCGGGCCCGTAGGTTATGGTGTCGACGAAATGGCCGTCCATCACGTCCAGGTGTATCCAGTCCGCACCGCAGCGCTCCAACTCCCGACAGGCTTCGCCGAGATTGCCGAAATCCGCGGAGAGAATGGATGGTGCCACTATTGTTCTGTCAGTCATAAGCGCGCCTCCTCTTTTCGATCAACTCTTGCAGTATGAGCTTGTAGCGCTCGTAGCGCTCGGGGGTTATCGCACCGGAATTGACTGCGGCCTTTACCGCGCAGTCGGGTTCGTGCAGGTGAAGGCAGCCCGCGAACCTGCAGCTGCCAATCTGCCCGCGCATCTCGGGGTACAGGGCGCAGAGCTCGCCGGGTTCTATTACATCGGTGTCGAGCAGGCTAAATCCGGGCGTGTCGACTACCATGGCGTCGTTCCGCAGTGGTATAAGCTCCGCGTGGCGGGTGGTATGGCGGCCGCGGCTGGTCTTACGTGAGAGACCGCCCACCTCGAGCCCAAGCTCCGGTATGAGCGCGTTTATGATAGAGCTCTTGCCCGCAGCGGATTGTCCGCACAGGCAGCAGATGCCGTTTGATATGGCGGCGCGCAGATTGTCTATACCCTGGCCCGTCAGGGCAGATACCGTGTGCAGCTCGTATCCGGTGCGCTCGTACTGGCGGGCGAGGCGTGAAACGTCGTCCGTCGCGTCGCACTTGTTAATCACCACTACCGGCTTTATCGAGCACAGCTCGCAGTGCAGCATGAGCTTGTCGGCGAGCAGCAAATCCGCCTTTGGCAGCGCAGCTGATATCACGATGAGGAGCATGTCGACATTGGCTATCGCCGGCCTTGTCAGCACGTTCTTGCGCGGATGTATTTCCAGCAGGTAGCCCTCATCGGAGCCGCATTCAAAGTCAACTCGATCCCCGGGCAGTGGCGAAACCTTATCTATACGGAACCTGCCTCGCGGTCTGCAGACGTATTTCTCGCCATCGTCCGCCAGCACGGTGTAGTAGCTGCCAACGCCCTTGAGGACTACTCCGTTCATTTCTGAGCGCTCCGGTATGCGAATTGGAATGTGCCGCGCTTGGCTTCGACGCCGTTGATGTACACCACGCACTCGTACGAACCGGGGCTCCACACATATCCGCAGAAGGATATTGGAATCTGCGTGCCCGCCGTGGCGTGTGTGCCCTCGTAGATGACCAGCTCAGAAAAGTCGGCGCGTATAACCGTGACCATTATGGAAGCGTTACTGGTGGGGATGTCGAGGTTAAACGCTATGTCGGCGGAGTACATCGAGGCGAATTTGCGGTTTACGGTCAGCTCGATTATCTGATCGAGATAGGATATGGTATCCGCCTCGGGCGACTGCGCTATAACGGCGAAGTCGTCGCCATCGTAAGTATCGTCGAAGTGTTCGCGCACCCTGATCCGCGTGAAGCCCATGTTGCGCAGCGTCATCACGGCCGCAGAGATATTCTGACCCGTGACATCGGGCAGCGCGTCCGAGCCGTTGTCGCTTCCGCTGATGTAGAGCGTGACGGTGTCGCCGGGATGCAGCTCGATGCCGGATTCCGGGTCTTGACGAATGACCTGCCCAGCGGGCAAATCGCTGTAAACCTGCTTAAGCTCCGGAACCAGCCCTTCGTCTGCGAGCATGCCGATGGCCTGCGATTGGGTCAGGCCGACGAGATTAGGAACGCTGGACATTCCGGTTCCGCTGCTGATGATCACGGAAATCCTGCCGCCCACGGTGTTTCTGGAGCCCGCCGCCGGCGACTGATCGATTACGTAGCCCTCCGGATACGCGTCGCTTATCTCATAGCCGTCCACTGAAACGGTGTACTCGCGCAACCGCGCGTACTCCTGCGCTTCCGCATACGTCTTTCCCACCAGCTGTGGGACTACGTCCTCACTGGTCACACTCGTGCCATTCGCCATGAGCGAACCCAGGAAGAACATAGAGATTATCAACGCAAAGCCGGCTATAACGCCCACGGGGATAATCCACACGCGCGAGGAAACAAAGCGGCGTTTGGTCGATTTGCCGTGCACCTGCGCCTTCATGCGCGCAAACCTGCCGTTGGGTTCTTTCAGTGCGCGCACCAGGTCAGCGCGCATCTCCTCGGCAGTTGCATAACGGGATCCGATATCCTTGGAGCAAGCCTTCAGCACCACGTCGCTCAGCGCGGAGGATACCTTGGGGTTGATGGCGCACGCCGGAGTCATCTCATCGTTGAGGTGCATGAGCGCTACGGAGAGCGCGGCGTCGCTGTCAAACGGAAGCCGTCCGGTAAGCATCTCATAGAGCATTATGCCGGTTGAATATATGTCGGACGCGGGAGTTACCTCCTCGCCCTTGGCCTGCTCAGGTGATATGTAGTGCACGGAACCGAGCACTTTCTTTCCGGCGAAAGTCTTTGTGGACGCGGTGACCATCTTTGCAATGCCGAAATCGGTCAGCTTTGCGCCGCCGCTGGCGGTGATGATTATGTTCTGCGGCTTTATGTCGCGGTGTATGATGCCGTTTTCGTGCGCGTGATTCAGCGCGCTGAGCACTTGGTTGATTATCTTCACGGCATAGTTGGGCGAAAGCGGCCCATTGTCGTCGATTATCTCCTTTAGCGTCCTGCCGGTGGCGAACTCCAGCACTATATATGGTATGTCGTCGTGAAACCCTACGTCTAACAGCTCGATGATGTTGCGGTGTGAGAGCGACATTACGGCGCGGGCCTCGGATTCAAACCTGCGAAGGTACTCGGGCTTCTGACGGTATTCCTCGTTCGGTATCTTTATGGCTACTACGCGGTTGTCGCTCAACCTGCGCGCCTTATATACTATGGACATTCCGCCCAACCCTATGATGCTGTCGATTCTGTATTTGGCTGAAACAACAGTGCCTAACATTGCGCACCTCCGGCATTGACGACGATCACGGCGGTGATATTGTCCGTCGAACCGGACTCGAGCGCGCTCTCGACAAGCGCGTCGCACAATGCGCGTGCGTCGGGCGTCGAATCAAACAATGCGCGTATGCTGTCGTCGTCCAGCGTGCCGCAGAGCCCGTCAGAGCAGAGCAGCAGCATGTCGTCTTCGCGCCAGGCGTGCGTGGAGGTGTCTACCTCAACCGCATCGGATGTGCCGACGGCGCGCGTAATGACGTTGCGGTACGGGTGCGTGCGCGCATCGACGTCGCTTATAGCGCCGCATCTGACGAGATCCGCCACCAGGGAGTGGTCGCGGGTGAGTCGCGTAAGTGCGCCGTCGGAGTAGAGGTAGATGCGACTGTCCCCCACATTGCATATGGAAAACGCGTCCTGTCCCAGCAACGCGGCGACTATCGTCGTTCCGAGGCCGCTGCACTCCGGGGTGAGCTCGCCGTACTCATATATCCTGCGATTAGCGGAGAGTACCGCCTCGCGAAGCGCTTTTTCGGGCGTGACGAGCCTGCTTCTGCGCATCTGGAGTAGCATCTCCTCCATGGCTAGCGCGCTCGCAACATCGCCGGCACGGTGGCCGCCCATGCCGTCAGCCACTATGGCGATATCCAAATCGCCGCAGTCCGGCGTATAGAAACTGTCTTCGTTGTGTTGACGCCGTCCCTTCACGGATCGGCCGAAGTACCTCATGGCTTTCGCTCCAATCTCTCGTGCGCGGTCCTCCTGCGGAGCTGTCCGCACGCGCCCTCTATATCCGAGCCCATTTCCCTGCGCACGCTCGCGGAAATGCGCATATCCGCAAGCTGCGAAGCGATCTCATACGCTCTGGCGCGGGGAGTGCCGTCGAGCCCGCGCTCCTCAACTCTGTTCAGCGGTATCAGATTGACGTGGCAGTTGATACCCTTCAGCCTGGACGCAAGCTCCCTCACATGTACTATACCGTCATTTACGCCTCGAATCAAGGCATATTCAAATATTACCCGCCTTCCTGTTCTTTCCGCGTAGCGCGCGGCGGCGGCGAGCACCTCGCTCAGCGGGTACTTTTTGTTTATGGGCATCAGGCTCGAACGCAACTCGTCATTGGGCGCGTGAAGCGAAATGCAGAGCGTAACGTGCGGCGCATCGTCCGCGAGCGAGTCGATTCTATCCACTATGCCGCATGTCGACAGGGATATGTTCCTGCTGGACATCCCAAAACCGTCGGGGGACGTGACGAGCCGTAGAAAGCGTACTACGTTGTCGTAATTGTCGAGAGGCTCGCCGCTGCCCATCAGTACCGCGTTCGTAATGCCGCGGCCGCCGCCCTGCGGCGGATTTGCCCGCTCCGCCTCCGCGACGCATTGGAGCATTTCGCCGGCGGTCATGTCGCGGACACAGCCGTCCAGCGTAGACGCGCAGAACGCGCATCCCATGCGGCAGCCGACTTGCGTAGAGAGGCACAGCGTATTGCCGTAGTGGTAGCTCATGAGCACGCCTTCGACAAGATTGCCGTCGCACAGCTCAAACAGGTACTTAACCGTACCGTCCTTTTGCGACCTGCGCGCCGCGCATATGTCGGCTGAGCCATATGGCAGCTCTGACAGCGTTTCACGCAACGATGACGGGAGATTGGTCATGCCGGCGGGCGCAACGCCTTTGGCGAGCCACGCAAACACCTGCTGCGTCCGGAAGCGCGGCTGTGACAGCAGCGCCATCAGCTCGGCTATCTCATCAGGTTCCATGGAGTTCAGCTGCAGTTTCTCAAGTCTTTCTGATAAGCCTTGCAATGAAGAAGCCCTCCGTATTATCCAGGTGCGGAAACAGCTGCAACGTGGAGTTCCTGACCCTCGGCGCGAGCCGGGAGGGTAGCGCTTCGCACAGCCCGTCCGCTGTAAAGTTTGGGTGCGAGGCGAGAAAAGCGTCCACCACATCCTCGTTTTCCCGCTTCTGTATCGTGCAGGTGGAGTATACGAGCGCGCCGCCCGGCTTGACGTAGCCGCAGCAGCGGTCGAGCAGCGCGTATTGCGTACGCGCCAGTTCCTCCGGCGCGCCGCTCTGCTTGGCATAGCGTATGTCCGGCTTCCCGAGCACGCCCAGGCCGGAGCAGGGCGCGTCGACGAGCGCCACGTCGTACTTGTCGAGGGAGTCGTCGTGCCTCTGTGTGGCGTCGCGGACGGTTACGCGCGCGTTTGTCACGTTCAAGCGCGCCAGAGTCGCCCGCGTGAGCGCTGCGCGATGCTCGTGGAGTTCCCACGCGTCGATTGTTCCGCTGCCGCCCATCAGCATGGAGAGATAAGCGGTCTTTCCGCCGGGCGCGCAGCACGCATCGAGAACCGTCATATGGGGCTGCACGAGGCAGGCGCGGCAAACCAACATGGCGCTCTCGCTCTGAACTGTTATGGAGCCCGCATTAAAGAGCGCGTTGCCGCTCACGTCAAACCCGCGCTCGAGCCTGAACGCATCCGGCACGAGGTCGCCTCTCGAGTACTCAATGCCCTCGCCGTCGAGCCAACTTTCGAGTTCCTCGGCCGTAAACGGGCGGTGCGGGCGAATCGTCATGCCGTGCGGGCGGTATGCGAGCATTGCTTCCGCAAACTCCGCTCCGTACAACCCTACATACTGTTCGACGAGCCACAGCGGGTAGCTGTATTTTACGCTCAGTCGCTCGCAGGGCTCGTCGGGCAGGCGTATGGCTTCCATGCCGGCGCGGCAGACGGCGCGCATAACGCCGTTGACATAGCCCTTGAGGGCTCCCTTGCCTATTTCTTCCGCAAGGCGCACGCTCTCGTTACAGGCGGCGCTCACGGGCGTATCCATGAACCACGCCTCGCATATGCCCAGGCGCAGTATTCCCCTTATCTGGGGGCTGACTTTGCCGCGCGCGAAGCGGTCTATGCAGTAGTCTATGAAAATGAGCCGGTCGAGTGTCTCATACACGAGTGCGCTGGCACGCG
>JAUNBH010000065.1 GCA_030527165.1 Clostridia bacterium
TCCGCTTTGCTCCGACGCTTTTTTTGCCTTTGGGCAAACAAAAGCGCCGTCCGCCTGCTCCCTTGCTCCTCTTTATCCGCAAAAAGTCACGGTTACCTCTGCTACGCCCTTGTAAACGCGGGCATCACGCTCCGGCGGCACTACCAACTTTTTGCGGGGTACGCCTGTTGCCGGTGTCCCAGAAAGCCATGCGTCTGCCCTTGCCGGATACTTCGCCCGCGGGGCGGGCGCGGCCGCGCGCTCCGCGCGCCGGCCTGCGCACTGCTGTGCGCAGGCAGAAACGGCTACGCCGTTTCTGGCCGCGCCCCGTGCCCTTCTCGCGAAGAGCGAGAAGTTACCTTATAGGGTGGGTGGCGGGGGTATGATACGGCTATCCGGCGTACCGGCAGCAAAAAGAGCGGTCCCGCGCCGCTGCGTGAAGACCGCCCTGCTGTTGTGATGCTGGCTATTGGGCGTTAACCGCCCGTGCTGAGTCGCAGACTCGACCTGCAGCGCGCCGCCTACTTCGTCTGGTTCCTCCTGCGGAAGGGGACGATCAGCGCAGCGCCGGCGCCCGTTGCGACGAGAGCAATGCCTATGCCGAGCGCGCTCTGCAGACCCGTTGCGGGAGGCAGCGGATCAGGTATGGGCGTGGGATCAGGCTCGGGCTCGGGTTCGGGTGTGGGTTCGGGGTTGTCAGCGTACTCCCAGGTTACGCCGTTGAAGTCTGCGCACCAGAGGTCAATATTAGCCGCGTCGGCGTAGAGATTGATGATGTAATCCGGGTACTGATCGGGGTTAGGTACCTGATCGATGTATATCTGGAAATCGCTCATAGGGAAGCCGGTCGTATCCAGAGTGTCGATCTCGCTCGTGAACACATAGTAGCCGTCCTCAACCGGCAAATCTGTGAGCATGTGGGGCGTCCAGAAGTCGAACGCAATCTGAACGAAGCATCTCGCGGGATCCGTGCCCTCCGGCACATTGAAGCGGACAGTGACCGTATTTCCGTTGGTGATGTAGTACTGGTCTGCCGCGTTGAAGAACAGTGCGCCGTATGGGTCATTGACGATGACCTCTTGCGCGGGGCTGTCCACAATGACCTCCCCGACGACGCCGCGGGCCGCGGGAGCTTCCGCCGCCGTAACGCCGAGACAGGTCATTGCGAGCAGTGCAACTAAGACGATAGCTAATGTGCGTTTCATGACAATCCACCTTCCTGTTTGATATATTTACCATATGTAGTATATAATGCTGGAGCGTAGGATTTCAATATTATTTTTCAGTTTTTTCAAATTGGTCTGCCCGTGAGGCACGCTGTACGCGCGTATGTGCGGCAGTTGGCGATTGCAGCTCACACCGCGGGCGCTTGCGTTTATCCGGCAGGGGGGCGCGGCCCGCGCGCTCCGCGCGCCGGCCTGCGCACTGCGTGCGCAGGCTGAGACGGCTGCGCCGTCTCGGCCGCGCCCCGGCGTCATTCGCCGCATATGGTATAATAACGCAGCATAGAAGGGAGGCGGACGCGTGCGGGAGATAGCGCTGTACTATGTGAACACCGACAGCATTGCTGGGCTCGACATTGATGAACTGATGTCGCGGGAGCGCCTGCGCAGGGCGGACGCACTCGGGGGCGTAAAGCGGCTGAGCTCCAAGGCGGCGGAGGTGTGCCTGTGCGCCGCACTCATGGACGCGGGCGAGATGCCGCCGGCGCGGTACGAGTACGCAGCGGACGGCAGTCCCGTGCTGAGCGCGCCGCGCGGCGTGTACATGAGCCTTGCGCACACGGGCAGCATGGCGGCGTGCGCGCTGTCTGAAATCCCCGTGGGGATAGATGTGGAAGCGGTGCGGCGCGTAGCGCGCGGCATGGCGCAGCGCATAGCGGCGGCGTGGGAGGCCGTGCCGGAGGGCCATTGCGCCGCGATTCGCCTGTGGACGCAGAAGGAGGCGGTCATAAAGCTGCGGCCGGAGGGCGGCGGTACTATGCGCAGCTTCGGCGTGCGCTATCCTGACGTCGTGACGGAGGACGGAACGGTCGCGGCGACGCTACAGACGCTCTGGGCGGACGGCTGCTGGCAGACGGTCGCCGCCGCGGAGCCGTTTGGACTGCGCGCCGTAAAGCTGGAGCGCGGGGACGTCGAGCTCATGCTGGCGCGCGCAAGAAATCTGCGCGGGTTTTGCACGCACGATGCATAGCTGAAGCGGTAGAATACTGACGATGGCAAGCTGACGGAAGGCGACGGGGGCGCCTTTTTTGTTTGCCGGAAACACAGACCGCATGGTCAGATGGGAGGGCAAATGAGAGACGGATACGAAAAGCGCGGGAACGCGGAAGACGAGCTGATTCAAAGAGCGGCGGTTAAGCTGGGCAGGGAGCTGCTGAGCGGGCTCGCGGAGAGCTTCGGCACGGACGAGTGCGACATGGCGCAGCTGCTCCTGCATGAGGGCGTATCGAGCGTTGAGCGCGCCGCCTCGCTCGCGTGGCGCGAGCTGAAGCGCATGGAGGCGGAGGGCGCACTGGAGGGGGAGCCTGAAAGCTATGTGGCAGACGACAGGTTTATAGAGCTCATAACGCAGCTGCCGTGCCGCAAGGCGGTGGAGACGCTGCACGCGGCGCGCCGCAGCGAGCGCGCGCGGGACAAGGTAAAGCTGTATGTGCGCAACGCCAGGCTTCCGCGAACCATAGCGAGAACGGCGCCGGTAAGCGGGGCGCGCGATTACGCCCGCATGGGCAGCGCGCAGTTCGCACGGCTTCGGGACGAGTACCGCAGGTCGGCGATGAACGGAAAGAAACACAAGCTATAAGGAGGAGAAAAGTGAATACGACCATAAACACGAGCGCAACTACATCATTGAACAAGACCTTTTACGACAGGCAGCTTCTGGAGAGCGCAAGGACGCGATTTGTCCACGCCAAGTTCGGGCAGAAGCGTCCCATACCCAAGCACAGCGGCAAGCGCGTAGAGTTTCGCCGCTGGAACCTGTTCGAGCCGAGCATAGTGGGCAACAAGCTGGAGGAAGGCGTAACTCCCAAGGGGCAATCGCTTGCGCAGAGTAAGTACGAGGCGCAGGTGGAGCAATACGGCGCGTACGTCGAGGTCAGCGACCTGCTCGACATGACGGCGTACGACCAGGTGATAGCGGACTCGGCGGAGCTCTTGGGCGAGCAGCTTGGCACCGTAGTCGAGTGGATAACCCGTGACGCCATGAGCTCCGGCAATAACGTCCAGTACGCCGGCGGCGCGCTCAGGCGTTCGGAGCTCAATCAGAAGTCTATTCTGACCGTGGACGAGCTCAGGAAGGCGGTGCGCACGCTCAAGAAGGCCAAGGCGAGGCCCTATTGCGACGACGGGCGCAAGCCCCACTTCGTGTGCATATGCTCGCCTGAGGCGACGTACGACCTGCAGAGCGACCCGCTTTGGCAGGACGTGTCCAAGTACTCCAACGCGGAGCAGATATACTCTGGCGAGATAGGCAGGCTGTTCGGGGTGGTGTTCGTAGAATCCACCGAGACAAAGCTGTTTACTCAGAGCGTGTACAACGAGGTGAACAGCGCCACGACGAACTCCGCCGTGTTCACGCTCAAGAACGCGCCCACCGAGCAGGAGGCGGCGTATCTGTCCAAGGGCGGAAATCCCATACGCATAGGCGAGAAGGCATATCAGCTCGCCGCGACGAATCCGTTTGACCCGGAGAATAACACAGTTACGCTGTCGCAGGCGGTATCGCTGGCGGCGGGCGCGCAGGTGTACAGCGATGATGCCGGCGCGCTGGACGCGGACACGCACAAGGCGTGCGCCGTCCATTCCACCGTGGTATTCGGCAAGGACGCATACGGCGTAATAGACGTCGAGGGCGCGGGCGCGCTGCAAACCATAATCAAGCCGCACGGTTCTTCGGGCGCGGCGGATCCGCTGAACCAGCGCGCGACGATAGGCGCAAAGGTGGCGGCATACACCGCAGTGGTGCTCAACGACCTGTGGCTCGTGCGGATAGAGCACACGGTAAGCGAATAAACGGGGAAGCGGGGCGCTGTGGCGCCCCGCGCATTTTGGAGGTGCAACATGGCGATTATTGAGACCATAAGGAAGGCGCGCAAAAGGCGCTCGCCGGCGCGCGGAGAGCTTGAAACGGTGAACGCATCGGGCACGCGGCCCTCGCAGGACGCGCAGTCCTCGCAGGACTCGCT
>JAUNBH010000018.1 GCA_030527165.1 Clostridia bacterium
CGCGGGACTGTTGCCGGCGCGCCTTCTAAAGTATGTGATAATGCTGCCAGTTGAAACCGCCGTCGTGTTTGCGCTCTCAAAGCTGAAGGAACGCCTAAAACCGTTGGCGTAGGCGCTTTGCAGTTGCTTTGAAGTGCAAATCGAGTTAGAATCAGTGAAAAAGGGAGAGCATTATGTTTACTTTCAAGCAGTATGCCGAGAGCGTCGGGTATATAGCCGATAGAATAGGCGATAGAGCACCGGATTTCCTCGCAGTGCTGGGGTCTGGATTGGGCAAACTGGCGAACGCCGTGGCGGATCCCGTGCTGATACCCTATGGCGACATACCACATTTCGCCGTCAGCACTGCAATGGGGCATGCCGGCAGGTTCGTCGCCGGAGAACTCGGCGGTAAGTACCTGCTTATGATGCAGGGCAGATTTCACATGTATGAGGGCTGGAGCGCGCAGCAAGTGGCATATCCGGTGCGCGTCGCGAAGCTGCTCGGCGCCGGCAGTATGTTGATTACGAATGCTGCGGGCGGCGTAAACAAAGCTTACAAGCCGGGCGATATAATGATAATCGATGATTTCATACGTTTGGGCTTTGATAACCCGCTCATAGGGCAAAATATTGACGAATTCGGCGAGCGCTTTTGCGACATGAGCTTTACCTTTGACCAGGAGTACTCAGCGTTGTTTGCCGACATAGCGCGCAAGAACGGTTGCGACGTCAGAAGGGGCGTATACTACTATGCCTCCGGTCCCATGTATGAAACTCCGGCGGAGATACGCGCCATACGCGCCTTAGGCGCCGATGCAGTGGGCATGAGCACCGTTCACGAGTGCATAGCTGCGAACCACTGCGGCATGCGGATACTCGGGCTGTCGCTCATCACCAATATGGCAGCGGGCGTGCTCGAACAGAAGCTGTCCGGTGACGAGGTCATAGAGGTAGGAAACGCCGCTTCGGATGCGCTTTCGGCGCTTGTAAACGAGTTCATGGCGAGGGTGTAGCGATGCAGGACCTGCTGTTTCACAATGCGACGGTAATCACGATGTGCGACGAGCGGCCCGTGTTGTATGACGCTTTTGTAGCTGTGAAAGGCGGCAGGATCGTTGCGGTGGACTGCGAGGGCGAGCTGCCGGAGGCAAAACGGCGCATTGACTGCCACGGCGGCGTACTCATGCCCGGTCTCATTAACACCCATGCGCATACCGCTATGACGATAATGCGTGGGTATGCAGATGATTATGAGCTGCACAATTGGCTGACACAGAAGGTATTTCCGGTGGAAGCGCGCCTTGATGAGCGGGCGGTGTTGGCTGGAGCGCGCCTTGGCTTTGCGGAGATGATGCGCAACGGCACGACTTCAGTGAGTGATATGTACTTTTTCCAACCCGCCGTCGCACAGGCGGCGCTCGAATGCGGCATGCGCGCTTCGCTCAGCAACGCCATAATCGCACTTGCCGACGACTATGATCTGCAAAAGGACAGAGCCATGCTGGAAACGTACGAGCTCGTGCGCGAGTGGCACGGCGCGGGGGACGACCTCATCCGAGCTGACGTCGCAATCCATGCAGAGTATACGTCGCCGCCATCGGTTTGGCATTCTGTGGTTGATATTGCGAAAAGGCATAACCTTATACTTCACACGCACGTGTCCGAAACAAGCGCGGAGCATAAAGCGTGCATCGCGCGCTATGGCATTTCGCCTACGGCGGTTTTAGCACGCGAGGGCGTTTTCGATGTGCGGACGCTTGCCGCGCACTGCGTTTGGGCGGACGAATCTGACATGTGTATACTTGCGCAGCGCGGCGTAAGCGTGGCGCACAACCCTGTCTCTAACCTCAAGCTCGCGAGCGGCGTTGCAGACATAACTGCACTGATCCAACACGGCGTCAACGTATCACTCGGCACGGACGGTTGCTGTTCTAACAACTCTCTCGATATGTTTGAAGAATTGAAGCTCGCTGCGCTGCTCGCGAAGTACAAGCGCAGTGATGCGAGCGTAATCCCGGCATATGAAGCGCTCAAGCTCGCCACGCTCAACGGTGCGCGCGCACAGGGGAGAGAGGGTCAGACGGGAGCGATACGCGCAGGTTATGCCGCAGATATAGTTCTGCTGGACGCCGAAGTGCTGTCGCTCTGTCCGATGTATGACCCCGTTGGCGCGGTAGTGTACGGTGCGAGCGGCAGGGACGTGCGCATGACGGTGATCAACGGTCGCATAGTGTACGACAACGGTGCGTTCCCGACGCTCGATATCGACTTTGTACGCGCTGAGGCGGCGGGATACGCAAAGAACCTCGTCCTGTCGGTATGACGCTGTCAAATAATGCACGCTATCTAAACTTTTTGTGACTTTTGGGGCGTTTCATTGCCAATGCGCAGCTGCTCCTGTATAATGTGTCTGATACAGCGAGGTGTTAACCGTGAAGAAACTGCTGGCAAACAAGCCGTTAGTGATAACGATAGTCGCAGTACTCGTGCTGGGGCTGCTTGCTTTGCTCACGTCGGGCGACAGGGCGATGAGCTTTGTTGAGAGCACGTTGGGGTCGGTACTGCAGCCGTTGCAGCAGGCGTCGTACGTAGCTTCCGACGCGATAATTGATTTCTTTAAAAGGGTGTTCCAGACTTCGGATCTCGACAGGGAGAATGCCGAGCTAAGTGCGCAACTTGCCTTACTTGAGCAGGCTTTGCAGGATTACGAACAGCTGCAGTCCGAGAACGAGCGACTGCGTGAATTGCTCAACTACTCATCTACATTCGACAATACCTCTTTTGTCGCGGCTCAGGTTATCGGGAAGGGGCAAAGCGTCTGGTTTGACGTGCTCACGCTAAATGTCGGGAGAAACAGTGGAGTCGAGGTAGGGGCCTGCGTGCTGACTTCACAGGGGTTAGTAGGCAGGGTCACGGAGCTGGGCGCCACATGGTGCAAAGTTACGTCAATAATAGACGCGAGCGTCAGCATAAGCGTCATGAATGAGCGCACACGAGATGTCGGCATTGTGACGGGAAGGCTCACTTCCGATGACAGCAACCCATCGCTTGAGCTGTCGTATCTCCCCGCGGGCTTTGATCTCGTACCCGGCGATGTGATAATCACGAGCGGCCTTGGCGCAGATCTGCCCAGGGGGATACCTGTTGGCGTAGTAACGGAGGTCTTGATGGCGGGAGAGGCGGCAAACCAAGCAAATGCCGTCGTTGATCCATATGTCGACTTTCTTCACATAGAGGATGTCCTGGTGATGATAACTGCCGTTGCGGAGGGTGCAGAATGAAACGGCGCATCTGGATCGCCGTAATAATCCTGACGTGCATGCTGCTGGATAATGTGGTCCTCGTCAGGCTGAACCTACTCTCGCTCAAACCGGACGCAGTGCTTGCCCTTTCTGTCTGTTTTGGACTGTACATGGGCGCGCTGCCCGCAGCCATCATAGCCGGCGGCGCCGGCTTGGTAGCGGATTTGTTGGCCGGTCCTGCACTGGGAATCAGCTCGATCGGTTACATTCTGGCGGCGGTGGCGGGGAGCGCGTTTCGGAAGAAGTACTATGCCGATAATCCGATAATACCCGCCGGCGTGGTGTTTGCGGCGGCTATTGTAAAGCAGCATGTGTTTATGCTTACGAGCATACTGATGGGAGCTGAATTTTCCTACTGGGGTATGCTTGCGTCGAATGTGCTGCCGTGCGCGCTGTTGAGCGCAGTTTTGGGGATACCGATGTTCTATGTGTCGCGCGCCGTATTTGTGGAGAGGCTTAAGCCGATAAGCCTGCCGGCAAAGGAGTGAGCTATGAAACCTAAGTTGAGCAGATACATAATCTCTGCAGTCGTCATATGTTTGCTTATGGCATCGTTGATTGTCAAGCTTGCCACGGTTACGCTCTCGGATACCGGGCAGTACGCATCACAGGCGAGCAGCAAGAGCACCGCGACCGTGACGCTGAAGGGCGCGCGCGGTTCGATAATGGACAGAAACGGCGTCGTTTTGGCGTATGACAAGACGTGCTACGACGTGCAGTTCCTGCGCGACGCCAACAATCGAACTTCATATTACAGCGCTGTCTATACCGAGGCACTGATTAAAGCGATCGGGATCATCGAGGACGGCGGCGGGACGATTATCGACAGCTCGTACATAAGGCGCGACGAGTCCGGCAACTTCTACTACGATTGGGGAGTTACGAGCGAAAGGGCAATCATGTCGCGATACAAGAGCTTCTGCGACGTAATGGGGTTTTCCATACCGTCAGAGCACGCAGACGATATGAGCTACTGGATTTCAGCAGAGGATGCGTATATAAGCTTGCGCAAGTCGTGGTACATACCGGAGGAGTTGAGCTATGAGGATGCCAACAAGATTATCTCCATAAGGCAGATGGTAAATCTCAACAATTACCGCGCATATGAGCCCGTGACAATAGCGACGGACGTATCTGCGGAGGTAGTAGCGAAAATTGAGATGATGAAGGACGAGCTTCCTGGCCTTCAGACAACACAGAGCACAACCCGCGTGTACCCGTATGGTGAGACCGCTGCGCACGTCGTTGGATACACTCAGAAGGCCGTCACGGAGGATATGTTGAGTTTGGGCTATTCATACTCAGACTTCGTGGGCGTTGCTGGAATCGAGAGCACCATGGAGGAGTATCTCACTGGCGCGACTACCGAGAAGCAGGGGTATAGACTGATAGAAGTAAACAGGAATCTCGCTGAGGTCAGTGAGATTGAGGTAGTAGCGGCGTCTAACGGCGATGACGTTATGCTTACCATAGACATTGCGTATCAGCGTGTAGTCGAACAGGCGTTGGCTGACATTATTGCGGAGATAAACGCCACAGAGACCGCCCTCATTGAGGAGAATCCGGACAGATACGGCGAATACGACGACATAGAGTTGGCTCAGACCGGAGCAATTGTGATGATGGACGCAAATTCCGGCGACATACTGGCAATGGCGTCATATCCATCGTACGACCCGAATTGGTTTATAAGCGGGCTCACTGATGAACAGGCCGAGTACATGTTTTCCGGGGAGGAGGCTGCAACGCTTACTCCCACGCTCAACAAAGCAATTTCACTTAAGCGTGCGCCAGGGTCGATATTCAAGATGGTCACCGGACTTGCCGGCGTAATGGAGGGCGCGATAACGCTCGACGAGACGGTAGACTGTGTCGACAGATATGTTCTGACAGATGAATCCGGCAACCCTATTGAGCGCGATGCGCCGTCATGCCATACGAGCTATCCGTCCTCGCATGCTGATCAGAACCTCAGGCTGGCGTTGACGAACTCATGCAACACGTACTTTTACGAAGTCTCAAACAGGTTGGGCATAGATAAACTCGCCAGCTGGGCGGAGCAGCTGGGGCTGTCCGACCGCACCGGAATACAGCTTACCGGCGAGATAACGGGGCAGATAGGCGGGCAGACAACGTTGTTCGATTACAGCGAGATAGATTTCGATAACCTATCGAACCCCCTGGCCACGCAGCGCGCATCCCTTCCGAGCTACATATATGGAAGCCTGAAGAGCAAGCTGCAGGCGTACCTGTCTTTCTGCGGGAAGACGGCGGAGAGCGACGATATTTCAACGTGCGCGCTTGAACTGATGGAACTCCAGGACGGCAGCCTCGACAACAAGGGCGGAGATGTGCGGCGCATTCTGTCCGATGTGCTGGGCATACCTGAGGGTGTGACCAAGGGGCAGCCGTGGGTGAGCGAGATAATGTCGATGCTTAACGAGCTTCAATGGAAGCCCACGCTCACTATCCGCACGGGGATAGGTCAGGCAGTTTCCGCGGTTACTCCGGTAGCGGTAGCGCGCTATGTAGCGACAATAGCAAATGGCGGCACCGTGTACAATGCAAATATTGTCAGCAGGGTAGTGGACGAGTACGGGTCTGTGGTCGTCGAGTATGAGCCGAGTGTGTTCAATGTCATCGACGCTCCGGACGAGTACTGGGAAGCGATTCATGCGGGGCTCCAGGGCGTTGTTTCGCCGGAGGACAGGGGTACCGCCGCTAACAGATTCAGTCAGGAATTCAGAGACAAGGGTTATCTCGACCTGCTGTCGGGCAAAACGGGTTCGGCACAGGTCGGTAACAACCCGATAGACATCGAGAACACATCGTGGTTTGTCTCATACGCGCCGAGGGACAATCCCGAGATAGTGCTGGTGGTGTGCATACCCAATGGCTATTCCGGCAGCTCCAGCGCGCCTGCCATTGAAGATATCATAACCTATTACTTCGATAAGCAGATAGCGTCTGTGCCGGACAGTTTGGTGCCGGTAAACGGTCTCACGCCGTAAGAATACTGCACCGGCTCACTCACGCGCATCGCATATGCGCCTCCCGCGAGCAACACTTCATTACACAGCGCCGTTCAGTTGAAACGGCGCTTTTTCGCGCCATACGGGGCCACGTCTGAGGCTTCACCGCAGTATATAGTGCGTTTGTTGAATTTGATAGAAATATATAGGTTATAAGGGCGCATATAGGGTTACATTTTACATGCGCTTATGCTAATATAAGTGGGAAAAAAGCCGTGCATAGCGTTTTTTTGTGTGCCAATGCATCGACTGCAATTTTCAAGGAGGTAAGGTATTGATGGCCAACGAGAATAAGACTCGTAGTGAACTGTTTAAGGAGCTTGACAAAGTCATCGAGCAGTGGAAAGACGAACCCGGCGGGCTGCTTCCCATAATGCAGGGAGCTCAGGATATCATCGGCTGCGTTGACGAGGAAGTTCAGCAGTACATTTCCAATGCAACGGGTGTGCCGGTTTCTACCATTTACGGCATAGCTACTTTCTACTCGCTGTTTACACTGGAGGCGAACGGCAAGTACACCATAGGCATGTGCCTTGGTACGGCGTGTTACGTCAGAGGTTCACAGTTGGTGTTCGAGGAACTCATGAAGCAGTTGGACGTTGAAGCAGGCAAGACCACGCCGGACGGTCTGTTTACGCTTACTGCGACGCGCTGCATCGGCTGTTGCGGCCTTGCCCCCGCGATGATGATAAACGACGATGTTTACGGACGGCTTGTTCCGAGCGATGTAAAGGGGATACTTGACAAGTATCGTCAAATGAACTGACATGATAATGAAAGAGCTTGCCCTCCACGTCATGGACATCGCTCAGAACTCAATAAGCGCGCATGCGAGCGTCATTGAGATTGAAACGGTGGTCAGGCGCTGTGAGGACAGACTGACGATAACGGTACGAGACAACGGCTGCGGTATGGATGCCGATATGCTGAAGAGTGTAACAGACCCGTTCACGACTTCTCGGACGACCAGAAAGGTCGGTCTTGGAATACCGTTCTTCAGACTGGGAGCGGAGGCGTGCGGCGGAGATTTCTCCATTAAGTCGTCGGTAGGGGAAGGCACCTGCATAACCGCCTCGTATCAGATAAGCCATATTGACAGACCGCCGATGGGTGACATGGCCGAAACGATGCTGACGCTCGCGGTATCTAACCCTGATGTGAGGTTTGTCTACCGGCTCGATGTCGATGAGACCGTGTTCGTATTCGACACCGGCGCCATCAGTGAGGTATTGGGTGATGTACCTATAACCGAACCTGAGATCGTACGTTGGATGAAAGAGTATTTAATTCAAGGAATAGATGAACTTAATGGAGGTATATGAGTATGAAGTCATTGCAGGAGCTCGAGGCCATTCGCAAGAGGACACTTGAGGGTATTCAACTGAGAAAAGAGCATGACGGAACGCGCGTTGTAGTCGGCATGGCCACATGCGGCATAGCTGCAGGCGCCAGGCCGGTGCTGGCGGCATTCATGGATGAAGTGAGCACGCGCTCGCTTCAGGGTGTAACCGTTTCGCAGACCGGATGCATTGGCGTTTGCCGGCTTGAGCCCATTGTCGAAATATACAAGCCCGGCATGGACAAAGTCACTTATGTCAAGGTAACGCCTGACATGGTCGGCAAGATAGTCACAGAGCATATCGTTAACGACAGGGTAGTCGAGGAGTACACGATAGGCTATTACGAATCAAATCGCAAGTAATTAGGAGGGCGTATGGAGTTTTACCGTTCACAGGTTCTGGTCTGCACTGGTACAGGCTGCACGTCGTCCGGCTCTAAGGACATTATTGCTGAGTTCGAGGCGCGCATAAAGGAAAACGGTCTGGAGAATGAGGTCAAGGTTGTACACACAGGTTGTTTCGGCTTGTGTGAAACCGGTCCGGTGGTTATCGTCTATCCGGAGGGCGCGTTCTACAGCCACATAAAAGTCACCGATGTAGCGCGGATTGTATCCGAACACCTTCTCAAGGGCCGCATCGTCAGGGATCTGCTGTATACGCACAGCGTCGACGAAGATGATAGAATCCGTTCGCTGGATGACGTCAGCTTCTACAAGAAGCAGAAGCGCATTGCTCTGCGCAATTGCGGCGTCATAAACCCTGAGGCAATCGATGAGTACATCGCATTTGACGGCTACAAAGCTCTCGAGAAGTGCCTGTTTGAGTATACTGGTGACGAGGGGCGCGATGCTATAATTGATACGATAATCAAGTCCGGCCTCCGCGGTCGTGGCGGCGGCGGTTTCCCCACTGGACTCAAGTGGAAATTTGCCAAAGCTCCAAAGAGCGATATAAAGTACGTCTGCTGTAATGCCGACGAGGGTGACCCTGGCGCGTTTATGGACAGGTCGGTACTCGAGGGCGATCCGCACGCGGTGCTGGAGGCCATGGCGATAGCCGGTTACTGCATCGGTGCGCAGCAGGGCTACATATACGTTCGTGCCGAGTATCCCATAGCGGTTCATCGTTTGCGCATCGCTATAAACCAGGCGCGCGAGTACGGTCTGCTTGGCAATAACATATTCGGCACCGATTTCTCGTTTGACATTGACCTTAGACTCGGCTCCGGAGCGTTTGTGTGCGGAGAAGAGACTGCGCTGCTCGCGTCAATCGAAGGCGGGCGCGGCGAACCCAGGCCCCGGCCCCCGTTCCCTGCGGTGAAGGGTCTGTTTGGAAAGCCCACGCTTCTCAACAATGTTGAGACCTATGCCAACATATGCCAGATAATACTCAATGGCGCAGATTGGTTCGCGTCCATGGGTACCGAGAAGAGCAAGGGCACCAAGGTATTCGCGCTTGGCGGCAAAATTGTTAATACCGGTTTGGTTGAGATACCCATGGGCACCACGCTTCGAGAAGTCATATTTGACATTGGCGGCGGAATACCCAACGGAAGGAAGTTTAAAGCGGCTCAGACGGGCGGCCCGTCGGGCGGCTGCATACCGGCCTCGCATCTCGACACTCCCATAGACTATGATAATCTGACAGCGATTGGCTCGATGATGGGTTCCGGCGGTATGATCGTTATGGACGAGGATAACTGCATGGTCAATATTGCCAAGTTCTTCCTCGAGTTCACGGTTGACGAGTCCTGTGGCAAGTGCCCGCCCTGTCGTATCGGCACGCGACGCATGCTTGAGATCCTCGAGAAGATAACCAGCGGCAACGGCGAGCCTGAGGATTTGGATAAGCTTGAGAAGCTCGCAACTAATATAAAGGCTTCGGCACTGTGCGGATTGGGTCAGACCGCGCCTAACCCCGTACTCAGCACGCTGCGCTACTTCCGCGATGAATACGAAGCTCACATATACGAGCATCGTTGTCCGGCTGGCGTGTGCAAAGCACTCTTGAACTATCACATCGATCCCGAGAAGTGCAAGGGCTGCTCCCTCTGTGCGAGGAATTGCCCCGTAGGCGCTATAACGGGCGAGATTAAGAAGCCGTATGTCATTGATAACGCGAAGTGCATCAAGTGCGGTGCGTGCATAGAGAAGTGCAAGTTCGGAGCTATTGAGCGCAAATAGCGTGGCGCGAACGATTGACCGTTTGGCGGCGTAGCCCTGTGGCTATGCCGCTTACTCGTGTTTGGGCATGCCGTTTGCTTTAACGCCGCTGCGAGCGCCGTTTGGTGTATCGGTTGATAAAAAGTGTTATTTTGTGTATACTATCTTAGATTTTTAGATGCGAGGTGCTGGCTTTGCGCGAATATACAGCTGACGACATAAAACTGATGGAGGGACTGGAAGCGGTCCGCGTGCGTCCGGGTATGTACATTGGAAGCACGGGCGCAAGGGGACTTCACCACATGCTGTGGGAAATCGTAGACAATTCAGTTGACGAAGTCGCGAACGGCTATGCGGACACAGTTTCCGTCACAATAAACAAGGACAATTCGATTTCCGTTGAGGATAACGGAAGGGGAATACCCGTAGGCACGCATGCTAAGACGGGGCTCTCTGCTGTCGAAGTTGTATTCACGAAGCTGCATGCGGGCGGCAAATTTGGCAATGAGAGCTATGCCTATTCCGGCGGGCTTCATGGCGTGGGTGCGTCGGTAGTTAATGCGTTGTCGCGGTATCTGATCGTAGAGGTGTTCACAAGCGGCAGGGCGTATGAGCAGCGCTTCCACAGCTATGAGGGCGCTGACGGCAAGATAATTTCGGGCGCGCCCGAGGGGCCGCTCGCGGAAGTAGGTCGAACGCGCCGCAAGGGAACCCGCATAACCTTCCTGCCGGATGACAGGGTGTTTGAAACTATCAGCCTTAGCTTTGACATCGTATCAAACCGCATGCGTGAGCTGGCATACCTCAACAGGGGTGCGAGATTCCTGCTTGAGGACAAGCGCGATCGCGGTGGTAAGTCCAGAGAATTCATGTACTCCGGCGGCATATGCGACTTTGTAAAGGAGCTCAATGCGGACAAGAAACCGCTCTATCCGGAGCCGATATTCCTCTCGGGCATGAAAGACGGCATTTACGTCGAGGCCGCCTTGCAGCACAACGACGGCTATTCCGACAGCTTGTTCTCATATGTAAACAACATACCCACCACGGAGGGAGGAACCCACGAAACCGGGTTTAAGACTGCATTTACGCGCGTTATGAACGAGTACTGCAGGCGCACGGGCGTTCTCAAACCTAAAGACGTTTCGCTTGCAGGCGAAGACTTCAGGGAGGGAATGATAGCGGTGCTCTCCCTGCGAATGCAGAACGTGCAATTCGAGGGTCAGACCAAAACACATCTCGGAAACACGGAGGCGAAGACGGTCGTAGAGGCCCTGATAGGCGAGCGGCTTACGAGCTTTTTGGAGGATTTGAAGAACGCCTCATTGGGCGCGATTATGGCAGACAAGGCGGTTAAGGCCGCCAAGGCCAAAGAGGCGGCGCGCAAAGCAAAGACAATGGCGCGTGAGAAGTCTAAGCTTGAGAACGCCCCGCTCGTTGGCAAGCTCGCGAGCTGTACGGGGCGCAATCCTGACGAAAACGAGCTGTTCATCGTCGAAGGTGATTCGGCGGGCGGAAGTGCAAAGCAGGGAAGAGACAGGCGCTTTCAGGCGATATTGCCGCTGAGAGGCAAGCTCCCGAACGTCGAAAAGAAACGGCTGGAGGATGTGCTCCAGAACGAAGAGTATCGCTCTATCATCACAGCTATCGGCACGGGCATAGGCTCGGATTTTACTATGGCGGGCAGGAAGTTCGATAAGGTCATCATACTGTCGGATGCGGATCAGGACGGCGCGCACATAAGGGCGCTGCTATTGACATTCTTTTACCGCTATATGAAACAGTTGATAATCGATGGGCATGTTTACATGGGCATGCCGCCGCTCTACAAGATTCAGCGCGGCAACGAGGTCCAATACGCCTATTCTGACGCCGAGCTTGCCCGCTTGACGCGCGGCATGAAAAACTACACGCTCCAGCGGTACAAGGGCCTTGGTGAAATGAATCCCCTGCAGCTCTGGGATACCACCATGAATCCTGAGCACAGGACGCTCGTACAGGTGACGATTGAGGACGCCGCAAATGTCGAGCGCATGGTATCCGTGCTAATGGGCGATGATGTAGCTCCCAGGCGCGCGTACATATCCGAGCATGCAGACTTTAACAAGGCAGACTCTTTTGAAGACAAGGCGAGAGTGGACGGTGATATAGATGACTAAAAAGAAGAGCGCTCCAACCAACACAAATGCGCGCGTTATCATCAACAGCATGGATGAGGTCATGCACGCTTCGATGCTGCCATACTCAGAGCATGTCATACTGGAGCGCGCGCTGCCGCGCGTGGAAGACGGGTTAAAGCCCGTACAGCGCCGTATACTCTACACCATGCTGGAACTAAACAACACGCCCGACAAGCCGTACAGAAAGAGTGCGAGAATTGTAGGCGACTGCTTGGGTAAGTACCATCCCCATGGCGATTCCTCCGTATACGAGGCAATGGTCAGGTTAGCGCAGCCGTTCAACATGTCCATGACCTTAGTAGACGGTCACGGCAACTTTGGCAGCGTTGACGGCGATAGTGCTGCCGCCATGCGTTACACAGAAGCACGAATGACACCGCTCGCAATGGAGCTCTTGAAGGATTTGGACAAGGACACGGTACATTTCAGCCTGAACTTTGACGACTCACTCAAGGAGCCGGATGTGCTGCCGGGACGTTTTCCGAACCTGCTGGTCAACGGAGCTTCGGGCATAGCCGTCGGCCTTGCAACAAACATTCCTCCCCACAACCTCACAGAGGCGATAAATGCGGTCGCTGCGGCTATCGATAACCCGCAGATAACCATAGAAGAGCTCATGAAGCACATGCGGTGTCCGGACTTCCCAACCGGTGGATACATCCTGGAGTCTGACGAGATAGCGACTGCGTATGCTACCGGCCGCGGCAAGCTGACGCTGCGTGCAAAGACCCACATCGAAGAGCTCAAGAACGGGAAAAAGCTGATTGTAATAACCGAGCTTCCCTTCCAGATCAACAAGGCGAAGCTGTTGACCGACATACTGAAACTTAGCCAGACGAAGAAAGCCAGTCTGAGTTCCGTTACAGATATTCGGGACGAATCTGACAGGATGGGCATGCGTGCCGTGATTGAACTGCGCAGAGACGCCGACGCCGATGCTGTATTGCGTTACCTTCTCAAGCATTCTGCATTGCAGACCACATTTGGAGTCAATATGGTGGCTATAGCTAAGGGCAAGCCGCAGTTGATGAACTTGAAGCAGGTCATCGATTACTATATCGAGCATCAGCGAACTGTAACGCTGAACCGTATCGAATATGATTTGGCGAGTTTGAGGAAGCGTGAGCATATCCTTGAAGGGCTTATTATCGCGCTTCTCAACCTCGATGAAGTTATCGCGCTGATTCGCGCCTCGAAGACGCCAAAGATAGCCAAAGCCAACCTCGTTGAGCGCTTTGAACTGACCGAAGCGCAAGCCCAGGCAATACTTGATTTAAGGCTGCAGCGCCTCACGAATTTGGAAATAGAGGCCATCCGCAAGGAGTATGCGCAGATAAAGCGCGAGATTGATCAACTCCAGGCGATAGTTGATTCACCCAAAAAGCTGATGAACCTTGTAAAGCGCGAGTTGCTTGCGGTGCGCGATGCGTATCCCGCAGAACGCCGCACGAAGCTCCTCAGCGCCTCGCCTGTCATCGAGCTCCCACCGGAGACGGATCTGATACCTGAGGAAGCGGTCGTGGCGATACTTGCGGATAACAAACTGCGACGGATACCCAAGCGGAACTTCAACTATGAGTTGCTGGCAGTCGAACACCCGCAGTATGTGTTCAGCACATATACCGATGCAAAGCTGCGCCTGTTTACGAGCACGGGGCAGTGCCTGTGTATATCTGTCGCAGACATCCCCGAAACGAAACAGAGCGCACGGCCTACTGTACTCAGCTCACTCGTACACATTGAAGCAGCGGATAGGGTCGTCAGCGCGTTTTGCGATGAGTTTGACGGTGAACTGCTGCTCTGCACCACGCACGGGCATGTGAAGCGAATAAAGGCGGAGGACGCTAAGAGTCGGCAAAAGAACTTGAGCGTCATTAAGCTCAAGGGCGACGAGGAGCTGCAAACGGTTGAGCTCGTGCAGGATGATTCCGTGCTGATGATAAGCCGTCGGGGCATGAGCATTCGCTTTCCTATGGACTCAATTCCGATAATGGGTAGAGCGAGCACTGGGGTCAACGGTATAAAGCTCGACGATGGCGACTCCGTGGTATTCGCCTCTCAGGTGGGCGACGACGGCGAAATACTGCTCGTATCCGATTTTGGGTACATGAAGCGTTGTTTTGTGTTCGACTACGACATCCAGAATAGATACGGAAAGGGCGTAAAGACGTTTGATTTCAAGAAGAACGGCTCAAACGGCACGCATCTTGTCGCCGCAATGCGCGTAACTCAACCGCAGAGCATTATGGCAAGGACACTTCGCGGGACCGAAACATCATTCTACTCTGATGACGTACCCATTGAGAGCAAGAGCGGTAAGGGCGCACCCATCGTGATAGCTTTACTTGACGACAGGATTACGGAGGTATTGAGGACATAGCGTGCGCATTCATACGTCGGAGCTTGAAGAGACCCTAAAGAGGCTCTTCTTGTCATAGTACGAAGTACACATGAATATGTATATGGCAAACCGAACGAATGTGAGGCAAGCTATGCAGAAGTATGGATGCTGCAATGCGGCGTATGTGGTAGGAGACGTGGTAATGCTTCCGGTATACAGCCACAGCGTGTTTAACGAGGCGTTCTACAATCTCATTTTACGGGTATCACGCTTAAGCGGCACTGCAGACTATGTTCCTATAACGGTTTCCGGCGAGCTGCTCTCGGAGCTTGACATGCTTTGCGAAGGCGAAAGGCTCTCTGTAAGCGGTCAACTGCGTTCATATAATAAGCTGGTCGAGGGCAGTGGCAGGTTGGTTATAACCGTGTTTGGCAAGAACATTATCAAGCTGTCCAAAGAGGCAGAATGTGACAACGAAATACGGCTTGTCGGCAGCGTGTGCAAGCCGGTAGTGTACAGGAAAACGCCGCTGGCGCGTGAGATAACCGATATACTGCTGGCGGTCAACAGGGCGTATGGCAAATCGGATTACCTGCCGTGCATAGCTTGGGGGAAAAACGCCAGAAGCTTACAGACGTTGAGCGTTGGCGATTCCATAAGCATCGTCGGAAGGCTTCAGAGCAGAGAGTACACCAAACGCGATGAGAACGGCAACACGTCCGTACGAACGGCGTACGAAGTGTCAATAAACGAGTACGAACTGCTTTGATATGGACTTTGGAACCGTATCGTGCTAAAATGCGCTTGAGAAGCGGAGGTGCGATATGCGTTCTTTAAGAGCTGATGACGGCACAAGGGTGTTTTACTGCTTAGAGCAGGCAGGTAAATACGCGGAACTGGCGTGCGCCCCCTACGACGGAGTGCAGCTGACGGGCAGAGTGCATGACGGCGAACGATTGCGGTTCCTGCCGCCGTGCGAACCCACGAAGATTGTAGCAGTCGGCAAGAACTACGCAGCGCACGCCGCAGAGATGAAAGAAGGTCAACCTGACGAGCCGTTGCTGTTCTTGAAGCCGAGCAGCAGCATTATAGCCGATGGCGAGCAAATTGTGTACCCAAGGTTGAGCAAGCGGCTCGACTACGAGGGCGAGTTGGGCGTGGTAATCGGCAGGCGATGCCGCCATGTTGCAGAGGATGACGCCTTTAGCGTCGTGTTTGGGTATACCTGCCTAAACGATGTTACGGCACGCGATATACAGAAGGGCGATCCGCAGTGGACGCGCGGGAAGAGTTTCGATACGTTTTGCCCCATCGGACCGCATATAGAGACGGAGCTCAATCCAATTGGGCTAAAGATATGCACGCGGCTCAACGGTGAGACGCGCCAGAGCTCCACCACCGACTGCATGACGTATTCCATAGCGAAGCTCATATGGTACATTACACAGTGCATGACGCTCTATCCCGGCGATGTGATTGCAACGGGAACTCCCGAGGGCATAGGAAGTATGGTTTGCGGCGATGTAGTCGAGGTAGAGATAGAGGGCATAGGCGTCCTCAGGAACACGGTGATAGCTGAGTAATGGACGGACTATCGCTACTTGCGGTCACGCACGAACTGCAGCAGGTTGTCGGCGCGCGCATAGAGAGAGTGCAGCAACCGGACAGGGATACATTAGTGCTCGTACTCAATGGCAAGGATAGGGCGCAGCGCCTTTGCGTCTGCGCATCGCCGCATGGAAGCCGCATTCACCTGACGGAGCTTAAAGCGTCGAACCCCATGACGGCGCCAAACTTCTGCATGCTGCTGCGAAAGCGCATATACGGCGGCAGAATCGTCGGCGTGCGCCAACTCGCCATGGACCGTTGCGTTACAATTGAGATTTCTGCATATGACGAGCTCGGTGACAGGCGCTCATATTATCTCATTGCGGAGTTGATGGGGAAGCACGCGAATATCTCGCTGTGCACTGCGGATATGCGCATTATCGACTGTATTCGACGCATCGACTTTACGATGTCGGACATTCGTCCGATGCTGCCCGAATTGTTATACGAATACCCAGACCAAGGCGTGAAACAGGATCCGCGCACTGCGTCTGCAGCGGATTTCATCAGCGCTTTTGACGGCGCGGACAGTATAGGGAGTCTTGCGGCGGCGCGCGGCATGGCGAGTGCTTTCAGCGGAATCTCGCAAGCTACTGCAAGGCGGCTGCTCGATTACTGCGGCTATGATGAAGTTAGCCGGGCTGAGACGGCGGCGCGGCTCTGCAGTTTCTTCTCAGACTATTCGCAGGGAGCATACGAGCCCTGTGTGCTCTGTGACGCCGATGGCGTGATGCGCGATGTGTCGCCGTTTATACCACCGGGCGTCAACCATGTACGCACCGCTACGATTTGCGCAGCGCTCGACGCTGTATACTCTGAGTCGGATGAGCGCGAGCGCGTGCGGCGCGGCAGCGCTGCGCTCAGAAAAACTATCGCAAGCAACATAGAGCGATGCGAGCGCAAGATCGCCGCCATACAGCGGGATTTGCCAACTGAAAGCGAGCTCGAAAGACTCAAGCTGTACGGCGAGTTGCTCACTGCCAATATATACCGTTTGGGTGCGGGTTTCGAGTCGCTCACCGTCGAAAACTATTATACGGATCCGCCTGAACGCGTTGCTATACCGGTTGACCGAAACTTATCGGTTGCCGACAATGCCCAAAGGTACTTCAAGCTGTATCGCAAAGGCATGAAGTCGCTTGAAATAGGGTCAATACAAATACGAATAGCCCAGGCGGAATTGGAGTACCTGCACTCGTTGGAATATCAATTGGCTGTGGCGAAGGCCGACGAAATAGATGCGCTCGCGATCGAACTGGCGGAGCAGGGCTATCTTAGGAAGCTGAAGCAGCGTGGCAAGAAATCTGCCGTCAGGCCGGAAACACATCGCTTCGTCACCTCAGAGGGCATTGAAGTGCGCGCCGGGCGCAATGGCAAGCAGAACGATGAGCTTACTTTCAAGCTCGCGCGTCCAAACTATACCTGGCTCCACGCTAAGGATATACCGGGTTCGCATGTGGTGATAATGTCAGAACAGTTCTCGGACGCCACATTAGAAGCGGCGGCGGCAATATGCGCATATTACTCCAAGGGGCGTGGCAGTACCAAAGTACCGGTGGATTACACCTTGCGGCGCTATGTGAAGAAGCCGGTGGGCGCAAAGCCGGGAATGGTGACATATACGAATCAGCGAACCATTTATGCTGCTCCGGATGAACGCATAATCGAAGCCCTGGCACAAAGGCGTTATTAAACGGTCTCGGGAGGCATATGATTACTCAAAAGCTTCCGGAGGTCTTTTTTATGCGTTTTCGTGCTCTGATGTGCATTGTTGCAATACTGGTGTTTATCGTAACCTCATGTGCAAAACCTATAGATGACATTGATGTGGACAGCGATTCCGTGCTGGTAGAGGCGGGTCTGCGCCGCACAGTTATATACTATCTCAGCGATGAAGGGTTTATAGTGCCCGTCATGCGAATGATACCATGGGAGGAGGGGATAGGCAAGGCGGCGCTGCAATACCTCGTGGCCGATGGCGTTAACACTTCACAGTTGTCTCAAAAGGGACTCAATCCCGTCATACCTGCCAACACTGAGATCGCACTGCGAATAGACGACGGCCACGCGCGAGTCGACCTGTCGGGCGAAGGATTCCCATTGAGCTCTGCTGACGCAGAATACGCCATGGTAGTTGCCCTGGTAAATACGCTTGTAGAGTTTCCGACGATTGACAGCGTGAGCGTTAGCGTAAACGGCAATTCTGCAACTATGGCCAACGGAGTCGAACTCCCCCAAAATTGCGGCAGAATCAACCTCAACGTGGAAGTCGAGAACGTTGAAACAATGGCGGCAATAGGTATAAAGCCGGTAGGCATATACATGCCAAATGTGTCGGGCAGTCTGATGATCCCCATAACCAAGTATACGACGGCGGAGGACAGTTTCTATACTGCAGTCAAACTGATGTGTGAAGGTTCAAACAGCCCGGCAGTCCACCAGTGCTTTCCACAGGGTGTAAGCGTTCTTGACGCGTACATTTCCGGTACGACTGCCACCGTAGCTTTAACCGGGAACTTCGCAGCCATAAACGAAGTAGAGGGGCTGCTGGAATCGTGCTACAAGGCCATGTATCTGACGGCTTTGGAGTATGGTCAGGTAAGCGGCTTGCGGATATTGGTGGACGGCGATGTGTTTGATACAGGCGGCATCACGAATCCGGTCTATCCGAACGAGTTCTGATTCTATTCCTGTTGAAATACCTCGGTGTGATGTTATAATCGAATCACACGGAGGTGGACTATGAGATTAGTTATTGCATCCAACAACGCGCACAAAATACGCGAGATCAGGGAGATGCTCGGCGGCATGTTTGACGAAGTCATTTCCATGGCTGAAGCGGGGATCGATTTGGATGTTGTGGAGGACGGAACGACTTTTATGGAGAATGCGCTGAAGAAGGCGCACGAAGTACACGCGCTTTTGCCGGATGACGCGGTGCTCTCAGATGACAGCGGGCTGTCGGTGGATGCGCTCGGGGGAGCGCCGGGCGTGTACAGCGCGCGCTTTGCGCTTGATGGACACGATGATAGTGCAAACCGCCAAAAGCTGCTCAGAGAATTGCGTGGCGTGCCCGATAACGAGCGCTCGGCTCGCTTTGAATGCGCCATGGTACTTTGCCGCAAAGGCGTGAAAGATATAGTGTGCCTGGGAAAAGTGGAAGGGCGCATTCTATTTGAGGAGCGGGGTGAAAACGGCTTTGGGTATGATTCCCTCTTCTACTACGAACCGGCTAAACTGAGTTTTGCCGAGATGACGGCAGAGGCGAAAAACCACATCAGCCACAGGCATATGGCATTGCAGGGCGTACTTGATGAGCTCGCCAAAGAGGGCGGCGCCTCTTGAGTCTGCCTAAGCGATAAGACGAGCGCAGAGCCGTAAACCAAGCAGCAATACCCATAGCTGCCAAAAATAGTATCATCGATTTTGGAAATACAACTAATATCGCTTTGGTTCCGTGTGCAAGCTACTGCACAGGAGGCTGAAATGGATTGGTTGATATTTATCGCGATACAGGTTGCCATATCGGTGGCGTTGTACTTCATATTTGCAAGGCGAAACAGAGCGTGCTCCACGCCGCCAGTAAAAAACGATAAGGCGACGTCAAAGGAGTTTGAGGAGATAAGCAAGGCGAGGGAGCGCAGCCTTACCATCCCGCTGACAGAGCTGGCCAGACCGGCCTGTATGGAGGATATAGTGGGTCAGGGCGATGCAATCCGCGCCCTGCGCGCGGCACTGTGCGGCCATAACCCTCAGCACGTCATCATCTATGGTCCTCCGGGTGTGGGCAAGACATGTGCGGCACGGCTCGTGTTGGATGAGGCTAAAGCCTGCCCCATGTCACCGTTTGACGAAGAATCAGCTTTTGTTGAGGTAGATGCCACCTGCGTGCGCTTTGACGAACGCGCCATAGCGGACCCCCTAATTGGATCAGTACACGACCCTATATACCAGGGTGCGGGGCAGTACGGATCCATGGGAGTACCTCAACCTAAGCCGGGCGCGGTGTCACGCGCACATTGCGGCGTGCTTTTTCTCGATGAGATAGGGGAGTTGCACCCCGCGCAGATGAACAAGCTTCTCAAAGTGCTCGAGGATCGCTGCGTGCACTTTGACAGCGCGTATTATAGCAAGGAAAACCGGAACATACCTGCACATATACACGACATATTTGAAAACGGACTGCCGGCTGATTTTAGGCTAGTCGGGGCCACTACGCGCCAACCGGAAGAGCTCCCGAGCGCACTACGCTCGCGCTGCGTCGAGATATTCTTCAAGGCCCTCAGTGAGTTTGAATTGGCGAGCATTGCGCGCCGAGCCACGGAAAAAACGGGGTGTCCAGCCTCGGACCCGGCGGTCAAGCTGTGTGCCGAATGCTCTTTAAGCGGCAGGGATGCGGTGAACATAATGCAGTTAGCGGGCGGACTTGCAAGACTCGACGGACGGCAGTGTATCGAGCGCACGGATGTAGAATGGGTCGCGACAACGTGCAGATTCGCGGGGCGGGCGGCGACAAAACTGCCTGACAGGCTGCGCAGCGGGATCATGTACGGGCTGGGCGTGTCGCAAACAACATCGCGCGGATATGTGATGGAAATCGAGTGCGTGCTGTACGAAAAGCGTGGAGAGAAGCAAGATATCTGCACATATGGGATAATAGATGAAGAGCAGATAGACGGCGGTTCTGTCAAACTGATGCGCAGGAGCACCGCACGCGCCTCAATAGAGAATGCCGTGGATGCAGTTTACCGGCGCTATGAGCCCACGTTGCGCAACTATGACATAAGGTACAACATACCCGGTGGAATGCCGGTGGACGGGCCAAGCGCAGGGCTTGCGTTCGCTTTGGCGCTTTACGGTGCGCTGTTCAGACTGACGCCGGCAGTACGGGTAGCATGCACGGGAGAGATAACCTGCTCCGGCGAAGTAAGACCGGTAGGAGCCGTTGAGATAAAGGTGCAGGCGGCTTTGGCTGCCGGCGCAGACTTGATAATTGTACCTGCTTCAGGACATAGGATTGAAACAGCGGACAAAGTCGTGGCGATTTCAGACATGGACGAAGCCATTAAACTCGTCTACAACACCTGCGCTGTTGGGCAGATCGACCAGCGCTGTGAGTACGCGGAGTACGCGACACCTGTCGGCGTAGTGATGGACGCCGCACAAAGGAAAAATGGCTGTTGACAAATCATCGGGAAAGGAATATCATCCACCTGATGCGTTGAAGCGGAGTAGTATGCGTTGGTCGCTTTAAGCGAGCTGCCGTTGGGTGCGAGGCAGCAGTGGACGATGCGGAACTCGCCGTGGAGCAGCCCGCGTCAAAGCGCGCGCCGTTTCCCGCGTTAAGGGGTCGAGTGGACGGCTTGCCGTCAATTTGAGTGGTACCGCGGAAGTATGCTTTCGTCTCATGTGAGACGGGAGCTTTTTTAATGGAGGTAAGCGTTATATGATTACGAAGTACAATCCGGCGAGCATCGAGCCAAAGTGGCAGCGCCTTTGGGAGGACGCCGGCTGTTTTGAAGCCAAGCAGGACTTTACGAAGCCGAAATACTATGTGCTTATAGAGTTTCCGTACCCTTCGGGCGAGGGACTGCATGTCGGTCATCCGCGGCCATACACAGCCATGGATATTATTGCGCGCGTCAGGCGCATGCAGGGCTACAATGTGTTGTTCCCGATGGGGTACGACGCTTTCGGCCTGCCCACGGAGAACTACGCGATTTCAACCGGGATACAGCCACGGATAGTAACCGAGCGCAATGTAAAGCGGTTTAGACAGCAGCTAAAGACACTCGGGTACTCATTCGACTGGTCAAGGGAAGTCAATACCACCGATCCGGATTACTACAAGTGGACGCAGTGGATTTTCCTCAAACTGTACGAGCACGGCTTGGCTTACAAGTCCGAGATGCCCATAAACTTCTGTACTTCATGCAAAGTCGGACTCGCCAATGAAGAAGTCGTAAACGGCGTGTGCGAACGCTGCGGTGGTACGGTGGTTCAGCGGATTCGCAGCCAGTGGATGCTGCGCATAACCGATTACGCGCAGAGACTGATAGACGACATAGCGGACCTCGACTTTGTGAACCGCGTAAAGACACAGCAGATAAATTGGATAGGCAGAAGTGAAGGCGCGGAGGTCTTATTTGCGATAGAGGGATGCGAGTTGACGCTGAAAGTCTATACCACGCGTCCTGACACGATATTTGGCGCTACATACATGGTCATATCGCCGGAGCACCCTATTATCGACGAGCTGAGCAGCCGCATCGAGAACATGGCGCAAGTGCGCGCGTACCGCGAGCTGGCGCGCACAAAGAGCGACTTCGAGCGAAGCGAACTCGCCAAGGAAAAGACCGGCGTCGAACTTAAGGGCGTGCGTGCCGTCAATCCCGCTACGGGAGAGAGCATCCCGATATGGACTTCTGACTATGTGCTTATGACTTACGGCACAGGCGCCATAATGGCGGTTCCGGGGCACGATGCGAGAGACTGGGAGTTCGCGCGCGAGTTTGGCCTGCCCATCGTCGAAGTTGTGTGCGGAGGCGACGTTGAGAGAGAGGCATATACTGATTGCGATACCGGACTAATGGTGAACTCCGGTTTCCTCAACGGCATGCAGGTAGATGCGGCAAAGACCGCAATAGTAGATTGGCTGCAGGATAAAGGCCTGGGCGAGAAGAAAGTCAATTACAAGCTGCGGGATTGGGTGTTTGCACGCCAAAGGTATTGGGGAGACCCAGTACCTCTGGTCAACTGCGACAAATGCGGTTGGGTGCCGCTGCCATATGAACAGCTGCCGCTTACGCTGCCGGAGGTAGACGACTTTACGCCGGGAGACGACGGTTCATCTGCTATCATTCGTGCAAAGGATTGGATTCAGACCGTCTGTCCTGTATGCGGCGGACACGCGGTTAGAGAGACTGATACCATGCCCAACTGGGCGGGCTCGAGCTGGTATTTCCTCAGGTATTGCGACCCGCACAACGATGGCGCGCTCGCATCAAAGGAAGCCCTCGATTACTGGATGCCTGTTGATTGGTACAACGGCGGCATGGAACACAACACGCTGCATTTGATGTACTCTCGCTTCTGGCACAAGTTCCTATACGACATAGGAGTTGTATCCACGCCGGAGCCGTACCTAAAGCGCACGAGCCACGGCATGGTGTTGGGTGAAAACGGCGACAAGATGTCCAAATCGCGTGGCAACGTCATAAACCCGGACGAGATAGTCAAGGATGCCGGAGCTGATACGCTCAGAACCTACTGCATGTTCATGGGCGCATTTGATCAGGCGATTCAATGGAGCAAGCAGGGCGTCAACGGCTGTCGGCGCTTCTTAGACAGGGTGTGGAAGCTGCTGGATATGCTCTCCGAGGAGAACGGCATACGCGATTCCATGAAGTCGAGCGTGCACGCTACTATCAAGAAGGTCTCGGAGGACTTCGAGCGCACAAAGTTCAACACGGCCATTGCCGCTATGATGGCGCTGGTCAACGAATTCTACTCTGAAGGCTCTGTGACCCGCGAGGAACTGCATACATTGGTTACCTTGCTGTCGCCTGTCGCGCCGCACATATCCGAGGAGATAAACGAGTTGCTCGGGTATACGACGCCACTGTATGCTACGAGTTGGCCAAAGTGGGACCCCGAAGCTATAAAGAGCGATGAAGTAGAGCTTGGGATTCAGATAAACGGCAAAGTAAAGGCGCGCATCACCGTGCCGTCTGGTTTGGCCGCCGATGAGATTGAACACATAGTGCTCGGTAAAGACGAGGTCAGAGCACTTATCCACGGTCTCACGGTCAAGAAGGTCATAGTAGTTAAGAATATAGTAAACATCGTTGTTGCGAAGTAGGAAATACTGCTGATTCGGCACGCTATGTACCGCTATTTGCGTCGTATTATTGTAGGTTTGTCAAACATGTTGGACAGTATAGGCACGAAGGAAGTCGTTGGG
>JAUNBH010000019.1 GCA_030527165.1 Clostridia bacterium
ACCTGTGACCCCTTGCTTGTAAGGCAAGTGCTCTCCCAGCTGAGCTATGCTCCCATGCCGTCACTCGCAACGGCGGAATTGATTCTAACCCAAAACGCCTCCAAAGTCAATGCATTATCGGGCAAACCGTAAAAATATATGATACTATTTGGATCACGCCGTGCAATGCACTCCTGCACTCACTCCATTACTATGCAGTGCCTCGGGCATTTCTCCACACATACTCCGCAGCGCGTGCACTTGCCGTGATCTATCACCGCCACGCCGTTTTCCACTTTTATGGCGCCGTACTTACACTCTTTTTCACAGCGCTTACACGCGACGCAGGCGCGCATACAGGCCTCTACGGCGGTTCTCCCCGTATCCGTATTACGACAGTAGACGTTTACCGTATCGTCCTCGCTCACGAGCTTGATAACACCCCTCGGGCACACCTGAGCACACGCGCCGCAGCCCTTGCACCGCGCGGGATCCACCACCGCAACGCCGTCCGCTATGGATATAGCGCCAAATGAACACTTTGAAACGCAGTCGCCAAGCCCAAGACATGCAAAGCGACATAGCTTTGGCCCGCCGGAGTGTCCGGCGGCGGCGCGGCAGCTGGATATGCCCTGGTACTCGTACCTGTCCTTGGCTATGCCGCTCGTCCCCTGGCAGAACACATGCCCTACCATCCTCGGCCCGCTCTCGCCGGCCGATACGCCCAGAATATCCGCTATCGCCCGCGCAGTGCCCTCTCCACCCGGAGTGCATGCCGTAACGGACGCCTCGCCCGCGACGACCGCCGCCGCGAATGCGTCACAGCCTGCAAACCCGCAGGCGCCGCAGTTCGCCCCGCCCAGACAGGAGCGCACTCTGTTTACGCGCTCATCGGTCTCGACCGCGAATCGCTTAGACGCATACTCCAGTACCAGACCGAATATGACGCCTATCGCGGCAAGTACGCCGAGCGCAATCAAAACCATCTCCCATTTCATGCGAAAACCTCCGTTCAGCCCAAGTTTGCAAACAACCCCGAGAATCCCATAAACGCAAGGCTCATCAGCCCTGCCGTCACAAGTGAGATTGGGAAGCCCTTCAGGCACTTGGGTATGTTCGACGCCTCAAGCCTTTCACGTATGCCGGCCATGAGCACTATTGCAAGCATAAATCCAAGCGCACTGAACACGCCGTTGAGCACCGAGTAAACGACGCCCATAGCGCCCATGCCCACAACATATGCGTCAAAGTTAATTATCGTCACTCCGAGTACGGCGCAGTTCGTTGTAATCAGCGGCAGATATATGCCGAGCGACTTGTACAGCGTCGGACTGGACTTCTTTATGAACATCTCGACAAACTGCACCAGCGCAGCGATTATCAAGATGAACGATATAGTGTTGAGATACTGTATGTCGAGCGCAACGAGCAGCTTTCCAACCGCCCATGTGAACAGCGACGCCAGTCCCATGACGAAGGTTACGGCCAACCCCATGCCCATCGCCGTCTCGACCTTGTTCGATACGCCGAGGAACGGGCAGCAGCCTAAAAACCTGGAGAATATGAAGTTATTCGTCAGCACGCAGCTGACAAACAGCAGCAGGAATCTCGTCAAGGTGTCCATAACTTACGCCTCCTTCTTTCCGGCTGTGACTTCAGTCAGTTTGTTGATTATGCCCAACAGCAACCCAAGTGTAATGAAGCCTCCCGCCGGCAGTATCATTATGAGCATGGGTTCATATGCATCGCCCAACAGATTGAGGCCAAAAACCGTGCCATTGCCTATCAGCTCGCGAATGGCGGCGATCAGCGTCAGCGCTATGGTGAAGCCCACGCCCATTCCAATGCCGTCCAACGCAGACGCGAGCACTCCGTTTTTGCACGCAAACGCCTCCGCTCTGGCGAGTATTATGCAGTTGACCACTATCAGCGGTATGAACAAGCCCAGGCTCTCGTACAACTCGTAGACGAATGCCTGCATGAGCATCTGTATCAGCGTTACAAATGTGCAAATAACTACGATAAACGCCGGTATCCTGACCTTGTTTGGGATTATGTTCCTCAGCAGCGATATAACGACATTCGAGCCGATGAGCACGACCGTGGCCGCCAAGCCCATGCCGACACCGTTTATGGCGGATGTGGTTACCGCGAGCGTCGGGCACAGGCCGAGCACCAGCCTGAATGTGGGATTCTCCGTGACTATCCCGTTTAAGAACACGGACGACATGCTTCGCTTAGGCACGCTTCTTCACCTCCCCGTAGAGATTGGGACCAATGTACTTGTCGAGCAGCGGAGTAACTATATTCATGATGAGTATCGCGTAGGTGACGCCCTCCGTGTATGAGCCGAACTCCCTTATGAGCGCAATCAGCAACCCGCAGCCTATGGCGTATATCACCTCTCCCTTGATGGTCATTGGTGAAGTGGTGTAATCGGTTGCCATGAACACTGCGCCGAACATGGCGCCGCCGGAGAGCACGGCGTAGAGCGGGTCGCCCGTAAATGCGCCGTCCGTCCCGCCAAACAACCATGTGCAGAACGCCAGAGTCCCCAACAGCAGCACGGGTATGTGCCACGTTATAACGCCGCGTATGAGCAGGTACAGGAAGCCGACGATTATGGCTAACTTACACACCTCACCGATAGTTCCCGGTATGCGCCCCATAAACAGCTCCATGTAACCGTACTGCGTTACGAGCGGCGTCGCGGAGCTCACCGCGTCCGTCGCGGCAAAATAGGTCGGCGCCGTAAACGCCGTCATGTGCGCCGGCCAGCTTGCCACGAGCAATGCCCTCGCCGCAAGCGCGGGATTCAAGAAGTTGCCGCCAATACCGCCAAAAAGCTGCTTGACGAGTATTATGGCGACTACGCTGCCCATGGCCGTTACCCACAGCGGTGCGTCAACTGGCATGTTCAACGCGAGCAGCAGCCCAGTCAGCGCGGCGGAAAAGTCGTTCACTCGCACCGCCTGTTTTGTCAGCTTCTGCCACAGGTACTCCACGAGCACTGCAGCGCCCATCCCTATGAGCACATGCAGCCCCGCCATGTAACCAAACAGGTATATGCCCACGCCCGCAGCGGGCAGCAGGGCGATTATCACGTCCAGCATGATTCGCCGCGTGGAATTGTGGGAGTGGACGTGCGGAGCCGTAGATACAGTCAGCTTCATATCCTACTTCCTCCTTGACTGAGCGATGCGCTCCTTGGTTATCTTAAATGTCGCCGTGAGGAACCTGTGCGCGGGGCATATGTACGAGCAGCAACCACACAGCAGGCAATCCATAACATGCTCCTGCTCGGCGCCGTCCATGTCGTCCCTGTCGCACATGCGCCTGATTAAATACGGGTTTAGGCCAGCCGGACAGGTGGATACGCATCTCGCGCAGCGTATGCACGGAGCTTCGTCCACAAGCGCCGCCTCGCGTTCGTTCAGCACGACTATGCCGCCGCTCCCCTTTGCTATCGATATGCTGTCATCGTGCGCACAGAAGCCGGTCATGCCGCCGCCCATGATTATCTTCGCGGGCGCGTCGCTGTACCCGTCACAGGCAGTTATGGCGTCCTGTACGACAGTTCCTATCGGCAGCTCCAGATTTGAGGGGACCTTAACATGCCCGGTTACCGTCGTGATTCTGGATATGAGCGGTCTGCCGTCTATGACCGCGTCGGCTATGGCGGCGGCAGTAGCTACGTTGATCACGATGACGCCTATGTCTATGGGCAGGCCGCCGCTCGGCACTTCCCTGTTGGTCACGGCCTTTATTATCTGTTTTTCGCTGCCCTGGGGGTACTTCGTCCGCAGCATGGCGACCTCTACCCCCTTGCGCCCCCGCGCAGTCTCCGACATGCGCTTCGCCGCGTCCGGTTTATTGTCCTCTATGGCTATGACGCCCCGCGCCGCGCCCACCGCGCGCATCGCCGCCCTCAGCCCGTCGATTATCTTTACGGGGCGCTCCAGCATCAGTCTGTGGTCACAGGTCATGTGGGTCTCGCACTCCGCCGCGTTGAGTATCACAGTGTTGCACTGTTTCCCGGGCGGCGGCGTTAGCTTTACATGGGTCGGAAAGGTCGCGCCGCCCATGCCGCATATCCCCGCATCGCGTATGGCGGGCACGATAAGCGCAGGGTCGGCTTCCTCCACATTGCCGTATCCCTTGAGTCCGTCGACCCATTCGTCCGCAAAGTCATTTCGTATCACTACGCACAACGCCGGGTTTGCGCCCAGCTGCATGCGCTGCTCGATCGCTATCACTTCACCAGACACGCTCGCGTGTACGGCGAGGCTTCTCGGGTGCTGCGCCTCGCCTATCAACTGACCGATTTTGACGCGGTCGCCCTTATTCACTATCGGAACCGCCGGCGCGCCCAGGTGCATCGCCATCGGTATGGCGACGGTATCCGGCGAATACGCGCGGATAGGCTCAGCGCGCGTCGGCAGCTTCCCTCCTCCAATGTCATGCAGCGGATGAACGCCGCCCCGAAAAGAGCTCTTTGGCAAACAAAACACCTTCCTTCCAGTGCTCGTATGAAACAAAATATGCGTTAATTATACCATCATCTTCAAGCGCATTCAACAGCCAATGGGCATTTTACCGCTGTTTCGCTCCCGGCATATCGCGCACGGCTTGACTGCCGCTTTTGCGTCTTTATATGCAGTTTTTCTGTCGACACTTGACTTTAACTGTCGAACAACCCATAATGCACTGTGTGCAAGCGTGCAAACAGCGCCGTTTTTTCCGGTTTTCTCAGTTTAGTCAGTGCGTTTGCCGACGGCGCGGCGATAATAAAGCAACCACACAATTTATGCCGGAGGTTACGACAATGGTATCCAGAGTCGATATAGCGAGGACACTTTTGGATTTGGGCCTCAAGCCCCGATTCAAGGGTTTTGGCGTCCTCATCCAGGTGCTGCTGCTGACGACCGCGGACCCATCTACGCTGTACGGGATAACCACCGTGGTGTATCCGACGGTAGCGCAGGACATAGGCATCAAGGCCGCCTCCGTGGAGCGCAACATACGCACCGCACTGTTGAGCACGGCATTTAGGACGGGAACCCCGCTCGCGCAGAAGCTGTTCTACGATTACGACATGCTGGATACTCCAACAAATTCCGAGTTCATATCCATTGTGACGCTGTATCTGCTCACAAACATCGCCTCCCATCCCGAAGCGTACGACGTCAACCAAGCAAGCAACAATATGTAATATACTTCAGCCCCGCGCTTTGTGGCAGTCTCACGATATAGTATAATGGCGTTGACATAATACAATTTCGGAGGTGCCCCATGTTTTTGAAGAGCTTTGATGAACTGATCGCAAAGGTCAAGGGCGGAGCAAAAAAGACGGTGGCGCTCGTTCAGGCGGACGACGCGCACGCGCTGGAGGCCGTCATTGAAGCCCGCGATATAGTCAACGCCGTGCTCGTCGGCGACCCCGACAGGATATCCTCCGTGCTCACCTCCCTGGGAGAAAATCCGGAAAACTACGACATAGTCGCCGTCCCCGAAGGCATGCATCCCAGCGTCTGCGCCGCTAACCTCATCCACGAGGGGCGCGCGGATTTCCTCATGAAGGGCAGGATTATGACCGGAGACCTGCTCAAGGGCGTGCTGTCCCCCGAAGCGAATCTGCGCACGGGCAAGCTCATGAGCCATATCATAATCGCCGAGTTCCCGGGATACCATAAACTGCTCTGCGTGACAGACGGCGGCATGTGCACATATCCGGACCTCGAGAAGAAAATCCAGATAGTTGAAAACGCCGTGGGCTTCTTCACGAGCATAGGCTATGAAAGAGTCAATGTCGCCGCGCTCTGCGCCGTGGAGACGCTTAACCCCAAGATGCAGGAAACGGTGGACGCCGCCGAGCTGAAGCGCATGAGCCTCGACGGCGAACTCGGCCCGTGCTATGTTGAGGGCCCGATTTCCTACGACCTCGCCATGGTGCCGGAGATCGGCCAGATAAAGGGATTTGACTGCCCCTGCGCGGGCGATTTCGACATAATGCTCGCGCCCGAAATAGTCGTTGGAAATGTGCTCGGCAAGTGCCTTGTGTACACTTGCGGCGGTCGCATGGCCGGCCTGGTGCTGGGCTGCAAGGTGCCCATCGTGGTTACTTCGCGCGGCTCATCCTCTGAAGAAAAATACTACTCTCTCGCCCTCGGCGCGGGAGTATGCGTTTGACCGGGGTATGGCCATGGAAAGGATTCTCGTAATAAACCCCGGGTCTACTTCGACCAAGATAGCCGTATATGACGGCGTCAAGCAGATTGCCGCCGCTAATATCGGCCACACGGACGAGGAGCTTGCGCCGTTTCTGTGGGTCATGGATCAGCGCGGCTTTCGCACCGACAGAATCATCAGCGCGCTCGAGGAGGCGGGCATAGAGCTCGCTTCGCTCACCTGCGTAATGTCGCGCGGCGGCATGATCCCGCCCTGCCATGCAGGCGCTTACAGGATAAACGCCGACATGGTGCGCTACATGCTTGACCAGAAGCACGATACCCACATCTCCAACGTGGGCTGTGCTGTCGCATACGACATTGCCGAACCGCTCGGCATACCGGCGTTCATATACGACCCCGTGACAGTCGATGAGCTTCAGCCCGTAGCGCGTGTAACCGGAATGCCGGAGTTGCCGCACAAAAGCCGCGGCCACGCGCTCAACAGCCGTGCGATGGCGATTCGCTGCGCCGACACGATAGTGCATAAGCCCTTCGATGAGTGCACATTCATCGTCGCCCACCTGGGTGGCGGCGTGAGCTTCTGGCTCTTTGACCGCGGTCGCGCAATAGATATGTTCTCCGACGACGACGCGGCGTTTGCGCCTGAGCGCTGCGGGAACATACAGGCCATGGAGCTCGTCAAGCTGTGCTTTAGCGGAGAATACACTCTCCGCGAGGTTTCAAGAAAGATTCGCGGCAACGCGGGCTTTAGGGCGCTCTTGGGCACGAGTGACGCACGCGAAGTCGAGAGGCGGATTGCCGATGGCGACGAGAAAGCCGCACTAGTATATGAGGCGTTTACATATGGCATAGCCAAGACGATAGGCGCGCTCGCCACCGCGGTGAGCGGCAATGTGACGCGGATAATACTCACGGGCGGCATAGCGTACTCAAACGTCGTTTCGGAAGCGGTTTCAGCCCGCGTGAGCTGGATTGCCCCCGTCGAGGTGATGCCCGGCGAGCACGAGATGCAGGCGCTCTGCGAAGGCGGCCTTCGAGTGCTAAGCGGCAGGGAGCCGGCGCACGATTTCACATACTGACGCCGCGCGCTGTTATCGAGCCTGATTATAAAGCCGCATCCGCACGGAAGCGGCTTTTTGCACGGCGCTTGACGCAAGTATGCCGTGCCGCGCTCACCGCATACCCCTCATGCGCGCCTTCTCAATTGCATCCCTCATTTGTTACGATTTTGTCACAATGTGCCGTTGACAAAACTGCTGTGCAATGGTATTTTATTATCGACTTAGCACTCAAGCTTTTCGAGTGCTAACAACCCGGTGAGAGGAGGCGCGAGGCATGCTCGACAGGAGAAAGCTAAAGATACTGCAGGCGATAATCGACGACTACATCATGACCGCGTCGCCTGTGGGTTCGCGCACCATTTCAAAGCGTCCTGACGTCGGGTTGTCTTCCGCCACGATACGCAACGAGATGTCCGATTTAGAGGAGCTCGGCTACCTCGAACAGCCCCATACCTCGGCGGGCAGGATACCTTCTGACAAGGCGTTCCGACTGTACGTCAATAAGATGATGACGGGCGCAAATCTGTCCTCTGATGAGATACGCTTCATAAACGAGCACATTTATCGCAGGGCGAGCGGCATCGAATCCGTAATAGGTCAGACCGCGGAGCTGTTGTCTGAGATGACCTCATATACCTCCATGGTGCTCACACCGGAGCTGAGAGGCGTCCGGCTGCGCAGGGTGCAGATAGTCGGGCTTAACGACACCACCGCCATATTGGTCGTCGTCACCGACGCAGGGCTGACCAAGAACGCGTACATACGCCTGCCCTATCCGCTTAAGCCGGAAGTGCTCGAGGCCATATCCAGCAGGCTCACACAGGTGCTCTACAACAAGCGGATAATGAACGTGACCGCCGCGCAGATTACTGATGTGCTGTTGGATTACGGGGATAATCTGGACTTCGTATCATCAATAATGGGCGCGTTGGAGCGGAATCTTTCGAGCAGCGCGGACAATGTACAGCTCTACGGTACCAAGAATCTGCTGCTGCACCCCGAATACAGCAGCGTCGAGAAGGCGCGGCAGCTGTTGGAGGTGTTTGAAGAAAAGCAGGCGCTCTACAATGTCCTCAGTCACGCCACAGACGTCGAGTTCTCGATAACGATAGGTCACGAGAACGAGACCCCGACCATGAAGGACTGCAGCATCGTCACAATGACGTATAGGGCGGGAGATATGCCCATAGGTTCAATGGGGGTAATAGGGCCGACGCGCATGGAGTATGCCAAGGTGCTCGCCCTGATGCGCCACGTTGGACAGAGCCTGAGTGATGCGCTGACCAATATGCTCAAGGAGGATTGAATTGACCGTGTCAGAGAAAGCTAAGAAGAAACAGCCTGAGGACGCTCAGCCCGAAGAACCCAATGCGGAAGTATCCCCCACCGCCGATGTTGCAGCGCCATCTGATATGAGCGGCGAGTTAGTCACGCTGACGCAGGCTGAGTTCGAACAGGTCAAGGCGCACATCGAGCAGCTTCAGACGGGGCATGACAGCGCCGTTGCGGCGCTGCAGAGGTCGCAGGCAGATTTCGCCAACTACAAGCGGCGCAATGCTGCCGCATCGGCGGAGAGTTTCGCCGATGGGAAGGCAGATGTCATAAGGGCGCTGCTCCCCGTGATAGACGACTTTGAGCGCGCGCTAGAGTGCGAAACTCCCGACAAGGCGTACTCGGACGGCGTGAGGCTTGTGTACAGGCGGCTTACAGACGAGCTCGCAAAGCTGGGGGTGCGCGAAATCCCCACAGACGGCGGCTTTGACCCCAATCTGCACGAAGCGGTAATGCGAGAGGAGAGCGAGCAAGAGAGCGGCTCCATAATCCAGGTGCTTCGGAAAGGCTACATGATAAACGACCGCATAATTCGCCACAGCATGGTGAAGGTCGCGGAATAAATATACAACCTACAAAAACTGGAGGAACGAATATATGTCAAAGATAATAGGTATAGACCTCGGTACAACCAACTCCTGCGTAGCAGTTCTCGAAGGCGGCGAGCCGGTCGTCATCCCGAACTCCGAGGGTGCGCGCACGACCCCTTCCGTCGTGGCGTTCAAGGGCGGAGAGCGCATGGTCGGTCAGATTGCAAAGCGCCAGGCCATAACGAACCCCGACCACACTATTTCTTCCATCAAGAGGGAAATGGGAAGCGATTACAAAAAGATAATCGACGGCAAGGATTACACTCCCCAGGGTATATCCGCCATGATACTCCAGAAGCTCAAGACCGACGCGGAGGCGTATCTCGGCGGCCCCGTGACGCAGGCGGTCATCACTGTCCCCGCCTACTTCAGCGACAGTCAGCGCCAGGCAACGAAAGACGCCGGCAGGATAGCGGGCCTTGAGGTGCTTAGAATAATCAACGAACCGACAGCTGCAGCGCTCGCCTATGGCATGGACAAAGGGCACAACCAGCGCGTGCTGGTGTACGACCTCGGCGGCGGCACCTTCGACGTATCGCTGCTTGAAATAGGCGACGGCGTATTTGAAGTGCTCGCCACAAACGGCAACAACCGCCTGGGCGGCGACGACTTCGACCAGAGGTTGATGGACTACATCTGCGAGCAGTTCCGCAAGGAGACCGGCGTCAATCTGCGCAACGACAGAATGGCGCTCCAGAGGCTCAAGGAAGCCGCCGAGAAAGCGAAGATCGAGCTCTCGACCGTGATGTCCACCAACATCAACCTGCCGTTTATATCCTCCGACGCCAACGGCCCCAAGCACCTGGACATGAACATAACGCGCGCCAAGTTCAACGAGCTGATTGCGGATTTGGTCGACAGCACCAAGAAGTGCATGCACCAGGCTATCAAGGACGCGGGCATATCCACCGACAAGATCGACAAGGTCATACTGGTCGGCGGTTCCTCCCGCATTCCCGCGGTGCAGGACGCGGTAAAGGCCGTGACGGGTAAAGAACCTTTCCGCGGCATCAATCCCGACGAATGCGTGGCCATAGGCGCGGCAATTCAGGCCGGCGTGCTCGGCGGCGAGGTTCAGGATATCGTGCTGCTCGACGTGACCCCCCTGTCACTCGGTATAGAGACCGTGGGCGGCGTGTTTACGAGACTCATCGAGCGCAACACCACCATACCCACGCAGAAGAGTCAGATATTCTCGACTGCCGCGGACGGACAGACCAGCGTTGAAGTGCACGTCCTGCAGGGAGAGCGTGAGCTCGCGCAGTACAACAAGACGCTCGGCCGCTTCCAGCTCGCGGGCATAGCTCCCGCGCCCAGGGGCATACCGCAGATCGAAGTCAAGTTCGACATTGATGCAAACGGCATAGTACACGTTTCTGCAAAAGACCTCGGCACCGGCCACGAGCAGGCCGTAACTATCACCGCCTCCACCAATCTCAACGAGGATGAGATACAGAAGGCGGTGCGCGAGGCAGAGCAGTACGCACAGGAGGATAAGGCGCGCAAGGAGGAGATCGAGGTCAAGAATCACGCTGACTCACTCGTGTATCAGACTGAAAAGACCATACGCGAGCTCGGCGACAAGGTAAGCGCCGACGACAAAGCGCGCATCGAGACCGAAATCGAAGCCGTCAAGAACGCGTCCGCCGGTTCTGACAGCGCTACCATCAAGGCAGCGTGCGAAAAGCTCACGGAGGTCTCCTATGAGGTGTTCGGCAAAATCTATCAGCAGACCGCCGCAGAAACCCAGCAGTCCGCCCCAAACGGCGACGGGCAGTACGATCCCGCAGGCGACAATGTAGTAGATGCGGAATACGAGCCCGTAGACAAGGACGACACTGACAAGTAATCTCACAGCCTGCGCGGCGGCGCGGTGACAACCGCGCCGCCCAATGCATAGGTATTTTACAGGGCGTAGCGCATACGCCCGATTTATTGGTTAGGAGTATGGAGCAGTGGCAAAGAGAGACTATTACGAGGTGCTTGGCGTAAACAAGGCGGCGAGCGACGATGAGATCAAACGCGCATTCCGCAAGGCGGCGAAGCAGTATCATCCTGACCTCCACCCCAATGACTCCGCAGCGGAAGCCAAGTTCAAAGAGGTTAACGAGGCGTACGATGTATTGAGCGACCCGCAAAAGCGCTCGCAGTACGACCAGTTCGGCCACGCGGCGTTCGATCCGGCTGCAGGCCCCGGCGGCGGCTTTAATGGTTACAGCGCGCAGGGCTTTGGCGACTTCTCCGACATATTCAGCTCCTTCTTCGGCGGTGGCTTCGGTTCGAGACAGGACAGAACGGGTCCTGTCGATGGCAAGGATTTGGGCTACCGGCTTACCCTGACGTTTGAAGAGGCGGTCTTCGGCGCCCATAAGGAGATCACCATAAACCGCGAAGAGAACTGCCCGACCTGCGGAGGCAGCGGCGCCAAGCCCGGGACTCAACCCAAGACATGCGCCACATGTAACGGTACGGGACAGGTCAGAATGCGCCAACAGACGATAATGGGCGTGATGTATACCGACCGGCCGTGCGATGCTTGCGGAGGCAGAGGTAAGGTAATCGAATCGCCCTGCTCTGACTGCCGCGGCGGAGGCAGGGTGCGCCGCTCACACAGCATAAACGTCAACATACCCGCAGGCGTCAACACCGGCGACACTCTCACAGTGCGCGGCGAGGGCGATGCCGGCCTGCGTGGCGGCGCAAACGGCGACGTCTACATCAAGCTCAACGTCAAGCCGCACAAGACATTCGTGCGCAAGGACAACGACATACACCTCGACATAACCATTCCGGTGACGACGGCGATGCTGGGCGGTACGATAGACCTTGAGACGCTCACCGGAGCCGTAAAGCACACCATTCCCGCCGGAACGCAGCCCGGCACTACGTTCAGGCTGAAGGGATTGGGCGTCGCCAAACCCAATAGCTCATACAAGGGCGATATGTACGTCCACACAAGCGTCGAAATACCCAAAAAGCTCAACCCCGAGCAGACTGAGCTGGTTCAGCAGCTCCGGGACTCGCTCGACGGCACAAAGCACGCCAGCGGAGAGAAGCGGCGGTTGTTCAAGAAGAAGTAGCGCCTCCTCCTTCCGCGCGCAGTTCACGCCGCGGCTCATGCTTGAAACGCAACTACCGCACCCCGCACTGCGGGGTGTTTCTCATGCCGCCGCCATGTTGCCATATGCGCGAAAATGTATTATCATCTTCTGTGAATGCTTGATTGGAGCTTGTTATGTGGAAGAAGGTCTCTATCTATACCGCTCATGATGCGATAGACATAGTCTTAGGCATGCTGTCACGCCTGGGCATAACTCAAGTGGAGATAAACGAGGGAATTGACGCCGTGGAGTCCTACCTGCGCGACGCCGCTCCGTTCTGGGACTACGCCGACCCCGGCGAGATCGTGCGCGAGCGCGTACCGAGCGTTACGGCGTACATCGCAGAGCTGCCGGAGAACGAGGAACTGATAGCTTCCATCGCTCCCGCTGCGGAAGCGCTCCGGGAGCTCGACCTCGGTATAGACCTGGGCGAACTGAAGGTCGTATGCGAGTCCGTGGCAGAGGAAGACTGGGCCAACAACTGGAAGACGTACTATAAGCCCATGGACATAGGCGCGCGGTTGACTATCTGCCCTTCGTGGGAGGAATGCGACGCCGGCAGTCGAACCGTTCTGAAGCTCGACCCGGGCATGGCGTTCGGCACCGGTTCGCATCAGACCACTCAGCTGTGCCTGGAGTTGATAGACGAGCACGTCGCAGAGGGCGCAGAGGTGCTGGATCTGGGCTGCGGAAGCGGTATCCTCTCCATAGCCGCCCTGCTCTTGGGTGCAAAATCCGCCCTTGCCGTGGATATTGACCCCATAGTATCGGGCATTGCCCGCGAGAATGCGCTTATGAACGGTATTGGCGACGAGTACGAAATAGTCATAGGAAACGTGTTAGACGACGCGGCGCTGCAAGCGCGGATAGCTCGACGCAGGTACGACGTCATTACCGCCAACATAGTGGCTTCCGTCATCATACCGCTCTCCCCCATCGCCTCGATGTGGCTAAAGCCCGAAGGCGTTTTCATAGCATCGGGCATAATACTCGACCGGCTCGAGGAAGTGCGCGCCGCCATACGCCAGGCGGGGCTCGCCATAATGAGCGAACGCGTCAGCGGCGAGTGGGCTGCTATAGCGGCCGTGCGCATATGAACAGATTCTTTCTTCCACCTTCGGCCATTTCGGGCGATACGGCGGTGATAACGGGCGACGACGCGCTCCACATAACGAAAGTGCTGCGGCTGCGCGAGGGCGACATGGTTGAACTCTGCGATATGCAGTGCGGCGAGTACGCGGCGCAGATAGAGGGCTTTGCCAAGGGAGCTGTTGCACTTCGCATTTCGGAGCGCACGACGTCCCGGAGCGAGCTGCCATGCCGAGTTACACTCTACCAGTGCCTGCCCAAGGGCTCAAAGCTTGAAACCGTGATACAGAAGTGCGTTGAGCTCGGCGTTTGGAGCATCGTCCCCGCGATTTCAAAGCGCTGCGTAGTCAAGCCCGAGCAAGACAGAGGCGCCGCCCGGCTGACGCGCTACAACCGCATAGCCCTCGAGGCGGCAAAACAATCCAAACGCGGTATCGTGCCGTACGTCAAAACTGCGGAACGGCTTGCCGACTGCGACTTTTCACAGTATGACCTCGCCATAGCCGCATACGAGGAAGAGCGCGTCATTACGCTGAAGCAGTTGCTCTCACGCCACCCGCACGCAGGCAGCATAGCGCTCGTCGTCGGCCCGGAGGGCGGCTTTGAGCGCGAAGAAATAGAGATGATGCGCGCAAAGGGCGTGCATTCCGTCACGCTCGGCAGCAGAATACTGCGAACCGAAACCGCTGCAGCTGCCATGCTCGCCATGATAGCCTATGAAATGGAGCAATGATGTATGAGAATCGCGCTCTGCACGCTTGGATGCAAGGTTAATCAATACGACACACAGACAATGCGCGAGCTGCTCGAGGACGCCGGTCACACCATTGTCGAGTTTGACGACGTCGCTGACGTGTATATAGTAAACACCTGCACCGTGACCCAGATTGCCGACAAGAAGTCCCGGCAGATGATTTCCCGCGCGCGCGAGCTGTCGCCTAAGGCCAAGGTAATCGCCGCCGGATGCTACGCGCAGAGGGCGCCGCGCGAGCTTCTGCTCCAGAGCGGTGCGGACATGGTTGTAGGCACCGCGAAGCGCGGCAGGGTAGTGACACTGCTTGAGGAGCTGCTGTCTGCGAGCGCACCCATAGACGCCGTAACCCCCGTCGCCGGCATAGTGTTTGAAGACACATCCGCTACGCGCGAGAACAGAACACGCGCGCACTTGAAGATTCAGGACGGCTGCGACCGCTTCTGCGCGTACTGCGCAATACCCCTCGCGCGCGGCAATGCGCGGAGCCGCCCGCTCGACAGCGTGCGCTCTGAGCTCGTGAAGCTCGACAGCGAATCCTTTCGGGAGGTCGTGCTCACGGGTGTTCACCTGATGTCCTACGGCATCGACCTGGACGACGGCACCGGCCTGCTCGACGCCATAGCACAATTCGAGGGACTGCATAACATCGTTCGCATACGCCTGGGCTCGCTCGAGCCTCAGCTCATCACCGAAGACTTCGCGCGCTCGCTCGCACAGAACCCCAAGATATGCCACCAGTTCCATCTGTCGCTTCAAAGCGGGTCTGCCTCCGTGCTCCGCCGCATGCGCAGGCGCTATTCACCGGACGATTACGCCCGCTGCGTGGCGCTGCTGCGAGAGCATATGCCGGACGCCGCTATCACTACCGACATCATAGTGGGCTTTCCCGGCGAAACTGACGACGAGTTCGATGAAACAGTGGCATTTGCCAGGGCTATCGGCTTCGCGCGCGCACACGTATTCCCTTACTCCCGGCGCTCCGGCACCGCTGCGGCTGACATGCCCGGACAGATTTGCAATGCCGTTAAGCGTGAGCGCGCCGCAGCGCTCATCGCCGTCGCACGCGAGCTGGAGACGCGCTACCTCACAGGCGCGCTTGGCTCCGTCAAGGACGTGCTGTTTGAGACGTGGGAGAATGGAGTCCTCTCAGGCTACACCGACACCTATATTCGCGTCGCGGTAGAGTGCCAAGACGCCTCCCTGTGCGGCACAATACGCCCCTGCAGGCTCACGCGCCTGAGCGGTGATGCTGTTCTGGGATGTATTTGTGGGTAGAGCATAAAAACACCCACTGCAATCACAGTGGGTTTTAAGCTGTTATAGTCACCAGTCCATGCTGCACATCAGCGGTTCGTCAGCGAGCTTGCGCCCGCGCTTCTGTTGTTCTTCCGGCACACGCTTTACTTGCGCTTCCTCGCCGCCTCAGCCTTCTTCTTGCGCTTTACGCTGGGCTTCTCATAGTGTTCACGCCTCCGCACTTCCGCCATTACGCCGGAACGCGCGCACTTACGCTTCCACCTCTTAAGAGCACTCTCAAGGGTTTCATTTTCGCCTACACGAATCTCCATTCACTTATCCCTCCCCTCTGATGCAACATCGAACGAGCCGACGTCTGAGCATTAGGACACAACAAAATAACAGGGGTATTATAAATGCAATCAGCACCCAAGTCAACACATGAGAGTCAACAAATAATCCTATATTATCCCCTGCGTCAACCCGGAGGCCATTTCATCATTCTGCCGCCCAAAACATGCATGTGCAGGTGCTGCACGCTCTGATTGCCGAACTTCCCCGTGTTTACCACGATTCTAAATCCGTCGCCGTCAACGCCCAGTTGCCCGGCTACCTTGGCGCACACGCCCAGCATACGTCCCATCAGCGCTTCATCCGCTTCCAGCACGTTCGCTACATGCGCCTTTGGTATCACAAGAACATGAGTGGGCGCCTGCGGCTCTATGTCGCAAAACGCGAGCACCATGTCGTCCTCGTATACTGTGCTTGCGGGTATGCTGCCGTTCGCTATCATGCAGAATACACAGTTATCCATTGCCTCTCTCCCCCTTTATCAAATGCTTCGATACGGTTTGGACTATCAACTCGTCAATACGCCCGAATCCGCTTATCTGCAGGTACGGCAGGTTCGCAAAATCCGCTGCGGCAGCGGTGAGTCCCGCCGTACTGAATGTCCTGGCAGCGTCGTACGCCTTTCCCGTGGCATAGGCGTTACCGCCGAGCCGCTCCACCGCCCGACGCCTGTCGCAACCCTCGTCAATCAACAGCTTCGCGCGCAACATGAGTCTGAACTGCCTCGACAGGTACATCGCCACGCCCATGGCGTCCGAACCGTTCTCAAGCAGCGCGTCGAGGGCTCTGTAACCGTCCGCCGCTTTACCCGCCACAAAGTAGTCCAGCATGTCGAATACCCTGTACTCGATATTGGCGGTAACGCATTCGGCTATGGCTCCTGCGTCTATTACCCCGCCCTCCGGAACGTAGAACGCGACTTTATACAACTCGTTGCGCACGTTCATGAGGTTATCGCCCACGCGTCGCACCAGCATTAGCGCGTCCTGCCTGCTTATCCCTCTGCCGAGCAGTTTGCACTCCTTTATGACCCACTTCACTATGTCGCCTTCAGACAGCCGCGAAAACTCACACACGCGCCCAAGCTCGCTCATAGCGGCAAAAAACGATTCCCCCTTTGTCTGCCTGCTCTTGACGGACGCGCTCTTTCGCGCAGGGCGCTTCTTCTCGTCAAACTTGCCGCTCACGACAAACGCCAACACAGTGGTCTGCGGAATATCGTCCAGCGCCCCGAGCAGCGCTTCCGCGTCAGAGGCATCGGGCAATCCGCGCACAAGTATCAGCCTGCGTTGCGCCAAAAATGGATATGTCGAGCACGCCGCCATAACTTCCTCTGCCGAGTATGCCGAGTACTCCTGCACGTTCATGCTCCTGAACGCCGGCTCGATGAGCTCGAGCAAAGCCTCGACTGCCTTGCCCTTGGTGTACTCCTCATCGCCGTGAAGTATATAGGCGCCGCTCAGTTTATTCTCGCGCGCCAGCTCATAGAACTCCCTGTACTCCATTTGGTTTGATTATAGCACAATTTGCTGTTGAAAACACTCCCCGTTTGGGATACAGTTGTCATATGAACGGCGATAAAACTCAAAACAGGCTCACCTGGCTCCCCATGTCAATGGACGAGCTGAGGGCGACGGGCGCAGATGCGCCGGACTTCGTGCTGGTCACCGGCGATGCTTATGTCGATCACCCGTCTTTCGGCGCTGCAATTATAGGCCGGGTACTTCAACGCGAGGGCTTCAGCGTGGGCATAATCGCCCAGCCGGATTGGCACGGCACCGACGATTTCATGCGATTTGGCCGTCCAAAACTTGCGTTCCTCGTCACATCCGGCAATATAGATTCTATGGTGAACCACTACACGGCCGCCAAAAAGCCGCGTTCTTCCGACGCCTATTCAGAGGACGGCCTGGCGGGCAGGCGTCCTGACAGAGCTGCAACCGTATACGCCAACCGAATTAAACAGGCGTACAGGCGAGTGCCGGTGATACTCGGCGGCATCGAGGCCAGCCTGCGGCGCTTCGCGCACTACGATTATTGGAGTGATGGGGTCAAAAACAGCGTTCTCATAGATTCCGGCGTGGACATGCTCGTATACGGCATGGGCGAGCGCGCAATATGCGAAGCTGCGTCCCGGCTTGCGGCGGGTACGCCAATTGATGCGCTCGATGACATCCGCGGGACGTGCGTGCTTAAGACCGCTCAGACGCTGCCAGACTGCATAATACTGCCGTCTGTCGAGGAGGTTTCAAACGATAAGCGCCGCTATGCCGAGGCGTTTGCCATTCAGCAGCGCGAGCAGGATCCCGTGCGCGGTCGGGCGCTTGCCCAGCGGCACGGAAAGAATTATGTGCTCCAAAACCCGCCCGCAATGCCACTATCCCAGCGCGAGCTCGACGCGGTGTACGGCCTCCCCTATACCCGTTCGCCACACCCCGATTACAGCGGTCACATTCCGGCGGCGGACGAGGTGCGCTTTTCCCTCACATCCTGCAGGGGCTGCTTTGGCAACTGCTCGTTCTGCGCGCTTACCATGCATCAGGGCAGGATGATCTCTGCCCGCAGCCACGAGTCGCTCATCACAGAGGCGCGGTTGCTCACCCGTCTTTCTGATTTTAAAGGCTACATACACGACGTAGGAGGCCCTACCGCCAATTTCCGGCGCGATGCGTGCTCCAAACAGCGTACGCACGGCTCGTGTGCGGACAAAAGCTGTCTCGGATACTCGCCCTGCAGCAACGTCGAACCCGACCACAGCGATTATTTGGCACTGCTGAGGAAACTGCGCGAACTCGACGGGGTCAAAAAGGTATTTGTGCGCTCCGGCGTGCGCTACGATTACGTCATGTACGACAAATCAGATGCATTCCTGCGCGAACTCATAAAGCACCACGTCAGCGGACAGCTCAAGGTCGCGCCGGAGCACGTCTGTGACCGCGTACTGAAGCTCATGGATAAGCCGCCAGCTGAGCTGTACGACAGATTTGTGCATAAGTACGCCGCCCTTAACCGAAGCCTGGGGTTGCAGCAGTACATAGTGCCCTACTTCATGTCGTCCCATCCGGGCAGCGACCTGTCCGCCGCCATAGAGTTGGCGCTGTACCTGAAGCGGCATGAGCTTCACGTGGAGCAGGTGCAGGACTTCTACCCCACTCCGGGAACTGCGTCTACATGCATGTACTTTACGGGACTCGACCCTCGCACCATGCGCGAGGTATTTGTCCCAAGGTCCCCACGCGAGAAAGCCATGCAGCGCGCTCTGATGCAGTACTATGTACCTGCAAATCGCGCCTTGGTGCGCGATGCGCTGAAAGAAGCGGGACGCGAGGATCTCATCGGCTTCGACAAATCGGCGCTCGTGCCGCCGTATGTGCGCAAGCCATCTGCAGGCTCCCGGAGCGGCAAGAAGGCAGGCGGCAGTGCAGTAGGGCGCAGCGGCGATAGAAACCGCGGCAGACCCGCGCGTCGGTCAAGGGGACGCACCTGACGCACCGCTGCGCTCTGAGGCTGTCCCGACACTGCATACGACAAAAGCGCCGGAGGGCATCGTCACCCTCCGGCGCTGTCCGTCGCCGCGCGCGGCTTACACTTCGCTCCCGTATTAGTCGTTGTTTTCGCACATGTCGACCGCCGACTTGGGATCCTTACCGCCGTATAACACCGCCATAATTCCGGGCGTGTAGCGGTTGAACATGAGGAAGCCCATATCGACTATCATCTCGACGCTTTCCAAGTCTGGATCGCTGTTCTTGAAGCAGCCGGTCGCCCTGTAGCGAATTTCACCGTCGCTGTAGTCCATTTCAAAGCAGCCAACTACCAGACCGTAATTAGCCCGGCAAATGAACTCGCTCATCTCATCGCGCTTCGCTTCGTTGACGTTGATCGGGAAATATGTATTGACCGTGAATGTATTGTCCCTCGCCCGAATCAGGATTGTGACGTGATCAACCTCCTTCATGCTCATCTGAAGCCGGATGTACTCCCCCTCATCGCCTAACGTGTATTTCCAGCCCTGCGAGTCACAGTACGCTTTGCAGTACTTTAATAATCTCTTCACGCCTCTTGCCTCCCATGTTTTTTTCACAGTGTATCACTCCGCCCTAATCCAGTCAAGCGGAGGGCTTCATCATTGCGTACAGTTCCTCGTCTATGACATTGAGCAGATCCATCCCCCTGGCGGTCGCACGGATGCTGCCTCCCTCCTCCACCAAGAGGGCGCGCCCTTCCAGTGCCTCTATCGCGCCGCACGCCGCCTCGCGCGCCGTCACGCCGTAGCGCGCCGCGAATTCGTCGAGCGCCACGCCGCAGGCCATTCTGAGTCCGAGCATCAGACCCTCGAACCGTTCCTCGCGAGACGTTATTGCGCGCTCGTCAACCACTGCGCGCCCGCTGGCAGTTACTGCAGCTATGTAGTCCCCCAAGTCAGGTGTATTGCTGAAACGCGTCCAACCGCTCAGGCGCAGCGCTGAGTGCGCTGCAGCGCCCACGCCCAGGTACTCGCCGTTGCGCCAGTAGTTGAGATTGTGCCTGCACTCGCAACCCGCACGACTGAAGTTTGATACCTCATACCGCGTGAAACCACGCGCTTCCAGCCGCTGTATGCAGTCATCCTGCATGTCAGCGGTAACTTCGTCGTCCGGTAACGTCGTTGCGCCCGACTGCACCGATTCGTACAGCGGCGTCCCCGGCTCGAGTATCAGCGAGTACGCGGATATGTGCGCTATGGGCAGGGAAGCTATGTGCTCCACCGTTTCCGCAAAGCGCACGACAGTCTGCCCGGGCAGGCCGTACATCACATCGACGTTTATGTTCTCAAATCCGGCTCGGAGCACGTTCTCCAGCGCCCGTTCAAAACCCGCTGCATTGTGCAGCCTGCCTATGCTCGACAGTATGTCGTCGTGCGTGCTCTGGCAGCCGAGCGATATTCTGTTGACGCCCGCATCCGCATATCGGCGCAGTTTATCGGGCGTTACGGTACATGGGTTGCACTCGATTGTAACCTCCACATCAGCGCAGAGCGAGAATCGCTTGCCAACTTCGCCTAAAACTGCGGCAATGGCTTCCCCTTCAAGTGCGCTGGGCGTCCCGCCCCCTATGAATACGGTTTCTATTACCTTGTCACGCATTGTTTCGCCGTACTGCGCCATTTCACGAATGAGCGCATGACAATACCGCTCCGCAAGACTCATATCCGTGTAGGAGACGAAGTCGCAGTAGCGGCATTTCTGCAGGCAAAACGGTATGTGTATGTAGAGACCCGCCATCAGTTGATTCTCAGCACGCTCATAAACGCCTCGCTGGGCAGCGTTACAGACCCTATCTGGCGCATGCGCTTCTTGCCTTCCTTCTGCTTCTCAAGCAGTTTCTTCTTTCGCGTGATGTCGCCGCCGTAGCACTTCGCCAATACGTCCTTGCGCACGGCGCGCACGGTTTCCCGCGCGATTATCTTGCCTCCTATCGCCGCCTGCACCGGTATCTCAAATTGCTGGCGCGGAATGACTTCCCTGAGTTTTTCAGCTACCGCGCGCCCCTTGGCGTATGCGCGGTCGGCGTGCACTATTGTCGAAAGCGCGTCGCACATCTCACCGTTTAGCAGGAAATCCAGCTTGACCAGCGTGGACTTGACATACTCCTTGAGTTCGTAATCAAACGAAGCATATCCCCGGCTCCGCGACTTCAGTTGGTCAAAGAAGTCGTAGATTATCTCGTTCAACGGCAGATCGTACGTCAGATTTGCCCTCGTCTTCTCGGTGTACGACATGTCCTTGAATATCCCGCGCCTGCTCTGGCACAAATCCATTATCGCGCCCACATACTCGTTAGGCACCATGATGTGAGCCTCAACCATGGGCTCCTCCATATAGTCTATGGACGTCGCAGGCGGAAGATTAGACGGATTGTCGATCGACAGCTGCTCGCCGGAGGTCGTCTTCACCCGGTATACCACGCTCGGGGACGTCGTCACGAGGTCGAGGTCGAATTCACGCTCCAACCGCTCCTGTATTATCTCCATGTGCAGCAGCCCCAGGAAACCGCACCTGAAGCCAAAACCCAGCGCCTGGGATGTCTCAGGTTCAAATGAGAGCGACGCATCGTTGAGCAGCAGCTTCTCAAGCGCGTCGCGCAAGTCCTCGTATTCGGCGCCATCCGCCGGATAAATGCCGCAAAACACCATTGGCTGCGCCTGCTTGTAGCCCGGCAGCGCCTCAACGGCGGGGCGCTGCGCGTCCGTCAGCGTGTCGCCCACCTTGGTATCGCGCACGCTCTTTATGGAGGCCGCGATGTATCCGACTTCCCCGGCTCCGAGCTCGTCCACTGGCTTCAGCGCCGGCGTGAACACGCCCACCTCGACCACCTCATGCTCTTTTCCCGTCGCCATGGAGCGAATCTTCATGCCGCTGCGCACGCTGCCGTCAAATACTCGCACATAGCTCAAAGCGCCCTTGTAATTGTCGTAGCAGCTGTCAAATATAAGTGCTTTGAAAGGCGCGTCGCCGTCGCCTTTGGGAGCAGGTATTTCTTCGACTATGCGCTCAAGCACATCCGCCACGCCCGTTCCGAGCTTCGCCGACACCCTGGGTGCGTTCTGCGACGGCAGGCCTATTACTTCCTCTATTTCGTCTATGACCGCATCGGGCTGCGCGCTCGCGAGGTCGATTTTGTTCACTATGGGTATTATCTCCAAATCATTGTCCAGAGCGAGGTAGACGTTGGCAAGAGTTTGCGCCTCTATGCCCTGCGTAGCGTCTACAACCAAAACCGCTCCGTCGCACGCGGCAAGGCTCCGCGACACCTCATATGTGAAGTCGACGTGCCCCGGAGTGTCTATGAGATTGAGCATGTACATATTGCCGTCCGAATGCTTGTAGAACATCCTGACTGCGGCTGCCTTGATGGTTATTCCGCGCTCGCGCTCGATGTCCATGCTGTCGAGCAGCTGCTCCTCCATGTCGCGCTCCGACACCGTACCCGTCAATTCCATCATCCGGTCGGCAAGCGTTGACTTGCCGTGATCTATATGCGCTATTATGCAGAAATTCCGTATGAGTTCTCTGTCGTATGCCATTGAGTTACTTAATCCTTCCGCCGTACTTGCCGATTATCACCTGCGCTATGGCGCTCGCGTATTCCTCTATCGCCCTGAGCTGTTCGCCCTCTATCATTATCCGTATGAGCGGCTCCGTGCCGGAAGCTCTCAGCAGCAGCCGGCCGTCATCGCCCAAGAGCTCCTCTACGCGCGCCGTCTCCCGCCTAACGTCCTCATCTGCCAATATCTCGTCTTTGCGCTCGTTTGGCACTATCACGTTGAGCAGTACCTGCGGGTAGGTCTTTATCTCTCCGGCGAGCTTAGACATCGATTTGCCGCTCTGAACCAGCACGTTGAGCGCCATAATAGCCGAGAGCATGCCGTCGCCCGTGGTATTCCTGTCCAGGAAGATGATGTGGCCGGACTGCTCGCCGCCCAGGCGGAAGCCATCGCTTAGCATGCGCTCCAGCACATACCTGTCTCCAACGGCAGTCTCACAATACCTCACGCCGCATGCATCCAAGTATTTTTTGAGCCCTATGTTCGACATCACCGTGATCACCAGCGTGTCGTGCGCGAGCGCGCCCCTGTCCTTCAGATGCTTTGCGCACATGCCCATGATCTTGTCACCGTCGACTGTGTTGCCGTGCTCGTCACACGCTATCAACCTGTCCGCATCGCCGTCAAAGGCGAAGCCCGCGTCTGCGCCGAGTTCCTGGACCAATTCAGCCATGCGCTCCGGATGCGTCGAGCCGCACCTCTCGTTGATATTGCAGCCGTTCGGCTCGTCTGCGATGCTGTACACCGTCGCCCCGAGCGAGCGGAACAGTCCCGGCGCTATGCCGTGCGACGCGCCGTTGGCGCAATCCACCACAATAGACATTCCGTCGAGCCGTACCTCGCACGCCGCGCGCAGATAGTCCGCATAGTCCTCCGCAGCGCGCTTTGCGGTTATGAGTTTGCCGATGTGTTCCCCTTCGGGCAGACTCATGTACCGGTTCTCCCGCACTATGGCCTCTATCTCGTCCTCGACCGCATCCGAGAGCTTGTAGCCCCTTGAGTCAAACCACTTTATGCCGTTGTACTCCATCGAGTTGTGCGACGCGCTTACCATAACCGCCGCGTCGGCAGAGTACTCCCTCACCAAGTACGCGAGCGCGGGAGTGGGAATTTCC
>JAUNBH010000020.1 GCA_030527165.1 Clostridia bacterium
TGGCGTATGCCGCGAACGATTTTGGTGCAGTCCCCAGTTGTGGAGAGGACAAATCGCTGTTAAAAAGAGCTGGTTCTCGTAACAGACAATCTACGCCGCGATAATGTTATATAGGAGGATGGACAATGTGAAAAAAAACATACTGCTATTTCTTGCGTTATTCTGTATGTTGAGCCTAATTGGTTGTGCTCCCTGGCTCAGCAGTGCAGAAGGAAATAAACAACAGGGACTAATTGCTGGCAAACAACAAGAACCCGCTGATACTACGGCAAAAGAAAATCATACTTTGAACGGAACAAGAGATGTGCATACCTACGAAGAATTGTGCGAATTACCTGCAAATGAACTGCTCGATCTATTTATTCAAAATGGTTTGGTTATAAGTGACGAGTTAAAACAGTCGTTTACTGAAGCCGAAATTCAGTCCCTATTTAAAGAACACTTTGCATTGTGGCATACGGGAGTATCTTCAATGGATCACACTATGTTTATTGATTTAGCAGAACAGACAAAAATAATATACGAATCAATCGTCAAGTAAATTCGCATCTCAGTATTATTCCAAGACAACACAGACGGGCCGTTGACCCGCCTGTGTTGTCTCGTTACGGAATAGCGACAAGACAGCTGTCCATATCGTATTTGCTTTATGCTTCTTCACAGACTATGAGCATCTGCGCAGGGCACATACTGACTCATCAACGAGACGTGCGCGTTTATGCCGTATGCCTTTACTATGTACTCCAATATGGCCCGCGAATCATCGCCACAGCGCGGTAGAGTCATATGTCTTATCAACACGCCTCGCCGGGCTATGCCTGAATCATCACAGAGAAGCGCTCCACACTGACGGTACATCTCCTCAATGGCGGCGGAAGCGTACTTGAAATAATCCTCCGTCGCGGAAAACCGTGCCGATAGATCCGGGGATATGTACTTGAGATCAGGCAGATACACGTCTACAAGCCCTTCCAACCGCTTTAGCGTGGACGCCTTTTCATATGAATTGGTATTGTACACTACGGGTATGCGCAAGCCCTCAGCGCGAGCTATCGGTATGGACTCGCACAGCAGTTCCACATGCGGCGACGGCGTAACGAAGTTGATGTTGTGCGCGCCCAAAGTCTCCAGCCGAAGCATTATACCCGCCAACTCGGCCGCGCCTACCGCCGCGCCTGCGCCCCCGTCCCTGCTTATAACGGCATTCTGACAAAACACACAGCGCATATTGCAGCCCGAGAAAAAGACCGCACCCGAACCGCGTGCGCCGCTTATGCACGGCTCCTCCCACGCATGCAGCGCGGCGCGGGCGACACGGCTTCGCTCGCCTACGCCGCACGCTCCTGCCTCCCTGCTCCTATCTGCCCCGCATTCTATCGGGCACTCAAAGCAACGCATCGCTTATTTACCGTCGGTAATAATCTCGTACGGAGCATCGACCTCGTGCGTGTGCTTCCAGTTGGGATCCCGGCGGGAATGACCGGCAGCGCGCTTGCTCCGGACTGCACTGTCCGGCGGCGCGGCATCATGTCGGTCGTCACTCGCAGGGCCGAGCGCTATCGCGTCCGAAACATAACGCTTGACCGTAAACTCAAACCGCGTACCGCGGCCCAACTCGCTCTCCACCGTTATGCGCTCGCCCAGCTTGTCGATTATTGTCTCCGCGATGGAAAGCCCAAGCCCTGTGCCGCCTTCCTTCCTGGATTTGTCCACCTTGTAGTAGCGTTCAAATACGTGCGGGAGATCCTCCGCCGGAATGCCGCAGCCGTTGTCTTCAACCGAAATCACCAGTGAGCTTCCTCTTTTGACCGTTATCGCTATGGTGCCGCCGTCGGGCGTATAGCGTATCGCATTGCTTATCAGTATTATGAGCACTTGCTCTATCCTATCCGCGTTCGTGAGCGCGACCACGTCCTCGTCCATGTGCGTAGGCATGCTTATGCCGCGCTTGTCCAGTTCGCCGCAGAAGCTGTCTACGACGTCCGCAACCACTTCGCGCAGGTCGACCTTGGTCAACTCGAACTCGGTGTTCTGCGATTGCAGCCTGCTCAATGTGAGCATGTCCGTTATGAGTCTCGACAGGCGGAGGACTTCATGCAGCATGGTGCGATAGTAGCGCTCACGCGTCGCTTCATCCGTTACCATGCCGTCGCACAGCGGCTCCAAAAGCCCACGCACGGCCGTCAACGGCGTCCTCAGCTCGTGTGAGACGTTTGCCACATACTCCTTGCGCATCTCCTCCAGCCGTTCAATCTCCGTCATATCCTTGAACAGCCCGACTACGCCCGTTCGCTCGCCCTCCTCCGTTATGACGGCGGAGACCGTTATCCAAAGCGTCCTGTCACCCGGCAGATGATATGTTATGGTCTCGGTATTGCCCGTTTGATACACCTTATCGAACGTATCCCATATCCTCGCGTCCGCTACCAAATCCTCCCTGTAACGCACTTCCACCGCGCCAAACATCCGTTTAATCGCAGGATTGTAGTGCGTGAGCACACCCAGCCCGTCGGTGGCGGCAATGCCGTCGCTCAGGCTTGAGAGCAGAAGGTTAAGCTGGCTTTTCTCCGACCTGAGCTGGAATATGGTTCGGGAGAGCTTGTCCGTAAGCTCGTTAAGAGAGCGCGCAAGCAGCCCAATCTCACCCGGGGCGTCGTCGCCGGAAACGCGCACGTCCAGATCACCGTTCGCCATGTCCGTAGCCATGTCCGCCATGCTGCGCAGCGGGCCGGCTATCAGGCTGACTCGCCACGCCGCGAGCACGCAGAGCAGCACCACCGAGATGAGCGTAAGCCACAACAGCGACATGTTCATGCGGCTGAGTATCGTGTTTACCCCGCTCATTGATTTGATTATCATTACGCCGCCAATAACGTTGTCCGAATTGCTGTGAACGGGCACCGCGACCATCAGGAGCTCATCATACTTTTCAGTCATCACGCTGTTCGCCTGTATGGTATTTCCCTGGAGCATGAGCTCAATCTGGTATCTGAACTCGCGCTTCACGTCCTCCGGCGCCATACCTATATCATAGTCGTACATGAAGTTGACGTCGCCGCTGCCGGTCAGCATTACCGTCGTGGCACGAGTGGTCTTTACCAGCGCTTCCGACAGGTTGACGAAGGCGTCTCGCGTCATGTTGCCGCCCATGTACTCCGTGAGCATTTCCCGCATAGCTTCTGCTTTCGGCATCAATTCACTCATCTCATTGTCAACGTGCACATCCTTTCCGATTATGATGTTGCTGACAAGAATCAGTGATGCTCCGACAAGCATCACCAATATCAATATGACGAGTATTCGCCGTAGCAGCATGCTGCGCATCTATCTGACCTCGAACTTATATCCCACGCTGTATATCGTCTTAATTTCCCAGTTCTTCCCCGTGCTGTCGAGCTTTGCCCTTATGCGCTTTATGTGCGTGTCGACCGTGCGCGTTTCGCCCGCAAAATCGTAGCCCCAAACGCGGCTCAACAGCTGCTCGCGCGTGAACACATGCCCCGGATGCGTAGCGAGCAGGTAGAGTATTTCTATCTCCTTGGGCGTGCATACTACCGTCCTGCCGTCCAGCGTTACCGTGTAGCTCTCTATATCCACTACAAGCCCGTCGCGCTCTACGACATGACTCTCCTCCTGCTGCTGCTCGGTAGTGCGCCTGAGCACCGCCCTGATGCGCGCGGCAACCTCCTTGGGACTGAACGGTTTGACTATGTAGTCGTCCGCCCCAAGCTCCAGGCCGAGTATCCGGTCTATCTCCTCACCGCGGGCGGTGAGCATGATGATCGGCACCCTTGACGTCTTTCTTATCTCGCGGCATACGTCAATGCCGGACATCTTCGGCATCATTATGTCCAGCACGCAAAGCGAAACCCCGCCGGATACGAGCGTATCCAGCGCAGCCTTTCCGTCGTATACATCTACGGTCTCAAAACCCTCTTTATCGAAGTAAAGCCGCAGCGACTCGTGTACGACGGGTTCATCATCGGCAACCAGTATTCTTACGTTGCTCATACACGCCTCCAACACACCTTTTTTGTGATTATATCATGCAGATAAGTCCATTTAATCGGATGAATGCAACATTTTTGTGAAAGAACTATGCGTCAAACGGCACTTCCACCGCCTCACCCACGCTTAGCAGGCACACATACTGCGCCTTCACCTTCCGCTGCGTCATGTCCGCCAGCGCGGCGGAGTACAGGCTCAGCTGCTTTTGATGCTTCATGGCGGTCGGGCGGGGATCTGCGCCCGGCATCACGAAATCCGTCTTGTAGTCCAAGAGCACCCACTCGCCGTCCTCCTCGAAGAAGCAATCTATCATGCCCTGGAGTATAAACGATTCATCCGTATCCATTGCCAAAAACCGCCTTGCGCCGGCGCTGTAATTAAACGTGACCTCGCGGCGAACTTCGCGGGAGGCACAGAGACGCTTGCCTATGGGCGACGTCATGAAGCGCGCTATTGCCGTGCAGTCCACCTCGCGCGCCTCGCGTTCGGTGAGCGCCGACTCCCCGACCATGCGCTCGACTTCACGCGCTACGGATTCCGGCGTATGCGCCGTCAGCGTTATGCGCTTGAGCACGCTGTGCATTATGGTGCCGCGCTCCGCGGGAGTGACCGGGCCGACATCGCGCATGAAGGCGGGCAGTTCGCGCACTCGTGGAGTTTCGTCGGCCAGCATGGACACTGTGAGCTTGGATGGCGTCTGCGTCGCCACGATATCTGGGTAGCCGACGCGAAATTCAGCGAACAAGTCGGGACACTGCCGCGTCGACAATTCGCGCATGAGTTCGTCAAACTCGCTCCTGCTGACCGCGTGCCCGGCGAGCTCCCTCGCGCTGCCCTCCACGACCCGCACAGTGTAATCCGACGGGGCGAACTCGTGCACGCCAATACCCAGCCACTTCCTCACCGGGTTTGCGGACGAAGTCGCCAACGCCGCGCCCATTATCAAATCCATGTAGCACGATGCGTTGACCGCCGTCCATGCGCCCGACATGCCGGACAGCCTGGAAACCGTCCTGCCTATATCGCAGGTACCTATCACTATCAGCCGCTCTATCGCGCGCGTCATAGCGACGTATAATACGCGGAGTTCCTCCGCGTGCTCGCGCTCGTTAGACTGCATCCGTATGGTTTTATAGGCTATGGTCTCCCGACGGCTGCTTCGCGTGCTGCATCGGAGACCCACGCCGAGCTCCTCGCTGCAGTTCACGCTGCTGCGCGCGCTCATGCGCCTGTATGGGAAGCGCTGCGCCGCGTCCGCCAATATCACCACGGGGAACTCCAACCCCTTGCTCTTGTGTACGGTCATTATCCGCACTACGTCCACATTAAGGCTCTCAGACTCTCCGGCGAGCGCGGCCTTTGCGTCGCCCTGCTGCTTGAGCACGTCCATGAAGGCTATGAAACCGTGAAGTCCCCTGCGCCTTCCGGACTCGTACTGCTTTGCACACTCGCACAGCGCATCAAGATTGCTGAGACGCTGTTCGCCGCCCGGCATGAGACCTACGCAGCGGTAGTAACCGGTGTCGTCCAACAGCATTCCTATCGCTTCCTCCACGCTGTACAGGCTCAAGAACTTGCTCCATTTCTCCAGCTGTTCGAGAAAGCCCGCCGCCCTATCGCCCAACGGTGTAGCCTCCCGCGAGCTGGCCTCCAGCGCGTCATAACACGAGCCATGTCTGTGGCGCGCGCGCATCTCTATCAGCTCCTCCGTAGTAAAGGCGCCAATCTCAGAGCTCAACACGCTGACAAGCGGTATGTCCTGCCGCCTGTTATCTATCACGCGCAGCATGTTCATAAACACCTGCACCTCTATCGCCTCAAAATAGCCGTCTCGCTGCCCGGAATACGCCGGTATGCCCTCTGAAGCTAAGAGCTTCACCCACGGGCTGGCGTTGTTCTTGCTCCGCATTAGTACGCAGAAATCGCTGTAACGGTATTTCCGCTGCTCGCCCGTGCGCGGGTCAGTAAAGCGCTCATCGCGTATTATCCGCTTTATCTGCGCAGCGCAAAGCAGCGCCTCCCGTTCGCAGCGCGCGAGATCCCGGACAGCGTCGCCTTCGTCCTCGTCCTCACCGAGTTCCTGCCGCGCATCCTTTGGTATGCAGAATACTTCTGCGCTCCCGCGGCAACCGCTCCTGCCCGCCTTCAAAGCGGCGCCGTCGTCATAGACTATCTCGGTAGCGCCACCCTGCATTATCCGCGAAAAAACGGAGTTGACACAGCTTATGACGGCATCGGAGCTCCTGAAATTGGAGTTTAGGTCTATGCGCGTGCCGCGCGAGCCGTCGTAGCTCGCGTACTTCTCCAGGAACAACCGCGGCTCTGCCAAACGGAACCTGTAAATAGACTGCTTTACGTCCCCTACCATGAACAGGTTGTCCTCGCGCTTCACGTACTCGAGTATGCTCTCCTGCACGCGGTTGGAGTCCTGATACTCGTCTACGAATATGTAGTCAAACTGCTCCCTGTACTCACACGCCACTTCTTCATGGGACAGCACGTCCAGCGTCATGTGCTCCATATCGGAATAATCTATTACGCCCTCGTCGCGCTTTTTCGCCGCGTACGCCGTGCAAAAGTGCTTCACCAGATCGCACAGCAGACAGGCGTGCGCACTGACGCCCGCCATCTTGTTGTGCTCGTCTGCGGAGTACGCGACCAGCGACTTGCGCTCCTTGTTTATCGCGTCGCGCACCGCAGCCCGATAGTTCTTTACATCCTGTTCATCGCGCTCATCGTGCGGTAGATCCCCCCAGAGTTTTGCGCTGTACCTGTCGAAGCTTACGCCCCTTATCGCGTCGATGTACGCATCGTAGCACATGGCGTCCGCGAGCCTTCGCAGCTTCGCCGCGTCGCTCATGAGCAATGCGTATATGCCGGCGTAGTCGCTGTATCGTCCGCAAAACGCCGTGTAATCCGCCAGCATCAGCCGCGCCCGCGCTTTATACGCTTCCAGAGCCGCTTCCTCAAACGCGCTGATGTCCACCGAATCCGTCGCGTACGCCGAAAACGCATCCATCAACCAACCAAACGGATTTGTGCGCGCCTGCATGAAGTTGTATATCGACAGAATCGACTTGCGAATCTCATCCCTGCCGCCGAGCGATGTCTGCAGTTCGCGCATATGAGCCATGCGCTCCGAGTAGAACAGCTCCATCACCTCGTCCAGCGCTTCCGTCCGCATCACAGCTGCGCTCGACTCGCTCGCTACGCTGAAATCCGGCGCTATGCCCGCCTCACAAAAATGCCTCTTGAGCACCCTGGCGCAAAATGAGTGTATCGTCGAGACGTTAGAGGTGGGTACTGCCGCCGCCTGCTCCCGTATGCGCGTCTGTTCGGCAGCGCTCTCCTCGCGCTCCTGCGCCAATGTGAGCAGCCGCCGCTCTATGCGCTTTTTCATCTCCTCCGCCGCCGCCTTGGTGAACGTGACGACCAGCATCCGGTCAATGTCGGTTCCCTCTGCTACCAACCGCGCTATGCGCTCCGTAAGTACCGCCGTCTTGCCGGAACCCGCCGCTGCGGATACCAACAGGTTGCCGTTTGTTTCAATCGCCCGTCTTTGCTCTTGCGTCCACATCATATCGCGTTCACCACATACAAAATCGCCCGTCGCGCGACGGGCAAGTAATATTGCTACTCGTACAGTGAGAAGAGTTTTGCCAGATCCTCAAGCCGCTCGTACTGTATCGACACCGCACTGTTGAGCCTGTGCGCGCGCAGCGCACCGCCCTCGGTTATCAGCACCGCGCCCTGATACGGGTTTACCATGAACAGCTCCTCCTGCTTCCCGTCTGAGCTGCGCACCGTGAAGAACACATACCGGTTGCCTATCACGAGCTGAGTGCCGAGCCCGCCGGAGTACGTCTGCTGCATCGTCGCGTGGTCGATGATCACCGGTTCGTCATCAAAGCCGTACAGCAGCTCGACGTAAGTGCCGGAAGCGGCAGAGCCCTTCTCCACCTTGTCTATCTGAAGCGTGGCGCTCATGGCGGTGGGATTTGTCTCCAGTGAAACGCCCCTGCGCTCTATCCTTATTACTTTGTCGTCGAGTTGACCCAGCTCTATGACGGTGGCGTAGAATATGTCGTCGCAATACTCTATGAGCGATGGCAGGTCTTGGAAAAAGTAGACAGTTGACGGCACCACGACTATGTTCGCAAGCTCGCGGAAAGCGCTCTGTATCTCACCGAGCGGTATCAGCGCGCCGTCCTCCCATATAACGCGCTCGTCGACAATCCTCAAGGGCGATTCAGTCAAGAGCCTCAGCTCGCCGTCTATCTCATCCAGGAAGAACAGGTACTCTCCATCTCCGCTGAGCCGCAAATCCGGACAGTGTATTATGCCGCCAAGCGTTTCCGAGCCCGCAAGCACTATGGATATCATTATATCGCTGCAAACATGTTCCACGCCGTCAACCTGCTCAACGTGCGTTCCAACGCAGTATCCGGCCACTATCAGCTTCGAGTTGCGATAGTAAAGCTTGAGCTCGTTGTCCAAACTGTCACCTGAATAGACTGCCGCAGGCAGCGTCGGCAGAGTGGGAACCGTGCATGAAGCGGCAAAGAGCACCGCAAACAAGAGTGCCAGTACGCATATCAGTTTTTTTTTGCCGACACCCATGCTCATGCCTCCCTTCCGCTCCCGTGCCGAAATCCTAAATCTCCCGCCGGCCCTCCACAGCCTTAAACAGCGTCATCTCATCTATATACTCGAGATTCCCGCCTATGGGTATGCCGTGCGCTATGCGCGTCACCTTTACACCCTTTTGCTTAATAATACGCGCAAGATACGATGCGGTTGCCTCGCCCTCGACATCCGGATTGGTGGCGACAATGACCTCGGTTATGCCGCCATCGTCTATCCTGCCGAGCAGCTCCCGTATTCGCAAATCGTCCGGCCCTACGCCGTCCATGGGCGAGATGACGCCTCCCAAAGCGTGGTACTGCCCGTGAAACTCGCGCATCTTTTCCAGCGCGATTATGTCCTTTGCCTCCGCCACAACGCAGATCACGTCGCGTTTGCGCGACCTGTCGGCACACAGAGCGCACGGCTCGACATCCGTATAGCCGCCGCATACGCTGCAGTAACGCACTTTCTCCCTTGCGTCTATTATGGCGCCTGCAAGCTCGCGGGCGCTCGTATCGCTCATGTCGAGAACGTGATACGCCAGGCGCAGCGCGGTCTTATTGCCAATCCCCGGCAGACGCGCAAACCGCGACGCCAAGGTCTGTATAGCTTCAATACCCACGGCAGTCACTCGCGTCAGAAGCCCATCGGCATTCCGCCGGTGACTTTATTCATCTCTTCCTGCATCGTGCTCTCGGCGAGCCGCATGGCTTCGTTCACGGCAGTGATTATTAAATCCTGCAGCATCTCGATATCGTCCGGATCTACGCACTCGGGGCTGAGCGTTATGTGCTTCAGCTCTCTGTTACCCGTTACGACGACAGTCACCGCACCGCCGCCGGAGGATGCGGTAAACTCCCTGTTGCCTATCTCCTCCTGCACCTTTGCTATGTTCTGCTGCATCTGCTGCGCCTGCCTCATTAGCTGCTGCATATTGCCGCCCATCCCGGGAAAGCCGCCTCTCGCCATACGCTACCTCCAAATAACATCCTTTCACGAACACATTATACCAGATTAACACTCGCAATGCAAACGACGGCTTTCACCTCCGGCACCAGGGGTAAAAACCGTCGCGTTCCCGCGAAAATGACGAGGGCGGCCAATCGCCGCCCCAATGCCGTCACTCCGACTGCCCTATATTCGTCCTGAAGAGGGCGTACGTCAACTCCAACACGCCGCCGCGCTCGACTGCGCGCACAACGCGCGCTTCTCCGTCGTCTATGCGGCCGCGGGCGCTCGTCTCTGCGCAGACCGCCGCGACGCCTTCATCGCGCAGGAGTTTGAGCGCCTCCTCGAGCGGCAGGCCAAGTACGTTTGTCAAACCTCCATTATCTCCTTCTCTTTGTCGGCTATAATGCGGTCTATGTCCTTGATGTGCTGATCCGTTATCTTCTGCGCCCTGTCCTCGAACTGCTTCTGGTCGTCCTCGGTCAGCTCGCCGTCCTTGCGCGACTTCTTGATCTGGTCGTTCGCGTCGCGCCTTATCGCGCGCACAGCCACGCGCGCCTCTTCGCCCTTCTTGCGGATTATCTTGACGAGCTCTTTGCGGCGCTCCTCAGTCAGCTCCGGAAACATCAGCCTTATCAGTTTGCCGTCGTTCGCGGGGTTTATCCCCAGGTCCGACTTTTGAATCGCCTTCTCGACCGCGCTCATCATCGACGGATCCCAGAGCGAAATCACGAGCAGCCTGGGCTCCGGCGAGCTTATATTACCTATCTGGGTTATGGGCGTTGCGGTGCCATAGTAATCCACGGTTATGCGCTCGAGCAGCTGTGCGTTCGCGCGCCCGGCGCGAAGCGTACCCAAATCGCGCTTGAGCACGGAAATCGTCTTGCCCATTCTCTCCGCCGCGTTATCGATAATATCCATGTTTGATCCCTCCGTTTGCGTTACTGTATTCACAAACCATGCCGGCTCCCCGGCAAGGTAAACCGCGCTACGATATGATCGTGCCGACGTTGCAGCCGTACAGCGCTTTGACAAAATTGCCCTCGTCCTCAATTGAAAAGAGCACGATTGGCATATTGAAGTCCCTGCACAGCGTAATCGTCGTTATGTCAGTCGCCTTGAGATTGCGCTCGATCGTCTCGTCATACGAGAGTTCGCTGTATCGCACTGCGTCCGGATCCGTCGCAGGGTCCGCAGAGTATACTGCGTCCACGCTCTTGGCCAGCATCAGCGCGTCCGCGTGAACCTCCAACGCCTTCAGCGCCGCGCCCGTGTCCGTTGAGAAGAAGGGTGAGCCCGTTCCGCAAGCGAACACCACGACCTTGCCCGCGTCGAGTGAAGCGTTTGCGCGCCTCGAAGAATACGGCTCGCAGAAACGCTGCATGTCTACGGCGGACATCACCTCGCAGTCCACTCCCAACGCCAGCAGCGCATCCTGGAGCGCCAAAGCGTTAATTGCGGTGGCGAGCATGCCCATGTGGTCGGCGCGGTTGCGCTCCATGCCGCCGCTGCTCCTGCCGCGGAGTATGTTTCCCCCGCCCACGACGACGCCTATCTGCGCGCCCTCATCCACGAGCGCCTTTACACACCTCGCGGACGCCGCTATGGACTCCCCGCAGAGCGGCTTGTCACCGTCGCTCATCATTTCCCCCGATAGCTTCAACACTATTCTACCGTACTTTAGCTTCGCCACGGTCACACCTCCCGCAGATAATCATGCATATGATACCATCTTGCTCCTTAAAAGTCCACTGCAAAGGGAGCACCGTGACCGATGCTCCCCGTAATTACGCAACCTTACTTGCCCATCTGGCTCATTACTTCCTCGGCAAAGTTGTCCTCGCGCTTCTGAAGGCCCTCGCCCATCTCGTAACGCACGAAGCTCACTACCTTGAACCTGCCGTTTATCATCTGGCCCACGCTCATGCTTGGATCCTTGACGAACGCCTGGTCCATCAGACAAATCTCCTGATAGTACTTGTCTATGCGGCCCTGCACCATCTTCTGAATGATGTTCTCGGGCTTGGGCTTGGGTTCGTTCCTCGCCTGCGCCAGAAGTATCTCGCGCTCCTTCTCGATCTCGTCCGCGTCAACGTCCTCGCGGCTTATGCAGCTGGGCTTCGCAGCGGCAATCTGCATCGCCACGTCGTGCTCCGCTTCCTTGTCTTCGGCGCCCTCTACCAGAATAATTACGCCTATCTTGCCGCCGAGATGAATGTATGTGTCCACATTCCCCTCGTATCTGGTGAAGCGGCGTATGGTTATCTTCTCGCCAATCTTGGCCACGGCGGCGTTTATCATCTCCGCCACAGTCCTGCCGTCGTCACCTGTCAGCTTCTGCTCCATGAGCTCCTCTACCGTCGCGGGAGCAGCCTGCGCGATTTGCTTTGCAATGACATCCACAAGGCCCTTGAAATCATCGGTCTTGGCCACGAAGTCCGTTTCGCAGTTGACTTCGACCAACACGCCGGTATCGCCGTCCACATAGGCGCCCACTATGCCCTCGGCGGCTATGCGCGCCGCCTTCTTGGCGGAAGCGGCAAGGCTCTTCTCGCGGAGATAATCCATCGCCTTCTCCATATCGCCGTCGCACTCGAGCAGCGCCTTTTTGCAGTCCATCATGCCCGCTCCGCTCATTTCTCGAAGCGCCATTACGTCTTTTGCTGTAAACTGTGCCATGCTTATATCCTCCTGTGCGGCCAATTAAAACTCGTTGACTTCAGCGGCGGGCTCTTCGCTCTCCGCGGGAGCTTCAGGCTCGTTCTGCTCGCCCTGCAGACCCTCTATGACGGCGTCCGCCATCTTGCCCGCAATCAGCTTTACTGCGCGTATGGCGTCGTCATTGCCCGGTATGACGTAGTCTATCTCGTCGGGATCGCAGTTTGTATCGACTATGGCGACTATCGGTATATTGAGCGCCCTCGCCTCCAGCACCGCGATGTGCTCCTTGCGCGGGTCTACGATGAACATCACGTCCGGTATCTTCTTCATCTCCTTGATGCCGCCGAGGTTCTTCTCGAGCTTTTCCTGAATCGCCTTGAGCCCGATTACTTCCTTCTTGGGAAGCAGGTCGAAATCCCCGTCCTGCTCCATGCGCTCTATCTGACGCAGGCGCGCTATACGGGTCTGTATAGTCTTGAAATTGGTGAGCATGCCGCCCAGCCAGCGCTGGTTGACATAGTACATGCCGCAGCGCTTCGCCTCCTGCTCTATCGACTCCTGCGCCTGCTTCTTCGTGCCGACAAAGAGCACGCTGCCGCCGTTTGCCGCAACCTGCTGCACATACGCGTAAGCCTCGTCGATCTTCTTTACAGTCTTCTGCAAGTCGATGATGTAGATGCCGTTGCGCTCAGTGAAGATGTATTCCTTCATCTTCGGGTTCCAGCGGCGGGTCTGATGGCCGAAGTGCACGCCCGCTTCGAGAAGCTGCTTCATTGAAATTACTGACATTGTCTGTTCCTCCTTGTTTTTTACCACCCTGCGCGTCTGCTCTCACGAAAAACCCCCATCCTCTGGGGGCAACCTCCCGCAAAATCGGCGCAGGTGTGTTTTACCGCTGAATTATAGCACGGTGCGAATGCCTTTGCAAGTGCTTTTTAGGGCAAATTCGCCTGTATTTTTCGCGTGCGCGGGCGCGCGCCCGTCACACTTCGGTAGCAAAATGCCCGAATGCTATTCGTCCCCCTCTATCTCGTCCATGAGGTCGAGAAACTCTCGGAATACCTCGTCGAGCAGCACGTCATTGTCAATGGGAACGTATACGTCCTCGGAATCCTGACGCACTATCTTGAGCAGCACGATCTCCGCCTCGTCGGCTTCGCCGTCGTCCGGCGGCGTCAACGCCGCATAGCGCTGCCCCTCGTATGCAAATGTGAGCACATGCTCAAACTCCAGACGCTCTCCGTCTTCGTCCAGTAACACCACTATTTCGCGCTTATCATCCGCCATGCCCTACCTCCTGTCACCTATGCAGCCGCCGTCCATGTAGCCCTGCAGTATTACTACCGCCGCCAGCTTGTCCACAACTTTGCGGCGCTTCTTCCAATCCAGCTTCTGCTCGTACAGCACCCGCTCCGCCATCACGGTAGACAGCCGCTCGTCGTAAAAGTCCACCGCCTCCCCCGTGCGCGCCTCAAGCAACTGCGCGAAGTCGTACGCCTTATGCGCGGCCGGACCGTAACTCCCGTCCATGTTGCGCGGCATACCCATGACTATGCGGCAGGGCGCGTATTTCGCGCACAGCGCGGCTATGTAATCCGCATCGGCTGCCGGAGAATCCTCCGCACGCACATACGTCTCCAAGCCCTGCGCGGTTATGCACAGCGGATCGCTCACAGCCAGCCCTATCCGCCTGTCCCCCAGGTCAACCCCCAAATACCTCGTCATCCGTCCTCCAAACGCTATATTACCTTTATGGTGAACTGCGGGCAAGCCGTGGCGCAGTACCCGCACAGAACGCACCTGTCACCGTCCACGACGACACGAGAGCCCTCTATGCGCAACGCGCCGCTCTTGCAGCGCTCAACGCACTCCCCGCAACCCTCGCACCACTCCTGGATGAGCAGCCGCCTCGGCGCGCGCATAGTGCGCTCCGCCGCGTCAGCGTCCGGCGTCTTGCCGCAAAAGAGCGCGCAATTGTATTCGACTTCCTCGCGCGACTGCATCCCCATGGCGACAGAGTCCAGACTGTCTATTCCGAGTATGTAATCCAACGCTTCGGCGCGCTCGGATATGAGATGCCCGCCGCCAAGCGGCTTCATGGCGAACACGCCTTTGCCCAATTCGTGCGCCCTGTCTATCCACTCGAGCATATCGCTCGCGCTGCCGTCCGCTATGCCTATGCCCCGCTTGTTTATGAGAGGGAACAGCACGTCAAGCTCCGGATGCTCCAGCGCGGCGCGCATGCACTCCACGCGATGCGTCGAAAGTCCCACGGCGCCAATGTATCCGCGCGCCTTCATCTCCAGAAAGTACTCCAGCGCCTCACGATGCCCGCGTATGGTCAGTTCGCTCTCCTGTTCGTGCAACAGGAAAACGTCTATGTATTCCCTGCCAATGCCATCGACCGCGCGCCTAAAGCTCTCTTGCGCCATCTCCCGCGTGTACGCATAGCACTTGGTGCACACTACCGCGTCCGGCTTGAGCTTCAGCGCACCCTTTACATACGGGTAGGTTTCATACAGCTCCGCTGTGTCTATAAAGTTGACGCCGAGCTCAAACGCGCGCTCCATGAGGCCGATTCCCTCGCTAAGGGGCAGATTGCGCTGAAATGGCCCCATCGTCAGCGTGCCGAAGCACAGCCGCGACACCTCTATGCCGGTGCGCCCCAATTCCCGCCTGCGCAAGCCCCTACTCCCGTTCCTGAGAGTTGTTCTTAATGTAAGAGCGCACGAGCTCTTCCAACAGCTCGTCCCGCTCAAGCAGCCGAATGTTGTACCGTGCGTTGTTGTAGCTCGTTATGTAGGTGGGATCACCGCAAATCAGGTACCCCACTATCTGGTTGACCGCATCGTACCCCTTATCCTCCAGCGCCTCGTACACGCCAAGCAGTATGTCCTTGGGCGTCTGCCTGTCCCGCTGCACGGTGAACTCCATCGTGGTGCTCTTTTCTCTGTCAGACAATCGTCTCACCTCCTCACGGCCTAACAACCGTATGCTATATTATACATCCCGCCGAATGCACAGGCAACATTTGTTTCTCACTGTGCGGCATCCTCCGTCCCATGTGGTATAATGTCCCAAAATCAACGGAGGATTCGCATATGAATGCTAAACTTGAACAGTATGCCCGACTTGCGGTGCGCGTTGGCGTGAATATCCGCGAGGGGCAGAACCTCGTGATCTCCTGCCCGGTCGAGTGCGCGTACTTCGCGCGTATGTGCGCCACTGAGGCGTACGCGGCAGGCTGCAGGGAGGTCATCGTCAACTGGTCGGACGACTATCTCAGCCGCGAGAAATTCCTCAAGGCGAGCGACGACGTGTTTGACCACATTCCCTCCTGGCAGAAGGCGCTGCTCACCGAAAACGCCAAACAGGGCTCTGCATTCCTGCACATTGGCGCATCAGATCCCGAGAAGTTCCGCGGCGTCGACCCCGACAGGCTGCGCCGCAACAGCCTGGCTGCGGCTGAGCTCTCCGAATACCGCGAGCTTTCAATGTCCAATTACTTCCCGTGGTGCATAGTTTCCGTACCCATCCCCTCGTGGGCGCGCAAGGTGTTCCCCGGCCTCGACGACGAGGCCGCGATGGCTGCGCTCTGGGACAGGATATTTGACGCGGTGCGCATATGCGACGGAGGCGACGCGGTAGAGCAGTGGCAAAACCACATAGCCACGCTCAAGCAACGCCAAGACAAGCTCAACGCGCTCCATATAAAGCAGCTCCACTACAAGAACTCGCTCGGAACAGACCTCACGGTGGAACTGCCCGAGGGACATCAGTGGCTCGGCGGAAGCGAGGTTGACCACACCGGTGTGGAATTCGTCGCCAACATGCCCACGGAGGAAGTGTTCACCGCGCCCAAAAAGACCGGTGTTAACGGAGTAGCGGTAGCGTCTATGCCCTTGGTGTACAACGGCAACATAATCGAGGACTTCAGCCTGACTTTTGAAGATGGCAGAATCGTCGCCGTCAGCGCGGCAAAGGGAGAGGAATTCCTCCGCGCCGCTACGAGCATGGACGATGGCGCCGCGTTCCTGGGCGAAGTCGCGCTCGTACCCTACGACTCCGCCATCAGGCGCGCCGGGGTGCTGTTCTACAACACGCTCTTTGACGAAAACGCCTCCTGCCATTTCGCATTCGGAAGCGCCTACCCCGCGTGCGTCAAGGGCGGCAGCGAAATGGACAAGGAGCAGCTCGCGCAGAGCGGTCTGAACAGCTCCATTACGCACGTCGACTTCATGATTGGCACGAGCGATCTGTCCATCACGGCGCTGTGCGAGGATGGAAGTCGCGTGCCCATCTTCGCTGACGGCATGTTCGCCATGTAAGACCTCCATAGCTTAAGCGCCCCGATGAAACGCCCGCGCGCAAACGCGTTCAGGCGCTCCCCGGGGCGCACTTGTATCACATTAAACGTCAGCCAGGCCGCTAACCCTCAAAATCCGCTACGGTTATGGGCGTGCCTCCGCACTTGCGCGACTTCTCCGCCGCCAAAGCGAGTACATGACTCTCCACGGAGCGCTCGAGCGTCGTCAGGCGCTCGGACATCACGCCGGTGTCCATCATGTCGAAGAACTCCAGCACCATGCGTTTGTCGCCGCCGCCGTGTCCTGAGAAATCCGCCGCGAGCTTGCGCACATCTATCACCTCATCCGCCTCACCGAAGCGCTTGACGGTTATGAGATTCGTCCCCATGTCCGCCACTATCTCACCCCGCGTGCCCATTATCTTGAGCTCGCGCGAAATGGACTGCGTAAACCCCGACATGACATAGCTCACGGTGGAGCCGCCGTCGAGCTCCATGGAGACGACCTGGTTGTCCACCACATCATTGTCGCAGTGGTAGACGCATCTGCCGTACGCGCCGTGCCTGAGCGCCTCGTATATACTGTCCATCGTGGGATGCAGCGCCACTACGTCGAGAGGCCACCCGGTACGCCCCGAGGCCACGCCCGTCTTGGCGTTGGTCACATATATCTTCTCGGCGTCGTACGGGCAGTCCGCCTTCGCGTCACAGCCGTCAAGGCAGCGCAGCGCGGCGCCTGCGGGCGCGTTCTCCCGCCTGAAATGATGCAATGAGCCGAATGAGCTCACGCGCTTGCAGCTCTTTCCCGTCAGCCACAGCAGCATGTCCATGTCGTGACAACACTTGGCGAGTATCATCGGGCTGGTCTCGTCCTCGCGCCGCCAATTGCCCCTGACAAAGCTGTGAGCCATGTGGTAGTAACCCACGTTCTCCACTCCCTGTATGCTGACTACTTCGCCGATGCCGCCTGCGTTCAACAGCTCGTAGAGCTTGCCGAAGAAGGGCGTGTAGCGCAGTACATGGCAGACTATGACCTTTCGCCCAAGCTCCGCCGCGAGCGCCGCCACCGCCTTGCATTCCCGCACGGACGGCGATATGGGCTTCTCCAGCACGAGGTCGTACCCGAGTTTAAGCGCCGACATCGCCTGCGGCACATGCTGCTTATCCTGAGTACATATGAACATCACATCCGCCAGCTTGCCGGCGGCGAGCAGCGCTTCTGCAGAGTCGAAGCAATTCTCCGGCGCAATGCCGTAGCGCTCCCGCACTTCCGCGACTTTTTCGGGGTCGATATCCGCTATGGCGACGAGCTGAGCCCTATCGCCCAGTTCCGCTATCATGGGCGCGTATGTGTCCTTGCCCCGGCTGCCCAAACCGACAATTGCAACTGAATACTTTCTCTGCATAATACCCTCCGCACGTTTTGCACAATTATATCACTCTGTTAAACCAGGTCAACTCATGTTAGAATATAACATGCCAACGAGGAGGTTAAGATGAAAGGACTTTTGACGCTCGCATATGACAACGGCACGCTTACCGTACTCGACCAGACGCGCTTGCCCGTCGAGGAGGCGTATGTTGAGCTTAGAACCGTGCGCGATGTATTCCGCGCCATAGAGACGCTCCAGGTACGGGGCGCACCCGCTATCGGCGCAGCCGCCGCATACGGTCTGGCGATATCCGCGCGCAATCGGGCAGACGATGACATAGAGGCCATGCTCGAGGGTATCCGCAGCGATGCACAGTATCTCGTGCGCGCCCGCCCTACCGCCGTAAACCTCCGCTACGCCGTGGAACGCGTGCTCGACGTGCTCCTGTCCGTTACGGATTCGTACGCGCCGTCGGACATCATCGCTACAATCGAGATAGAGGCGGACGCAATACAATACGAGGATGCGCAGACAGATAGGCGCATAGGTGAAAACCTGCTCTCGCTGCTTCACAACGGCGCAACCGTGCTGACGCACTGCAACGCGGGCATGCTCGCGACGACGGGATGCGGAACGGCGCTGTCCCCCTTCTACTTGGCCAAAGAGCGCGGCATGGAGCTGCACGTCATCGCCGACGAGACACGGCCTCTGCTGCAGGGCGCCCGCCTGACGGCGTACGAGCTGATGCGCGGCGGCATAGACGTCACGCTGATATGCGACTCGATGGCCGCCTTCGTGCTGTCAAATGGCCTGGCGGACGCCGTTATTGTCGGCTGCGACAGGGTCGCCGCAAACGGAGATACCGCAAATAAAATCGGCACCCTCGGTTTGGCCGTAATAGCCAAACACTACGGGGTACCGCTCTATGTGGCCGCGCCCACCAGCACCATAGACATGCGCTGCGCCTCGGGTGACAGCATCCCCATAGAGATGCGGGACGGCGATGAAGTGCGCTCGTTTGCAGGTACGCAAAGCGCCCCCGCAGGCGTAAACGTCATGAATCCGGCCTTCGACGTCACCCCGAACGACCTGATAAGCGCGATAGTGACCGAAAGGGGCATTTTGCTCCCGCCGTTCGGCGACAAGCTGCAGGCGCTGTTTCAATCCGGCAACTGACGCGCGGCGCGGGCGCACGCGCTACGCCTTATGATACAGCTTCTTCGTCTGATAGCGCGGCTCGCAGGTGAGGTTTACGCCCAGCTTTCGGAACACATTGGAGTCGACGCTCGAAACTATCACCGACGAGTGCGCCTCGCATCCTTTGAGCTTTGAAAGCTGATCCAATGCCAGTTGCGCCGTGGGATTCGTGGCGGCGCATATCGACAGCGCTATAAGTATTTCATCCGTATGCAGCCTCGGGTTGTGATTCCCCAGGTTTGCCGTCTTAAGCTTGCGTATGGGCTCGATTATGACCGGCGACAGCAGATGGATGTCGTCGTTTATGCCGCCGAGCACCTTTAAGGCGTTTAGAAGCAACGCAGACGATGCCCCGAGCAGCTCGCTGGTCTTTCCGGTCACAATGCGCCCGTCCGGCAACTCGAGCGCCGCGGCGGGATTCCCCGTCGCCTCGGCCTTTGCATTGGCGCTCGCAATCACCGGCCGTTCGTCCGCAAATACGCCTATACGGTTCATAAGCAGCTTGAGCTTGTTGACTACGCTCTGATCGCACAATCCCTGCCGCACTGTACACATGGCGCTGTAATACCGCCTCAGTATCTCCAGCCGTGAAGCGCGCGAGCACTCGCCGTCGTCGCTCACGCAGAAGCCCGCCATGTTGACGCCCATATCAGTGGGCGACCTGTAGGCGCATTCGCCGTATATGAGAGTGAACATCGCCCGCAGCACCGGGAATATCTCCACATCGCGGTTGTAGTTTACGGTCGTCTCGCCGTAGGCGTCGAGGTGGAACGGGTCTATCATGTTGACGTCATCCAAATCCGCGGTCGCCGCCTCGTACGCGACGTTTACCGGATGATTCAGCGTCAGGTTCCAGATGGGGAACGTCTCGAACTTGGCGTAGCCGGCCTTGATGCCGCGCCTGTGCTCGTGGTACAGCTGCGAGAGGCAAGTGGCCATCTTCCCGCTGCCCGGCCCCGGCGCTGTTACGACAACCAGTGAGCGCTTCGTTTCAATATAGTCGTTCTTGCCGAAGCCCTCGGGACTGACTATCCGCTCAACGTCCGACGGATAGCCGTCTATCACATAATGCCTGTAAACCTTGACGCCCAAGTCTTTCAGTCGGTTCTCAAAAGACAGCGCCGCGGTCTGAGAGCGGAACTGCGTCAGCACCACGCTGCCTACTGTAAGCCCGATACTCGTGAATGCGTCTATCAGCCGCAGGGCATCCTGGTCATACGTTATTCCAAGGTCGCCGCGCACTTTGCTGCGCTCTATGTCGTTCGCATTGATGGCTATGACTATCTCCGCCTCATCCCTCAGCTCGAGCAGCATTTTCACCTTGCTGTCGGGCTCGAAGCCTGGCAATACCCTCGACGCGTGGTAATCGTCGAACAGTTTGCCGCCAAACTCGAGGTACAGCTTCCCCCCGAACCTGTCTATCCGCTCCAGTATATTCCTCGACTGGAGAGCAACGTACTTGCCATTGTCAAAACCGACTCTGCTCACAACATCCTCCAACCGCGCCCATTTTCGGCCGCTCATATTATCGACTGGTATCGTACCACATTTGCGTGGGCTTGAACAGTGCCCGCTCGCACATAAATCTCTTTACTACCGACAAAATTAAACCAAAACAGCTATTGACTCTTACGTTACGTCATGGTTTATGCTACCATTACCATGGGGGTGAAAACATGCTTACAGTACAGAAAGTCGCCCGTCTGGCGGGGGTCAGCGTGAGGACGCTGCATCACTACGACGCGCTCGGGTTGCTCGTTCCCACCGCCGTCACTGACGCCGGTTACAGGTTGTACGACGACGCCGCGCTCGAACGCCTGCAGAGCATACTGCTGTTTAGGGAGTTGCGATTTCCTCTAAAGGACATCAAAGCCATTATTGACAGTCCCGGCTTTGACCGCCAAAAGGCGCTTAGACAGCAGATAGAGCTCCTGGAGTTGCAGCGCAGCCGCCTGAATGAGCTCATTGACCTCGCCCGTGGAATAATTGAAACAGGAGTGAACAGCATGGATTTTTCCGCATTTGACAGGAGCGAATTAGACCGCTTCTCCGAGGAGGCCAAGGCGGCGTGGAGCAATACCGCCGCCTACCGCGAGTATTCGGCGCGCGCCACAGTGAGAGGCGGCGAAGAGGAGGCCGACCTTACATCGCGCTTTATGGCCATGTTCGCGCGCATTGGCGAATTGCGCGGCGAAGACCCCGCGGACGTTCGCGTTCAAGAGCGCATAGGCGAGCTGCAGCGGTTTATTACGGAGCACTACTACACATGCACCGATGAGATCCTCAGCGCGCTCGGCGCCATGTACACGGACGATGAGCGCATGAAATGCAACATCGACCGCGCCGGCGGCGAAGGCACCGCGGCGTTCACGCGCGAGGCAATAGACGTGTTCTGCGCCAAGTGACTTTGCGCAATGGGCCAAAGGGGAGCTGCCGAAGACAGCTCCCCTTTGGCTGCGCCACGCTTCTCGCGCGGCGAGAAGCTTCCTGCGGGCGGGTGGGTGGGGCGGCGCGACAGCGCCAAAAATCCGGCGCAAGCGCGAGCGTTTAGAAGCTCAGCTGCACGAGCGGCGTGACCGACATCGACCATAGCGGCAGAAAACAACGGACGCCCACCTTGATACACAGCATATCAAGACGGGCGACCGATTATGGCAAATAACTCTTATTTTAATACAATGAACCCTCTTTGTGTTTTAGGGGGTTCAAATCGTTTTTTAGGGGGTTCAAATTTTACCGTTTAGGGGGTGCATTTTTTCAAGGGGGTTCACTTTTAGATAAAACAATATTTATCGGCTCAACAAATCGGGATTTGACGAGATGTAATTATACTCGTTGAATTGTACTAAAGACTTTTACATTTCCAAAAAGCTTAACATTTCCATTGTCAACAATTATCATATCATTGGCGTGTATGGCATACACTGATTTTTCCTTTTCTTGTATTACTTTAGCAATGCTTTTGTTTTGTACATCGGAATTTGTGTAATGTACCTCAAGATAAAAATCATTGATAAGCGGAATGCCTTTATAATAATTGAACTCCGGGTAATCTTTATCCGGAGATAAATGATATTCATTTAATTGAATTACCGCACCTGCACTGTATCCCATTATGATGCCGTTATGCTTTGAAATTGTATCAATCAGGTCAAATTCTACTAAGCGGTCATACATCCTATCAGGCAAGCCGCCTAAAAAGTATAGCAGATTTGCGGATAATATCTTCTCTTTCGCACTTTCTTTTGTGTCGGTAAAATAATTTAAAAATTCAATATTGTTTTTCGGTATTCCGTATTCCTCAAATGATTTGATAATATCGTTATAAAATATGCTACCGTTTTTACCGTACAGCTTTTCCCAATCATTTAAGTTTTTTACTCTATTATCTCTGAACGAAAAAGCTATTACCAGCACTTTAAAATCAGGGGCTATATAATTTTTCAATTCATCGTGCCAAAATTCGGAGCTTTGTCCTAAGTATTTATCAAGTAAAATGTTAACCATGTTTTTATTCTCCGTCATATAAAGAATACTTTATATACAAATTCAAGTTTGCCGCACTGTTTATCTGTTCTCTTTCGCGGTGTTTATTGAAGCGATGAGCATCATACGAAGCGAGGTATAATCGGTGTCAAGACTCCGGTAGATTTCCTCGCGGATATATTCCGTTTTATAAAGCAGTTCGAGCCAATATCCGGTTTCGTTTGCTTCCTTGAGGGCAATTTGAAGTTTGGAGATAAAATCCGCCTTGCCGTGCGCGTACTGCGCCTCACGGATATTCGCGCCGATTGATGTCCCGCTTCTGCCGATTTGGTTTGATATAATGCTTTCGCGGTTTTCTTTCAAGGATTTGACAAGATTGATGATTTTTACGGCGAAATTCATGGATTGCACGGATAGTTGATCGTTACGCATAGAACCACCTCCGATTTTGGAAAGTATAACATACATTGTTTTATATGTCAACGAACAGGAACGAATGAAGTCGCGACTTTGCCGCTAATGAAGTTTCGGCTTCGCCGAAATGAAGTCGGCGCTTCGCGCCTAATGAAGCGAAGCGCGCTCCTGCCCCTCATGCGCCGTCGAGGCACACTTCATTTCTTCATTAGCGAAGCGTCTTCATGCGCCTTCAGGCGCGCTTCATTGAAAAAAGCACGCTCTCGCGTGCTTTTTTCTGGCAGGGGCAGAAGGACTCGAACCCTCAAGAACGGTTTTGGAGACCGCTATGTTACCATTACATCATGCCCCTAAGCACTCGGCTATTATAGCATTACGCATATGCGTTGTCAATTGTGACCATTAAGTTTTTTTAGTGCCGGTGTAGGATTACAATACATATTGGACAAAGGAAGGGGGCAAGAAGAAAAAGGATG
>JAUNBH010000066.1 GCA_030527165.1 Clostridia bacterium
ATAGCGGTTATCGCGGTGGAGCCGAAGCGCTCAGCCGTGCTTTCAGGCGGTGCCGCCGGCGCGCATGGCATAGAGGGCATAGGGGCGGGCTTCGCACCGGAGGTGTTTGACTGCGGCATACCGGACGAGGTGATTTCGGTGGACGACTCCGAGGCGTTCTTTGCGGCGAGACTGCTGGCCCGCTGCGAGGGGATACTCGCAGGGCCGAGTTCCGGCGCGGCGCTGTACGCGGCGATGGAGGTAGCGGGGCGGGAGGAATACGCGGGCAAGACCATAGCGCTCGTGCTGCCGGACACGGGCGAGCGCTATCTCACAAAGGGAGTATTCGACTCGTGCGGTGAAGGGGCGAGCCGCGTATGAGCGCGAGGGATCGCGCCGGAGAGCCGGCGTCAAGCCGAATCGTTGCCGTCGCAGCTGAACTCAACGCCATTGGCGAGCGGAGCTCCGGCGTGCTCTGCTGCCGCGCGGGGATAAAACGTCAGACCGTGCGCATGACCGAGCTGCTGAGAAGCGCCATGTATCCCCAGGTGTTCGGCGTGCAGGCGGGCGACGTGTCCATCATAACCGTAAGCCATCATCTTAAGCGGGCAATGGATTTACTCGGGGCGCTGCTCGCCACGGTGCTGGAGCCGAGCCGCGCTGCGGAGGCGGTAGCGCGGGAGTTTCTCGCGGGGCTGCCGGCTGTCAAGCGCTCGCTTGAGACGGATATACGCGCCGCGTACTGCGGAGATCCCGCGGCAAAGAGCGCAGAGGAGATAATGCTGGCATATCCGGCGTTCGAGGCAATATCCATATTCAGGCTCGCGCACGCAATGTACGAGCTCGACGTGCCGATATTGCCGCGCATTATGACGGAGCACGCGCACGCCATGACCGGTATAGATATACACCCGGGCGCGCGGATAGGCGAGAGCTTCTTTATAGATCACGGCACCGGGGTGGTCGTGGGCGAAACCTGCGTAATAGGCAGCAGGGTAAAGCTGTATCAGGGGGTCACGCTGGGCGCGAGGAGCTTTGAACTGGATGCGGACGGCAATCCGATAAAGGGAACGCGGCGGCATCCGCGGATAGGGGACGACGTCGTAATCTATGCCGGAGCAACTATACTGGGCGGAGATACGGTAATAGGCGACAAGTGCGTAATTGGCGGCAACGTGTGGTTGACGCATTCCGTAGCGGCGGGGAAGACGGTCGTAGCGGCGGAGGAGCGCGCGCACTGCCGGATATTCTGAACAATTATGGGGTGTTAAGCGTCGATTCACAGCGCAAAGCAAAGGCAGCAAGAATGCAGAAGCATCTGCGAATGGGGACAAGCGTCAGGGCGTGAATGCTCTGTCGCTTGTCTTTTTTCCGTCTTAACGAACGAGAAGCCGTGTTGTCCGTACACCTGCACCAGCCCCTTGACAAAGGCGGGCGTTGCGAGTACAATTAACTTAATGGTTAAATGATTGGAGGCGATGTATTGGGGCTTCAAAATACAATGCGAGCTTTGGCGGACCCTACCCGGCGGACAATTCTCAATCTGTTGAAGAAAGGGCGTCTGTCCGCGGGGGAGATCGCAGCGCATTTTGACATCAGCGTCCCGGCGGTCTCAAAGCACTTGTCCATACTGAAGGACTCCGACCTTATCCGCGACAGGCGGGAAGGCAAATACATTTTCTATGAGCTCAATGCTTCCGTACTGGATGAAGCCTTGCTATGGCTCAATGATTTGAGAGGAGAAAAGCTATGAAGAAGCTATATGCACTGAACTGCATCGTAGTGCTGTTATGTATCGTCACAACGGCGGTTCTGCTCGTTTTCACGCCGGATACGATTCCCGCGCACTACAACTTTGCGGGTGAGGTTGACCGCTTCGGCAGTAAGTACGAGAACCTGATATTCCCTGCTATCACGATTCTGGTGGGAGCGTTTTTCCTGCTCCTCGCAAAACAGCAGCGCAGAAAAGGCGAAGCGGTAAACGAGAAGATACTCCTTTACGCCGGAACTGCGACATCACTCTTCCTCACCGCCCTTGGGTTATTCTTCATGGTCAAGGCAATCACATACGACCCGTCTGCGGCGGCATCCGCCGGCATAGACATCATTAAGTTCGTCAGCATTGCGATTGGCATGTTACTCGTCGTACTCGGGAATATCATGCCGAAAATGCGCCGCAATTCGCTGTTCGGCTTGCGTACAAAGTGGAGCATGGCGAATGATGACGTATGGCAAAGGAGCCAGCGTTTCGGCGGCATCGCTTCGGTGCTGTGTGGTCTTGTGATGATTGTCGCAGCAATATTTGTTCCGGGTACTTGGAATGCCCTGCTCATGACCGTCGTGATTCTTGCGTGGCTGACGGCTTCCGTTGTCGCCTCATACCGCTACTACCGAGCTGACGCTATCGAGAAAAAGTAGCAATCTACTCACCGAGGGCAGCTATTCCTACGCAGAAACGGCTGCCCGCTTCTTGCGCCGGAACAATAGAAAGGGAATGGAACGCTCTCTTAGTGCTCTTAAACGGCGCTTTACAGAAGCCATGCTCCCCCGAGCTCCGCTCGGGGGAGCATGGTCTGTACCGGCGGCGTTCGGTTGACGCCGCTGATGTCAGTTATTCCTGTTGTTATAGCGCTCTATGCCAATGGCCAAGAGATCCATGGCGCGCTCGAGATCAGCCTGCTGCAGGACGTACGCTATGCGCACTTCGTTCACGCCCATGCCGGGAGTTGCATAAAAGCCCTCGCCGGGGGCGAACATCACTGTCTCGCCATTGTCCTCAAAATCCGTGAGCATCCACTGCTGGAATGCATCCGCACTGTCCACGGGCAGCTTCGCCATGATGTAGAACGCGCCCTTGGGTTCCGCGCAGACTACGCCCGGGATGGATATGAGCTTGTTGTAGCAGGTGTCCCTGCGCAGCCTGTACTCATCGCGCACGACGTCAAAGTAGTCCGGGTCTACCCCGTAGAGCGCGGCGGATGCTACTTGGTCCAACGTCGCCACGGAGAGCCTCGCCTGACAGAACTTCAACAGCTGCTGCTGGAGCTCTTTGTTGCGGGTAATTATGGTGCCTATGCGCGCGCCGCAGGCGCTGAAGCGCTTTGACACCGAGTCAATTATAACTGCGTTGTCGGCTATATCGTCAAACTCGCCTATGCTCGCGAGGGGCTCGTCGGCGTATATGAATTCGCGGTAAACCTCGTCGCCAATTATGAACAGGCCGTGTTCGCGCGCGACGTCAGCGAGCATGCGCATCTCGTCATGCGTCAGCACGGCGCCCGTGGGGTTGCCCGGATTCGTGAACATTATGGCGCGGGTATTTTCGTTGATAAGAGCCTCTATTTTCGCGCGGTCGGCGTAGTGATATCCCTCCTCGGGCGTAGTGGTCAGCGGCCGTATGGCGCCGCCTGCGGAACGCACGAACGTATTATAGTTGGGATAGAACGGCTCGGGGACGATTATCTCGCTTCCCTCGTCAAGTATGCAGAGCATGAGCATCTGCAGCGCTTCGCTGCCGCCGGTGGTTATAAGTATGTCATTCGGGCTGTAGCTTATCCCGATGCGCCCGTAGTACTTGCGAACCGCCTCTATCATCTCGGGCATGCCGGGGGAGGCCTCGTATGCGAGCACGGGCTGGTCGAAATTGCGTATCGCCTCGAAGTACGCGGGGGGTGTGGGAATATCGGGCTGCCCGATGTTGAGGTGGTATATCCTTATGCCGCGCTGCTTGGCGGCGACGGAGTAAGGATGGAACTTGCGCATCGGGGAGAGATTGCACAGCTGTGCCTTGCGGGATATCTTCATGAGTGGCGAATCCTCCTGATAATAGTACGGCTGCAGCGCTCCGCGAGACAAGTATAATCCCAGGTTTTTTACCCGTCAACAGGCGTTGGCAATATATCATGGGCAGAGGCGGGCGGATTGTAAATTCAACTGCACCACTCCGGTGGCGTTGGTCGCTATGCTGC
>JAUNBH010000067.1 GCA_030527165.1 Clostridia bacterium
CCCGCCTTCTCCAGATTCATCATGGCGTGCGCCAGCAGATCGCGGGCGATGCTCTGGGTGATGTTCTCCGCCAACTTGCCGCCGAAGGTTTCTTGAATAGTCAGTTGACCGTTTGCGGCGGGAGCGAGATAGCCGATGCCGCTGTTCCCGAAGCGGTTAGGGACGAAGCGCGGTGCGATGTAGCAGAGTCGCCGCCCACCGGGAAGCTGGATGAACATGCGGTCGTCTTTCCAGAATAGAGTCACCTTGCCAACGCGGCCGGAAGTGTGCTCCTCGATCACATCCCGTGCGGCGCGATCCAGCGCGCCCCAAAATGCGACGATGTGCGGATTCGCTGCGCGCCAAGCGTCTACCAGCGGCTGCATTTCCTCCTCCGGCATCTTCGCGCCCATGGCCTTCAGCGCGCCGACGCCGCCACCGTAGCCGCAGGACAAAACTGCCTGCTTCCCTTTCTGGCGGTATTCGTAGTTGGAATGTCCCTTCACGATGGTTTCCATGGGTACGTGGAACATGCGGCTGGCGGTGGCCTCGTAGATCTTCCCCTTGCCGCGAAACTCATCCAGCACCCATTCCTCCCCGGCGAGCCACGCCAGCACACGCGCTTCGATGGCGCTGAAGTCCGCCACGATGAACCGGCAGCCGTCTTTGGGGATGAACGCCGTGCGGATGAGTTCCGATAGTGTGTTGGGTAGGGAACCAAAGAGCATCTCCAACTGTTCTTCGTCACCGCGCTTGACGATATCGCGGGCGAGCGACAGGTCGGGAAGGTGGTTCTGAGGAAGATTTTGGGCCTGCACAAGCCTGCCCGCCCATCTGAAGGTGCGGGAAGCGCCGCCGAATTGCAGCAGCCCATGAACGCGACCGTCCCGGCACACCGTCCGCGCCATCGCTTCGTACTTTTTTACACTTGTCTTGGAGAGCTCCAGCCGCAGATTGAGCAGTTCGCCCACCACGCCGTCCGCGTCCTTTGCCTTCTCCTGCACCAGCTTCTTGGCCATGCTCTCCATGGGCATGTCCTGATCAGCGAGCCATGCCTTGAGCTGCGACACGCTGCCGGGGTTCTCCAGTCCGGTCAGTTCCTGTGCTCGTTGGAACGCTTGCGCCGAAAAAGCCTCATCGACCGCGATGGCGTTTTTCACCAGCAGCTTATCAATCCTCACACCCCTGTCGTTGATCTTCTGATCCAGTGCGTACAGTTCCCATTCGTGCTCCGGCAGTGGCCAGGCTTCCAGCGCCTTGCGCACGGCGCGCTCGGTCTCCACGTCTTGTGCGTTGTACGCTTTGTACGTCGTCCACTTGTCGAGTGCGTCATAGGGAAGGTTGCGCGTGCGCCCGCCGTTGGTCTTGGTGGGCTTGCAGGGGATGGAGAAATAGCGGATGAGGTCTTTACCCTCTTCCATTTTCTTTTCCGTTACGCCCAGCGCAACGGCCGCGTCCGCCAAGCGCGCAGGGAGCGTCAGGTAGGAGGCCATCACAGCGGTACAGCGCCATTGAGCAGGGTCGAGCCAGTGTCCAAGATACTTCGACAGGCACACGCGCTCAAATTGGGCGTTGAAAGCCGCCTTGAGGATCTCCGGGGCTTCTAGTGCGGAAAGCACCTCCGTAGGCAGGCGCTCGCCCGACGCGAGGTCGACGGTGATCACCGGCCCGTCGTCGTAGGCGTAGGAGAACAGCAGGATTTCGAAGTCCGGGGAATCGCAGTAGCGGTACACGCCGCACTTGGGCAGCGGCGTGGAGCTATACGTCTCAATATCGATGCCCATAATGCGGGGCATGCGGATCACTCTCCCATCAAAAAAGCGCACCCTTTCGGATGCGCCGGGTATGGTAGTCGGTTATAAGGCTTGAAGCCTTGGCGGAACGACCCTCCGTTCCAGAGTGACGGGGTCGAGAACGATGGTTTCCTTGTTCTGATGACAGGCGTATTTCACCGTGTAGGCCGTACCGCCCGAACCGTCGCCGTTGTACACGGCCAGCAGGACGTCGCTGTGATCGACCATGTAACGGTTCCGCTGATGATAGCAGTCCGGGGTATATCGCGCGGAGATCAGCACATTGTCGTCCGCCTGCTCCAAAAGCGTAAAGTAACGCTCGCGCCACTTTTCGCTCCAACTGTTGGCCTGTCCCTCATGGGGAATCACGCAAACCAGTCGGATATCGGGATAGCTCGTCTCCTTGACCAGCAGCACCTGCCGGCCAAAGATCAGATCCGCGCCTCTTGCCGCGCCGCAGTAGAATGTCGCGTACCCGGCCTCCGCGCGTTTCATGATCTCATCCAGCATAAGCGCTTTCAACCTGATGCACGCGGGGGAGAGCTCGTCCTCTCCGAAGGGTAAGGATTCCGGCCAGTGCCCGGCAAACGCCAGCGCTTTCATGGTCACGCGCCTCCTTCTGAATATCATTTCAATGTACATCGAAAATGTATGTTGATTATACATCATACCTTCCTTCTAAGCAAGCCCATCTTCGCGGATAATACATTAAGAAGGTAGGTGACAAACGATGTCTGAGTTCGTGTACGACAAGCCCGCCGTTGGCGTCAGGGTACAGGAGAAACGGCTCGCTTTGCGTTTAACGCAGGAGATGGTCGCGGAGCGGCTCGGCAAATCGCTGCGACTGATTACGGAGATCGAACGCGGCATGGTGGGAATGTCGATTGAAACGCTGCTGGGTCTGTGCGAAGTGTTGAAGACCACGCCCAACGACCTGTTGATGCCGCAAAAGGAAAACGCGGAATCAGAGCTTGACTGGGTCATGGGCGCGCTCACAAACGCCTCCGACCATGTCCGCGCCAGCGCTATCGATATTCTCCGCACATATCTGCGCTCGACCTGACGAAAAAGCCGCGCACCCAGAAAACCGGGTGCGCAGCCTTTTATGGTCAGCCGGGGTCAATCGAGGAAATCGTCGTCGTCCTCGGTGTCCAAGGCGTCGAACTCGTCCTCAGCGCGGACGCGGCCGCTGAGCGGCTCGCCGTCGCACCACTTCTGGATGTTCTGTAACCCGCAGGCGACGCCTTTATTTCCGTTGGTATTAAAGGCGTAGAAGGTGATAGACGCGCGCACATAGCACCCGGAGTACAACTCCAGCGGGTCGGTGATAGGCACGCGCCTGCGATCCACCACGCCGGGCCGCTCCTTGCTGTTGGCATTTACGAAGCAGCTGTCCGCGTAGTTGGGATCGTCGGGACGGTCGATATCCCCGTCGCGCAGTGGGAGCTTCAAGTTCGGCGGAATTTTGCCGCCCCACTTAGGCACGCCCTCCTGCTTGGCCTCCTCGATGGCGGCCTGAATCTTGCCGACGGTCTCGGTATCGCTCTTGGGGATGATGAATGAGCAGCTGTACTTGGGCTCGCTGCCGTTGACAGACTGCGGCTCGAACACATGCACGAACGAGGCGCGTACCTTGCCGGTGATAACCTTTGTGGACATAATCATACCTCCTGATGTCGTGTTGTCAGTTGTTGAAATCGCTGGCCGCGTCGGAGTAGGGCTTGCGCGGGTCGGTATCCGGGACGAGAGTGGGTGCGCCTACTGGTTTCACAATGTACTTGCCCAGCACATCTTTGAACGCTTTCTTGCCCATGCGCTTCTCCAGATCGCCCACGCCCAGAAGCGACGTTTTATAGATGTTGGTGTACCCGGCTTCCGTGGCCGCCTTGATGACCTCAGCCTCGCCGGTGTACTTGCGGATGCTGCGCCCTGCCACCAGCTTGTACCCTGGCCATTGCTTGCCTTCCACCGCCTGTTGGGTGGCGAAAGAGAGCAGGTCTTGGACCCAATTGTTCAGGCTTTCGGCCACAGGAAGGATGTCGATGATCTCCTCATCCGTGAGCAAGTCCGGCGCCTTGAAGTCTTTCACTGCCAGCCGCATGTGATACTCGCTGCGGGCGCGGCAGGTGTAGCGGGCCTTGCAGAACCGGCAATGCTCGCCG
>JAUNBH010000068.1 GCA_030527165.1 Clostridia bacterium
CCCAACGACTTCCTTCGTGCCTATACTGTCCAACATGTTTGACAAACCTACAAGGGAGCGCTTTCCCCATGCTCATCCCCCGTTGACAACTGCGAAAATCATGCTATAATATTGTGCTAACTTGTAAAGTATAGACGGCATAGGTCGCAGCACACCTAAGGAGGGTATAAAGACATGGGCGTAAAACTCAGCGCTGAGGGCAAGCTTGAAAAGGAGCGCGAGCTCGAGTATCTCAAGACTGTGCGGCGCAAGGAAGTCGCGGAGGAGCTCAAGGAAGCGCGCTCGCACGGCGACTTGAGCGAGAACGCGGAATACGAGGCGGCAAAGCTCGCTCAAGAGCAGCTGGAGATAAACATCGCTCAGCTCGAGGAGCTCTTGCGCAAGGCGGAAGTCATAGACGCCGCCAGCATGTCCATCGACGTAGTGGGCCTGGGCAGCGTGGTGAAGTTCCTGGACGAGCAGCAGGGGCGCGAGTACGAGTACCGCATAACGAGCAGCTCCGAGGCAAACCCGCGCGATGCGTCAAAGCCGAGCATATCCGAGCTCTCTCCCATAGGCAAATGCCTCCTGGGGCACAGGGTCGGGGACGCCGTGAACGTAGGCGCGCTCAACGGCACCAGGGTAATCAAAATACTGTCGATAGGACGTTAGCGCGAACTCGCGCGACGGCAACGGAGGTAACGAGGTAGCAATGGACGATAACACGCGTGGAGGCGCCCCGGAGCAGGAGCTTTCGGAGCTGCTGCAGATACGGAGAAATAAGCTGCGTGCGCTTCAGGACGAGGGGCGCGACCCCTATCGGATAGTCAAATTCGACCAGGAGCTGTACAGCACGGACGTCGTCGAGCGCTTTGAGGAGCTGGAGGGGCAAACTGTCAGCGTAGCGGGGCGCATGACCTCCAAGCGCATAATGGGCAAAGCCAGCTTCGCGCACCTGCTGGACTACAAGGGCGACATTCAGTTTTACGTTCGCAGGGACGACATAGGCGAGGACGAATACGCGCGCTTTAAGGCGCTCGACATAGGCGACATAGTGGGCGTGCGCGGAGTCGTATTTAAGACGCGCACGGGCGAGGTATCCATACACGCGGAGCGCGTAACGCTGCTCTCGAAATCACTCCGCCCGCTGCCGGAAAAGTATCACGGCCTGCGGGATCCGGAGCTGCGCTATCGTCAGCGCTTTGTCGACCTGATTGTGAATCCGGAGTCGCGCGAGACGTTCGTCAAGCGCAGCAAGATAATCTCCGCCATACGCACGTCGCTGGACGCCAAGGGGTTCATAGAAGTCGAAACGCCCGTGCTCAACACTACCGCGAGCGGCGCGGCGGCGCGGCCGTTTGTGACGCACCACAACTCGCTCGGCATAGATCTCTACATGCGCATAGCCACCGAGCTGCACCTGAAGATGTGCATAGTGGGCGGGCTGGAGCGCGTGTACGAAATAGGCAGGCTGTTCAGGAACGAGGGCATGGACGCCACGCACAACCCGGAGTTCACTTCCATAGAGATATACCAAGCGTACACCGATTACGAGGGCATGATGCAGCTCTGCGAGGAGCTGATAGCGCGTTGCTGCGCGCTCGTAAACGGCACGACCGTGATAAGCTACCAAGGTCATCAGATAGACTTGACTCCGCCGTTTGCGCGAATGTCCATGAACGACGCGGTAATCGAATACAGCGGCGCGGACTTCATGGCATGCGCCGACGATGCGGCGGCGCGCGCTTTGGCGGCGCGGCTCGGCATTGAGACGGAGGACAAGACCGCGACAAAAGGGCAGCTGCTCGCGCTGGCGTTTGACCGCTTCGTCGAGGACAAGCTCGTGCAGCCCACGTTCATAACCGACTATCCCATTGAGATCTCGCCGCTGTCCAAGCGCAAGTACGACAGCGACGGGCTTACCGAGCGCTTCGAGCTGTTCATAGCGGGGAGCGAGTACGCCAACGCGTTTTCGGAGTTAAACGACCCGATAGACCAGCGCGAGAGGTTTGCGCAGCAGGCGCGTGAGCGCGCGAAGGGTGACGACGAGGCCATGATGATAGACGAGGACTTCTGCCTCGCGCTGGAGTACGGCATGCCGCCCACAGGAGGCATAGGCATAGGCATAGACCGGCTGGTCATGCTCCTGACCGACCGCTCCACCATACGCGACGTGCTGCTGTTCCCGACGATGAAGCCCTTGGCGGACTAAGCGGGCGAAAGCTCGTGCACATGCGGGTTTGCAGGCTCGAGATAGCCGCAGGCCCCACGCCGCTTCGCCACGCGGACGCGGCAACGTGCGCAGAGGCGCTGGAACAGCAATATTAACATGACAAACGGGCAGCCGAGAAGCAAGGCTCGCCCGCTTTTGAAAACCGCGGCGCAGGGCGGATTCTGCGGAGGTAAGCATGATATTCGAACAAGTGAACTACAAGAATCTATCCGCAAAGAACAGGCTGGTTCGCTCGGCAACGTGGGAAGGCCTTGCAAGTCCGGAGGGCTTCTTAAACGAGGAGATATACGCAATATATGATGAGCTCGCAAAGGGCGGCGTAGGAACCATCGTCACGGGGCTTACCGACGTCTCGCCATATAACTGGAGTCTCGTGGGGAATATGCGGCTTTGCAGCGATTCGCTGATACCCGACTATAAGAAGCTTACCGACATCGTGCATCGCTATAACTGCTGCATCTGGACAGAACTGAACATGAACCAGTACATGCGTCCGGAGCGAGGCATTGTGCCTGTTTCGATTGATGATTTGACCGACGCCGACATGCAGGACGTCGTCAGCCTATATGCAAACGCCGCCATCCGTGCCGCGAGAGCCGGCTTTGACGGTGTACAGCTCCACTTGGCATATAATTGGTTTTTAAATCGCATGGTCAACCCGAAATACAATCACCGAACCGATTCCTACGGAGGAAGCACGGAAAACCGTGTGCGGGTTATAAAAGATATCATAAGTGCAATCCGCAAGTCGGACACGCGTATGCACATCTCTGCGAAATTCAGCTTCTTTGATGATGGAGCAGGGAGTTTTGCAATGCAGGAGTGCATCGCAATATGCGGGGAACTCGAAAGGGCAGGAGTGGAGTCGATAGAAGTGCTCGGCGGTCACAGCCATAAGGAAAGAGGGACGGCGTATGAAGCCTGTTACCTGGAATTGGGGCAAGCCGCAAAAGAAGCCGTAGACCTGCCTGTCATTCTCACCGGTAACAATCACAGCATTGATAGCATGAATGAGATCCACAGCAGAGATGGGATAGACTTTTTCGGATTGAGCAGGCCATTAATTCGAGAGCCGCATCTCCCGAACAAATGGAAGAACGGCGCACGGACGTCAGCCCTATGCATATCATGCGGTATGTGTTATACGACAAACGGGAAGCGCTGCATATTCGCACAGCAAGAAGATAACGACGTCTCCTGAAGGCGCATATCAAAACGGCGATAGCCCGAATGCTTTCGGCCCGCCTGACTCCGCCCCGGGAGGACGCCTCTCAGGGTGTATTTGCGTCCAAAACGAGGATGAGTGCTTGATACGGACGAGCAGTTCAGCGCCAATACGCCCGAGTTCGTATAAGTATAAAAAAGCAGCGCGTTTCAGTTTGATTATGCAACAAATCCGTCATTAAACTGCACCCCCGACATGACACTGGCAGCGCGGCGGGAGTCGGTACTCGCCGCATAAACGCCTCATCTATTGTTGGCGCGTGCGCGCCCCCACCCACCCGCCCGCAACGTAGCTTCCCGCTGACGCGGGAAGCGGGGGGCGCGGCCTGCGCGCGTACGCGCGCGGGCGTGCGCAAAGCCTTGCGCAAGCGGGAAACGGCTTCGCCGTTTCGGCCGCGCCGCCCCCGGGCGGAGCACCTAACCCGCATCGCCCGCCCCGCCGAAACAGCAGCTGCCGCAAATAACGCGCAGAAGCTCACGTCAAAA
>JAUNBH010000021.1 GCA_030527165.1 Clostridia bacterium
GTCCAGGCGTGGGCGTGGGCGTCTCATTGGGTGACGGCCACGGCCTGACACTCGACGAAGGCGCGACGCCGCCCCCGGGAGTGGGCGTCGCGGGCTGACTTGTTGCGCCGGTCTGCGGCGTTGGCGCGGGAGTTAGGGCGTCAAACGGCTGCGGCGTGTATACGTCGCCAAGCGTTGCGCGCAACGCGCACCTGATCACCCTGTACAGTCCTTCGCCCTCATATGTCACCAGGCACAGCGCGGTGTAGTCCTTAATCTGCTCCAACGTCATCTCCAGGTCCTGCGCAGATATCACGTTATTGTGCTCGACCCAGTATGTGCAGGTCTTGCCCGCCCCATCGGACACGGACAACACGCCTCGCGCAATGGCGACCGCGTCGCTCAGCGACATGCCGCTCGCATACTCGCTGTGCCCTATCAAAACTGCCATTGAGTTTTCATCGCACAGCTTACCATAGCGCGTGTAGAGCCCAATGCCGTATGAGAGTTGGAGCTGACCGGCGCCTTTGATGATACGCTCGCTCACGCCGAGTGCGCTTATGGTCAGTTCGCCCACAACGTCTATCACGCCGTCCTGCGGGGATTCCTCAAGCCAGAGCATGCTCTCGCTGTTTACGTCGCCCCGCGCCCGCGCAGCGAGCCCGGATACGTCGACTTGGTAAGCTGTCACTACCTGTGCATCGGCGCCGCGCACGAGCGCCACTATTACCAGCGTGAGCACAGACAGGGCGCACACCGACGCGCAGACTATCGCAACGACGCGCTTCACAAAACCCGGCCGTTTCAATCGCATGTCCAGCAACTTGCGCCGCACATTGTCAGAAACTATTATCATTAACTGCTTTAATCTGTACACAGCGCCCTTCTCCCGGTTAACAATCCCCCGTATTATACCAGTATTTCGCACTCAGTACAAAGAAAAATGCGCACGCGTGTACATTTGTGTCATAAAGCCGCTTTACGCGACGCCGCCACTTCACATCGAGCGGATTTTGGTTTATAATGTAGCAGTTGACGCGTTAAGCGGTCTCTATGGAGGTGTGCTATGAATCCAGTCCTTTGGGAAAGACCCGAGTCCTCTGTGGCGTTTGAGATCGAATCGCTGGGGATCACCGTGCAGTGGTACGCCGTGCTCATGGCGCTCGGCATAGTGATAGCGGTCGTGCTCGGCTGCATCGAGGTCAAGCGCAGAAAGCTGCATCCGGACACCATGTATGATCTCGTGTTCTTTACGGTTCCCCTCGGGCTCATAGGCGCCAGGCTGTACTACGTCGCGTTCAATTTTGCACAGTACGCCGCAGATCCGCTGAGCATACTGTACATCTGGGAGGGCGGCCTCGCCATATACGGCGCGATAATAGGCGGTCTGCTCGGAGCCCTCATATACTCCCGCATCAAGAATGTGCGTTTCCTGAAGCTCGCCGACCTCATCGCCCCCGGCCTCGTGCTCGCGCAGGCGATAGGGCGCTGGGGAAACTTCTTTAACCAAGAGGCGTTCGGCCCCGCCGTGGAGAATCTCGACCACGCGTGGTTCCCGCTCGCGGTAAAAATAGACGTGCAGCACTACCTGACGCTCGCGGACGGCTCCAAGGTGCTCTGCACCAATCCGTACCATTACGCGACGTTCTTCTACGAGTCAATGTGGTGCCTCGGCATATTCCTGTTCCTGTGGTTCTTCCTCAGAAAGCGCAGAAAGCACGACGGCGACCTGTTCTTTATGTACGCAATGCTATACGCGTTCGAGCGCATGATTGTCGAGGGACTGCGCAGTGACAGCCTGTATCTGTTCGGAATAAGGATCTCGCAGCTCTTGAGCGCGGTGATATTCTTCGGACTGCTCGCGTTCTTCATAGTGCGTGCCGTCAAGGAGAAGCAGTTGGGCAGGCTGATCCTGCCCTCGCCAATGCCGGACTTCGCAGAGCCCGTGCCCGACGGCGCGCCAGAGCCGCAACCCGACGCCGTCCGCGCCGATGAGCCCGCAGAGGACGGAGATCCTGATGCGACAGAGGTTGTGGACGACGAGACGGCGAACGATGGCTGTAATGACGATAACGCGGACACAGAGCCGACGCAGGAGGGCACAGACGAAGAATGAGAAATCTGACAATGATGACCGACTTGTACCAGCTTACGATGATGTACGGCTATTACAAGCACGGCATGAAGGACAATATAGCCGTATTTGACCTGTTTTACAGGAAAAACCGCGCCAACAGCGCATACAGCGTAATGGCGGGCACGCAGAGCGTAGTCGAGTACATAAACGAGCTGCGCTTTACCGACGGCGATATAGACTACCTGCGCTCGCTAAAGCTGTTTGACGACGACTTCCTGCGAGTGTTGCGCGATTTGCGCTTCACGGGCAACATATACGCCATGAAGGAGGGAACGCTCGTGTTTCCCCGTGAGCCCCTCCTGCGCGTAGAGGCGCCTATCATGGAGGCACAACTCATCGAGACCGCGCTTCTCACGATAGTAAACCACCAGACGCTGATAGCCACAAAGGCAAACCGTGTCGCATATGCCGCGAACGGCGGCGCGGTGCTCGAGTTCGGGCTGAGGCGCGCCCAAGGCGCTGACGCCGGCATATACGGCGCGCGCGCCGCAATAGTGGGCGGCTGCGTCGCCACCAGCAACGTCATTGCCGGAAAGTGGTTCGACATACCGGTCAAAGGCACGCATGCCCACAGTTGGGTCATGAGCTTCCCGACGGAGCTCGACGCGTTCCGCGCCTATGCGGACGTATTCCCGGACTCCTGCATGCTGCTGGTGGACACCTACGATACGATACGAAGCGGCATTCCCAACGCCATCAAGGTGTTCGACGAACTGCGCGCAAAGGGCTACGAACCCGTGGGCATACGCCTGGACTCCGGCGACCTCGCCTACCTGTCCAAGAAGGCGCGCGCAATGCTCGACAGCGCCGGATACGAGAAAGCGCGCATATTTGTGTCCGGAGACCTGGATGAAACCGTCATTCACGACTTGAGAGTACAGGGCGCGTGTATCGACGTGTACGGTGTGGGCACGAAGCTCATAACCTCGTCCGATCAACCCGCGCTTGGCGGCGTCTACAAAATGAGCGCCGAGATAGTAAACGGAGTTGAGATTCCCAAGATGAAGCTCTCCGACAACCCGGAAAAGTCCACCCTCCCCGGGCGTAAAAAGGTGTTCCGTCTCTACGGCAAGTCGCACAAGGCCATCGCAGACCTGATAGCGTTGGAGCATGAGACGTTGGACGGCGTGTCTGAGCTGAGGCTTTATCACCCTGAACAGACGTACAAGAGCATGATAGCGCGGGATTTCACCGTGCGCGAGCTGCTGGTGCCGCTGTTTATCGGCGGTGCGCAGGTGTACGACCTGCCGACGCTCCCCGAGATTCAGGAGTATGCGCGCAATGAGATGGACACGCTCTGGCCGGAGAGCAAGCGCCTGCTGAATCCTCACGTATACAAGGTGGATATATCCGACGAGCTCTACGATTTGAGGAAAAAACTGACATGGGAGATTGCAAGCCGAACCTAAAACTGGTATCATGCTACGTGGCGTTCGCAGTTTTGCTCACGTGTTTTCTGTCGGGCTGCCTTGTGGCCATACCGGTCATACGCGATGACATAACCGCGCCGCCGGTGACCGAAGCGCCCACGGAGACGCCTGCTCCCGAGCCCACGCCATCGCCGTCGAGCGGCGGGGTGCGCACGGATGCGTTCGGGGTTCAAATAGCCGCGGGCGACCACTTTATACGCTATCTCGAGTTCTCAAACGTATCCGTGTACGAGCAATCGGGAGATACGTTCCTCGACGCCATGGTCACGAACAGTTACCCGGAGCCCATTATGTGCTCGATAATCGTCAGATTCTTTGAGAGCGGCTCCATCGAGGTGGCCTCGGCGAACTTGCAGGCCGGCGACGGCGCGTATGCGCTCGTGCTCGCGCCGGGAACTAATTACCTCTACGCGCAGATCGACACCGACCTGTCGCTCGTTGAGCTGGACTTTGAGCTCGAATACGACCTGGCCGTTGGCGTTCAACCCGTCGGCTGACGCCGAATCATGAAATGATTTCCAAAGGAGAAACACTATGAAAAAGTTCACCGCTCTGATCGTCGCAGCCCTCGTGGCGCTGACGCTGTTTGCATCATCCTGCGGCACGGTTACACCCAAGATTGCCGTTTTAATACCGAGCGCAGAAGCCGGCGCAACGGAAGCGCAGGTCGAAGCCGCCCGTCTCGCCATGGAGGGCATGAGCGGCCTCTATGGCATTGAGTACATATTCCGCACATTCGACACCGCCGAGGAACAGATGCGGCTCATAGACTCCGCGCTCGGCTGGAATGCTGCCGCCATAGTGCTCTGGTGCGTCGATCCTGCCGCGGAGGGCATGTACGACGCTGCAAAGAGCATTCTTGACGACGAGGTACCGCTGATATTCTGCGGGCCCGTCATAACAGGGCTGAATGCGACGGCGTACTTTGCGTTTGACTCCACAGCCGAAGACGCCGCGAGCGCACTTGGCAGCATACTCGCGGGCGATGCTGGAGCCTCTGTGCTGGCGGTGGGCGATACCCTCCACAAGGGCGATTACAGCGTCGCGGTCGCAGACAGTACTCGCGAAGGCGCACGAGCCGCAGTCGCCGCCTGGTTGGATGCCGGCGACTCCGACACCACCAGTGCGCTTACATCCATAGTCATCGAGTCAGACGAAATGGCGCTCGGCGTTCTGGACGCACTCGACGATTACAGAGGTCGCCTGAACATAGATTGTATCGTCAGTGCGGGCGGTGGCGCCTACCTGCTCGCTTCGGGCAGCTATTCGGCGGACGTAATGGCATCCGTGGCTTACGGTCAGGACGAGATTGCCGCCGCCGTTCAGCTCGCTTGCTGCATAGCACTGGGCGATGATTCGTTCTCCGGAATTGGCATCACAAGCAACATGACATATGCCTCCGTACCGGTATTCGTTCGCTGAGGTGTAGTCATGGAGCTTAGAGAGTACATAGACCACACGCTACTGAAGCCCGACGCGACACCGGAACAGATAGCGAAGCTCTGCGATGAGGCGCGCCGATACGGCTTCAAAAGCGTCTGCGTAAACTCCTGCTACGCCGAGTTGGTCGCCTCCGAGCTAAAGGGCTCCGGCGTGTTGACCTGTTGCGTGGTGGGGTTCCCCCTGGGCGCTATGCTGACTGCGGCCAAGGCGTACGAAGCGGCGCTCTGCGTGGAGTCCGGCGCGGACGAGATCGACATGGTAATCAACATAGGCTTTGCCAAGGCAGGCATGTGGGATAGGGTCGAGGAGGACATAGCAGCGGTAGTCCGCGCCTCCGGCGCAGGTACGACGGTCAAGGTCATACTTGAAACGTGCCTGCTGAACGACGCCGAGAAGCGCCTCGCCTGTGAGTGCGCCATGAGAGCGGGAGCGGGCTTTGTAAAGACCTCAACCGGCTTCTCCACGGGCGGCGCTCTGCCCGAGGACGTCTCCCTCATGCGCGCCACAGTCGGCGACACCATGGGCGTAAAGGCGTCCGGCGGCATTCGCACGCGCGACGACGCCCTCCGAATGATAGCGGCAGGCGCAACCAGAATCGGCGCGAGCGCGTCCATCGCCATAGTGCGGGAATAGCGTTTTAAGTGTTTCAGCCGTTGCGGAGGCGCATCCCAGCGGCTTTTTTTGCGCGAGGCGGCCGCACAAAAGCCCTCCGGGTTACCGCACATCCGCGGCGTTTTGCGTCCCGTGTGCACCACTGCGCCATTTTCTATGCTCAAAGTTCCGTACAGACTTGCGTTGCACCGCCAATAAGCGTATCCTATATTTGAGATGGCAGACCTAACTCCTGTACAGCTGCAGCTTTTGGCTGCTCTCAAAGCGTTTTCACCGCTGTCAGATGCGCCCTGTGCGGATCTGGGGCTTTCGTGTGCTCAGTATGAGGCGCTGTTTGAGCTCTGCGGCAAGAATAAACTCGTCGCGGTATGCTACTCCTCCGTCAAGGAGCTGCGCTCGTTTGCACAGCTCGACAGCGCATTCAAAGAGCGCTGGCGTGCCGCCGCAGTCGCGCTCGCAGCCGCCCAGGTCAATCGCGAGAGGGCGCTCTTGTCCGCGTGTGAGCGGCTGGACGCGCAAGGCGTACGCTATCTCGTGGTCAAGGGCGTTGTGTGCCGGCGCATGTATGCAGACCCGTACCTGCGGGAATCCGCAGACGAGGATTTCTTCATACCGGCAACTGACTTGCCGCGCTGCGCCGATGCGCTAAAATCACTTGGCTTCGCCCGCGCGGAGGAGGTCGGCGGCGTCGTGACGTTGCGCCATGCCGCCTCCGGTCTCAAGCTCGAACTCCACAGCGGGTATCCGTTGGAACTCGACTCGTGGAGCAACGCGCAGTCGGTCGAGCGCTTCAGCTGCCAAGGCGGCTCGGCGGCGACCCCGCACCCGACTCATCACTGGGCATTCCTGGTCATGCACGCGCTGAAGCACTTCACCTACAGCGGCTTTGGAGCGCGCACGCTCATGGATATCGCGGTGTTTGCCTTTACCTATCGCTCGCACATCGACTATGCCGAGGCGCAGCGCATACTCGAGCGCGCCGGTGCGCTGACATTCTGCAAAAGCGTATTGGCCATAGCGCGGGATCACCTCGGTTTTGATGCCGCCTCAGCACATATGCCGCGCTCTTTCACAGACGACTGCCCCGATATAACGCCCATGCTCCTGGACATTCTCGACGCGGGCGTATACGGTCAGAGCTCACTCAGCCGTGTGCACAGTGCAAGCATGGTTCGCTCCGCGGCAGAGCGCGGCTCTCGCACGGCGAACGCGGCCGCGGCGCTATTCCCGCCCATTGCCGTCATGCGAGACCGCTACGGCTATCTGCGCAGGCTGCCGTGGTTGCTGCCATGGGCTTGGCTGTGCCGAATCGCCACATATGTCACACGCGGGCGCACACGCGGCGACAGTGCGCGCGAAAGCTTGAGGATCGCCGAAGCGCGCATAAGGCTGCTGCGGCTATACGACATCTCCGAGCATGCCAAAGGGCGCGGCTGAGCCGCGCCCTTTGGCATGTATTCCCGGCGTTTGCGCCGTTAAGGTCTTAAGCTCCTGTATACGCGCGGTACGGCGCTCTCCGTCCTCGCCGCTATCAACTCGCTGACCGTGACGAGCGTGAAACCCCTCTCCATCAGCGCCGGCACTATCAGCTCCACCGCCTCGGCAGTCGACAGATACAGGTCGTGCATGAGCACTATATCGCCGTCCGCTGCATCGTTGAGTACGTTCGCTACCACGCTGTCCCTGTCCTTGCTCTCCCAGTCGCGAGTGTCTATCGACCAGAGTATGCACGGCCGGCCCACGGTGTCCACCACAAACGTACCCTTGTCCAGCCTGCCTCCGGGCGGTCGGAATGTAGGCGCGTCCGCACCGGTCACCTCGCGCACTATCGCGTCCACGGGGTCTATCTGAGCGCGGATCTCCTCCGCCGACAGCTTGTCCAAATACTTGTGACTATATGTATGGTTTCCTATTTCGCAGCCAAGCTCGTGCGCCCGCTGCAGCTTTGATCTGAACCTCTCCGCATTCTCGCCGAGCACAAAGAACGTCGCCTTGGCGCCATACTCCTCAAGCACATCGAGTATCATGTCCGTAACCGTCGCGCTGGGGCCGTCGTCAAATGTGAGCGCGATGAGCTTGCCGCCGTCCGCGTGAGGACCCTCTGTGACGTCCGGAGTTGGTTCCGGCAGCTCAGTAGGGCTTACAGCCGGTTCGGTGGGCTCCGCGCTCACTTCCGGCGTTGGCGACACAGCCGTATCTGGCGTGTGCTGATGTATGAGCTGCGGGGTAACGCTAACATCGGGCGTGGCAGCCTGAACGCCGCCGCCCACCGTGGGCGCCTCCGATGGCATTTCTATTACATTTGGGTCAGTTATAATTGGCCTGCCGACACATCCCGCAACGCCAAAAACAAGCGCTGCGATGAGCAAAGAAGCAATCAACCGTTTCGCGTCCCGCACAACTCCCTCCGCGAGGATCCGCTGATGCGCACCCTACAGCGCCATTCTACACCAGACGGCGGCAGTCGTCAATTCCGGCGGCAGATTTCACAAAATATACATATCACTCAACACATACGCACAATATGCGGTGTTTATGCACCTACATCCTGCGCGCCATGAGCATGTCAAACATGGGCTTGTAGCGCGAATAATCACCGCTCGTCATGAACTCCACAGCGCCCTTGCCGGAGGTGTCGCGCAGCCCGCGCTCGCGGAGCACGCGCTCCAGTTGCAGCGCCGTACCCCTGTTTCCGTCCGTGAACGCCGCTTCGCCCTCGAAATGCGCCGCGGCATATCGCCGTATGGCGCCCTTGATAAACACATAGTGCGTACAGCCAAGTACTATGGCGTCAACTTTCATGCCGGCATACCTGCCGAGATGCCTTTCCAATAAATCGTCGAATGCGTCGTCCTCAAACACGCCGCTCTCTATGCGGTCCACTACTCCCGAACACGCCACGTCTATTATCCTCGCCGGCTCCGGCATGCGCGCCTTGAGCGCCTGATACCGCATCATGTTGGTCGTGACACTCGTCGCGAGCATCAGTATCTTTCCGTCACCCTCTATAGCGCACGCGGGCTTGATTGCCGGCTCTACGCTCACCACGGGTATCAGCAGGCTGTCCCGTATGCTGCGAATCGCAGTCCCGGTAGCGGTGTTGCACGCCACTACTATCGCCTTTACGCCGGCGTCGCACAGCTTGCGCGCGCAGTCAAGCGCGAGCGCGTTCACCTCGGCTTCCGGCTTGTCGCCGTAGGGGGCGTGCGCGTTGTCGCCAAAGTATATGTAGTTCTCCTCCGGCATGAGGCGAACTGCCTCCTTGAGAAAGCTTATGCCACCCAGACCCGAGTCAAATATCCCAACCGCATTCAAACTGAACCACCTCCATTTGCGCTTTCGACGGCCAGATTCTCTACCGCCATTATTATGGCGTTCTCCCTGGTCTCCAGATAATAGTTTTTCCTCACGCCTATCTCGACAAAGCCGAGTGAGCGGTACAGCGCCTTCGCGGGCTCATTGTGCTCGCGAACCTCCAGCGACATGCGCTGTGCGCCGCGAGCTACTGCTACCCCTATCATGTGACGCACCATGCGCGACGCGACGCCCTTTCGCCGCGCCTCCGGCGCGATTGCCACATTCGTCAGCTGCGCCTCGCCCATATACACCCACATGCCGCAGAACCCTGCCGTTTGCCCGTCGAGCTCGCACACGCAGTAATAGCCCAGCTCGTTGTCGAGCTCTCGCTCGAAAGCCGCCACAGGCCATGGCGTGGGAAAAGATTGCAGCTCTATCTCGTACACGCGCTCCAAGTCGCCCATATCCATTTTCCTGAACTTCGGCTCAACCATCGCTTCTCAGCCTCTCTGCCTGCGGTTTCCTCAGATACATTGGCACAGCGCCGCCGCTGCACTCACGATAGCAGCCGTTTAGCACCGCCATGACGGCGCCGTGCGCGCTCACGCAGACGCCCTCTATTACGCTCGCGCCCGGCACGGCGGCGAGTATCGCCTCGCGATGGAGCTGCGCCCCGTCGCCCACAAACACAGTCTTCTCCGGCACATCGTGCAAAAACTCGCTTATTACTACCGCACAGGGCGGCTTTAGCTCGCTGCCGCCGTCGTACAACGCCGCGTAACCGTTGCCGTTCCTGCAATCCAGGAGCGCGCATACGCAAACGCCGTCCGGAGCGGCAAAGCGCAGCGCCTCCAACGAACTGACTGCGTACACAGGTTTGGCGAGCGCGTACGCCATAGCGTTTGCAGCCGACACGCCTATTCTCACCCCGGTGAACGAACCGGGGCCGACGTCCACGGCAAACGCATCGACGTCCCTCACAGCGAGGGAGTTTTCGCAGAGCAGCCGGTCTACGAGCGGCATCAAGGCGCTGCTGTGGCTCGAACCGCTCTCATCGACCGCGCAGGACATGCGCCCGCAGACGCTGAGCGCTACCGATGCCATACGCGACGAAGTGGATATCGCAAGCAATTTCATGGTATCAATTCCTCCAACAGCGCCTCATATGCTCCTCCGAACGCCACCGCGCAAAGCCGCCGCGCGTTATCTTCGCCAACCTCCAAATGCAACTCGAGGCGCTCCGGCGGAAGCACTGCCGCGACACGCTCCGACCACTCCAGCATTATCGCACCGCCGCGCTCCAGGTAGTCGTCAAAACCCATGGCGTACAGCTCATGCTCGTCGCGCAATCTGTATGCGTCGAAGTGGAACAGCGGCATGCGCCCACTGTACTCGCGCACTATGGTAAACGTCGGGCTCGCCGCTCCAAATGCGCCCAGTGCGCGCGCCGCGGCGGTGATAATCGTCGTCTTGCCCGCGCCGAGCCCGCCGAAAAAGGCTATGAACGCGCCCTCAAACACGAGCTCTCCCAATCGCGCGCCGAATTGCACCGCCGCGCCCTCGTCCCTCAATGTCGTTTCACGCCGCTTCAACTAAAAGCACCGCCTTCCTTGAGTTCCGTGTAGAAGTCCAGCAGCCTGTCCTCCATTATCGCGGCGCGCACATCCTCCATGAGCCGCAGAGTAAATCGCAGGTTGTGCATGGTCAAAAGCTGCGCCGCAAGTATCTCGCCCGCCTTTATGAGATGCCGAATGTAGCCGCGCGAGAAGTTTTGGCAGGCATAGCAGTCGCAGCCCTCCTCTATCGGTGCGAAATCGCTCTCGTACGCCGCGTTGCGTATGGTCTTTTTGCCGCTCCGAGTGAACGCCAGGCCGTTTCTCGCCACGCGCGTCTGCAGCACACAGTCGAACATGTCCACGCCCCGCATCACGCCCTCCAACAGGCAGTCGGGACTGCCTACTCCCATGAGATAGCGCGGCTTGCCGGCGGGCATGTGGGGTTCGAGCGCCTCCAGCATCTCGTACATGAGCGGCTTGGGCTCGCCCACGGAGAGCCCGCCTATGCCGTATCCCGGGAAGTCCATGTCCGCGAGCGTTTTGGCGCTCTCTATGCGCATGTCGGCGTACATCCCGCCCTGTACTATGCCAAACAGCGCCTGCCGCTCCAGCGTGTGCACTTCCTTGCACCTGCGCGCCCAACGGTGCGTGCGCTCCATAGCCGCCCGCGTGTAGCTTCTGTCGCTTGGATGCGGCGCGCACTCGTCAAACACCATGGCTATATCCGCGCCCAGGGCCTGCTCTATCTCCATCACGCTCTCAGGCGTGAAGTGCAGCTTCCTGCCGTCGATGTGTGACCTGAACTCCACTCCGTCTTCCCTTATCTTGTTTATGCCCGCGAGACTGAACACCTGAAAGCCGCCGGAATCCGTCAATATGGGCCGGTCCCAGCCCATGAAGCCGTGCAGGCCGCCCGCGCGCCTTATGAGCTCATGCCCCGGGCGCACATAAAGGTGATATGTGTTGGACAGGATTATGGAGGCGTTTACCTCGCGCAAGTCGCGCGGCATCATGGCTTTCACCGTCGCCTGCGTCCCCACGGGCATGAAGCACGGCGTGTCTATCGCCCCGTGCGGAGTTATAATCCTGCCGAGCCGCGCCCCCGTCTGCCCGCATGTCTTTATGAGTTCAAAGCTGAATCTCTCCATCATACCCCCATGGCGTCCCCGCCCTCATTCGCCGGCGTGCCGTTTACACGATAAGCATCGCGTCACCGAACGAAAAGAACCTGTATCGCTCTTCCACCGCAACCGAATACGCGCGCAGCATCTCCTCGCGCCCCGCCAGCGCGCTGACGAGCATCAGCAGCGTGGACTCAGGCAGGTGGAAGTTTGTTATCAGCCCGTCAACCGCTTTGAAGCGGTATCCCGGCGATATGAATATGCCCGTTTCGCCCTCGCCAGAGTGGACTGCTCCGTGCTCGTCCGCGACGCTCTCGAGCGTCCTGCACGACGTGGTGCCCACCGCGATTATTCTCCCGCCGGCAGCTCGCGCGGCGTTTATACGGCGCGCCGCATCCTCGCTGACATTGTAGTACTCCGAATGCATGCGGTGCTCCTCGATGCGCTCCGCAGTCACCGGTCGAAAGGTTCCAAGTCCAACGTGCAGCAGCACGTCCGCTATCTCTACGCCCTTGGCTTCAAGCGCTGCAAACAGCTCCGGTGTAAAGTGCAGCCCAGCCGTCGGAGCGGCGACAGACCCGTTTTGCTCCGCGTATACGGTCTGGTAGCGCTCCCTCGCGCCCACGTCTAAGCGCGCCGTTATGTACGGCGGCAGCGGCGTCTCGCCCGCGCGCTCCAGTACCTCTTCAAATACTCCATCGTATTCCAACTCTATCAGCCGCCCGCCCGATTCCGTCGTGTCGCCTATGGTCGCGCGCAGCTCGGGCGTTATCTCAAACTTTAGGCCCTTCTTTGCGCTCCGCCCCGGCTTTACCAGCGACTCCCAGACGTCGCCGTGCAGTCGCTTTAGCAGCAAAAACTCCAGCTTTCCGCCCGTATCCGCGCGCCTGCCGAACAGCCGCGCCGGTATCACCCGCGTGGTGTTGCGCACCAACACGTCCCCAGCGTTTATGTATTCGACTATGTCCGCAAACCGCCTGTGACTTATACTCCCATCGCGCCTGTCATACACGAGCAGCCTCGATTCGGAGCGCACCTCCGCCGGCGTTTGAGCTATCAGCTCGCGCGGCAAGTCATAGTAAAAATCGCGTGTTCTCAACAGCAACCTCCAGACGGGCGCATATCGCCCGCACACTACACATTGCCGTTCATTTTAGCATATTCCCGCATGCGATTACAACCGCTTTGACGTGCTGCCGCCGCTTTTCCCCCATTATCGACCGCCTTTGCGCAGCGAGTGCGCGCTTCGCCCGGGCTTTGACGCTAAAAACGCCGCCATGTGGTTAAAATGGAAACATTTGTACCAAAAATGTGCTTTACAAACGCGCAACTTGGTAGTACAATCAGTTTAGAACATTTGTTTGGGAGGGTTGATATGAAGCGTTATAACCGAATAACCCGTGTGCTCGTCGACTTTGACCCGAACAGCGGCGTGCGGCCTGCGTACTTTATATCTGCCTCCGGCAGCCGTCAAAAGGTGACGCGCATACTCGCGGTAGACACCGCCCGCTGGGGATACAGGTCGTACATGCGTTTTGTGCTCGAGTTCGACGCGCGCCGGGCTGAGCTCTACTGGGATCGCACGCGGGATACATGGCTGCTCGTAAAGGAAGGTGCAGTGTGAACTTTCTGCACGTCGACCTCAACTCGTTTTTCGCGCACTGCGCCGTCGTCACGAGCGAGGGCCGCTATACTTTCGACACTCCGCTCATAGTCGGCGGCGACGCGAGTAAGCGGCACGGCATAGTGCTCGCTGCGACATATACCGTAAAAAAGCACGGCGTGCGCGCCGGAATGCCCCTCCGCGAGGCGCTGGCGCGCTGTCCGGAGGCGATTTTAGTTCCTGCGCAATACCACGTTTATTCGCACTATTCCGACAGGTTCTTGAGCATAGTCAAGCGCTATTCGCCCGTGGTATCGCGTTACGGCATAGACGAGGCGTATATAGACTACCGCGGCTGCGAGCGGCTGTTTGGCCCCGCCACTGAGGTCGCACACATCATCAGAAACAGGGTCAAGGACGAGCTCGGCCTCACGGTATCCGTCGGAGTAGGCGATAATCCGCTGATGGCGAAGATGGGCTCTGACTACAAAAAGCCGGATGCGGTAACAGTAGTGAACAGCCAGTTTTGGCGCGAGCGCATATGGCCCATGGAGGTCTCCAACCTCATGTACGTCGGTCGTTCCACCGCCGACAAGCTCAACGGCGTAGGCATACGAACCATAGGTCAGCTCGCCTCCGCCAGCCAGAGCATGCTCATATCCATATTTGGAACGACGGGCAAGCAGCTATGGCTGCACGCCAACGGCATCGACAAACAACTCCTGCCCACTGCCAATGATGAACAAAAGAGCATAAGCGCGTCCTGCACCCTGCCGGGCGACATTCAGACAGAGAGCGAGCTATTCTCGGCGCTGCTGCGGCAGACGGACAAGGTAGCGTATAGGCTGCGCAAATCCGGCATGCGCGCACTCGTAGTCGGCGTATCCGTGCGATACAGCGATCTATCACACAGGAGCAAACAGACGCGCCTTCTCGCCCCGACGGATGTGACGGGAGAGCTGTATGAATGCGCGCGCGAATTGATTCGCTCGCTGTACGGCGCGAAGCCGATACGGCAGGTCGGCATGCGGGTGGCTTCGCTCATATCAGACAGCGAGCAGCTCTCGATATTTCAAGACGCGCTGCACGAGAAGCGGCGCAAGCTCGATGTGGCGGTGGACGCGCTGCGAACCCGCTACGGTGGCGAGGTGATAAGCCGCGCCAGTACGCTGCACGCCAACGAGGAGCCGTTTGAGAACTTTAATCCATTTGACCGCAATACAGTAAAAGAATGAGGCGCAGCCTCATTCTCTCAACAGTCGTCGTTAAGTTAGCGCAATCGCTTATTGCCGGAATTTCTTTATCTCGCGCGCCAGTATTTTCAAGCGCTCCTGCGCTTGCTTGTTTTCGTCCGTAAGGCGTGCATTCTCCTCGCTCAGCGCGCGGTTCTGCGCCGCCAATGCCTCGCGCTCGTCGCTGACGCGCGCAAGCGCCGCCTTGAGCCGCGCCAGCTCCACATCACGCGCGACGAACTCCGCGTCGCCCCTCGCACAATCTTCCTCTAAGCTCAACACGATTTCATCCAGAAACGCGTCTACCTGCATGGGCGAATAACCGAAAACCATGCGCGAAAACCGTTTGTTTACGATGTCTTCCCGTTTCATACCGACCTCCGTGGCGGAGCCAGGCGCCGCTGAGGCGCCCGACCCCTTCAATCACCGATTTCAGCGGTCTTTGTAGACCGCATCTCCGCCGATCGAGTAGTTGCTGGGAGCCAATAAGTAAATGCCCTCGTCGATGCGCACGAGCTGACCGCCCAGTGCGTACGCCGCGCCAGCGATGTAATCGTACACGCGCTGTGCCGTAGTCAGATTTGTGTTCATGAGCTCGGCAATGTTGACTACTACCGGTCTGCGGCTCTTGAGCTGGTCAACGACGGTGTCGGCGTCTTCGTAACTCACCGGCCGGTAAATTACGAGCCTCTGCTTGCTCGCAGTGGGAAGCGCCGTTATGTTCGACTTGCCGCGCTTACCCGCGCGCTGCTGGGGCTGCGCTTCGTACTCATTGTCGTCATCCGCGTATTCCGCTTCGTCACCGTCGAGTATTTCGTCCTCTTCTTCAGCCGAAATCCCCATGAGGTTAGAGAAAAATTCCCCGAGTCTTGCCATCCTGACTTACCTCCAGTCTTTAATATGGCGCCTGGAGTTTGTGTGCTTTTCGAGCGCCTGCTATATCTCTACGGCGCTCACGACTACCGGGTACGCTCGCCAAACAGCGCGCTCCCTATGCGCACCATGTTGGCGCCCTCCTCAATAGCCGCAATGTAATCCCCGCTCATACCCATGGATAGATGCTGCATGCGGGCCCCGTTCGCAGTCCCCGACGCCAGCCGTTCAAACAGCTCGCGCATGGACGCGAAACACTTGCGCAGCTCAACCGCTCCCAGCACGGGTGGTATGCACATGAGCCCTTTTACCGCTATCCCGGGCAAACCGGAAATAACTGTGATAAGCGCTTCCGCGCTCTCCGGGGCTATGCCGCCCTTCTGCTCCTCGCCGCCTATGTTGACCTCGACGAGCACATCCTGGACAATGCCCATTGCGCTTGCGCGCCGGCTTATCTCCTCCGCAAGGGAGAGCCTGTCCACGGACTGAATAAGGTCGCATTTCCCCAATACATATTTTACCTTATTGCTCTGCAATTGTCCAATAATACTTTTGCGCACGCCGCAGGCATCGAAAAACTCCAGCTTCTCCCGGAATTCCTGCACGCGGTTCTCCCCGATGCTGCGCGCGCCCGCCGCGACCGCCTCGGCAATGCGCTCTACCGGCACGAACTTCGTCACAGCAATCACTTCGACGTCCTCCGGACGCCTGCCGCTGCGCAACGCCGCCTCGGCAACCGCATCGGTTATCCGCCTGTAATTATCCGCTATCGACATCGCCTATTCACCGCCAAATATCATCTGCCAAAGGTTCTTCTGCTTGGCGGCGAGCGTTTGACCCGCCGTGAGCACGCTGTTGGAATTCTGTGCGCGCACCGCCGCAGTCTCGCCGTCGCTCGCAAGTACGTCGACGTAAATCCTGCTGTCGCTCCCATATAAGCGCACATACGGCAGCCCGTCCTCGTCTATGAACACCGCGTCCTCAGCGACGATGACGCCCGTCGTGTATACGCTCATTACGCCGCTGATGGAGCGTATGCTTATAAAGCGGCCTATGTCGCGCTCGAACTTGAGTATGTTTATGAATTTGTCATCGGATTTCAACGGCCGCTGCGCTACACCCAGGTAGGTCATATCCTCTGCGCCAACGAAGGAGACCTCATAGCTCTCACCCTCGACAGTGCGAAACACAGAATCGGCGTCCGTCAAAAACGCGCAATACCACACGCCCGGGTCTACTATCCTGTACAATGCGCTCTCCGAGTCCGCGTTTGGGTTCGTCACGCTCGCGCCCGATATGGCGCCCGACACCAGGTGCTCCGTCACGCGGTCGAGCTTGGAGGCGTTGAGCGACTGCTCGTACCCGTCGAAGTAAAAGCTCACCCGCCCGTCCGCAGCCGCGCTCACGTCACTGCGCCACTGGTCGAGCTGCGCCAGCCTGGTCTCGCGCTCCTCGTACAGCGTCAACAGCGCCTCAGTGCTCTGCACCCTGGTCAAAAGGTATTCCCTGCGCTCCGCGAGAAGCGCTTGGAGCTCGCTCTCCAGCTCCAATACATCCCCATCGCCGCCGTACATGCTCGCGTTGAGTATGCGCCGCTTTACGGCATCTATCCTGTTGTTTACATCGTCGAGCCCCAGATCGCTGATTCCCTCCAGCTGTTCCATCTGAGCGTCATATATTCGCTCCTCTATTTGCAGCAGCGCCTGCATCATCTCGTCGCTGTATCCCCATCTGTATACGCACGCCAACGGCGTGCCTGCAGTTACGTCGCTGCCCTCACGCACGCGGTACTCCGCGCCGTCGTACCTGTCTACGTTTACAACCTGCTCGTTTCTGATTATGGCGAAGTCAAGCTCCGTCTCAGTCTGCAGCACGCCCACCGTAGTCGCAGCGCGTCCGCCGTTTGATATTATGAACGCGAGCGCCGCCAGGAGTGCCAGCGCCAACACGCTGACGATTATGTAGAACTTCGGTTTGAAGCGGTATTTAACCCTTTTCTTTCTGTATGCAGGCATACGCAACCCCGTTTTTTGCGCTATTATACCACAATATGTCACCGCGCACACCGCAACTTGCGTTTTACGCGCTGTTACCGTGCGCGCCCGCCGCGTTTACTCGCGCGTGTCGGCGTCAGCGGCGTACCCGTCTTTCTGCGAGCGGCCGTACTGTCTGTCGAAATTCTCGCGGTTTTTCGCCACATAGCCGTTGTACAGGTCATCGGCGGTCATGCCCATCCGTATGCACATGCTTATGAAAAAGTGGAGCACGTCCACCAGTTCTTCCCTTGCCGCAGCCTCGTCTACGGGCTTGGCGTTTTTCCACCACTTGTAGTTTACCTCGCAGAGCAGCTCGCCCAGTTCCACGAGAATCGCTATCGTATCGCGCTGTATCCACTCATCGCGGCTTATGCCGTCAAGCCCCCTGCGCGCCTCTATATCCCTGTCCAGGGCGTTCTGCAGCGCGAATATCACTTCCAGCCTGTCGTCCATACCATACCCTCCAATCATCCTGCGTACCTATCCGTTCGTCATAAACTCCACCAATGCCGAGCAGTCCTTGCCCGCGAATACCGAGCACAGCTTGTCCTCGTCGCACACATGGGGGATTATGCGCAGCACGGACTCCAAATCTATCGAGTCCAGCCTTGAAAGCATCTCGTCCTCCGTCATGAGCGGCATGCCGGCACACGCGTACTTCGCAAGCATCGAGGCGTGCGCAGAGGTGCCCTCGTTCCAAATGATGAAGTTGCCCTTGAGTTGCTCGCGCGTGAAGTCCAGCTCGCGCTGCGTTATTCCGTCCTGCTTGAGCTTCCTCATCTCATCGAGCATGAGCTCCAATACGGTTTGCGCCTGCTTGGCTGCGGTAGACGCGAACAGTCCCAGGTATCCTGACCTGAAGAACGATACAGGCATCGAGCCGACCGAATACACTAACCCGCGCTTCTCCCTGATGTTCTGGAACAGCCTGGAGCTCATTCCGCCGCCCAGCAAGCTGTTTATGACCATCAGTGGATACCTGCATTCCTCGTTGAAGCCAAAGCTCGGATACGCCAGCTCTATGTGCGTCTGCTCCAGGTCGCTCCTGTCTATGGAGGCTGATTGGCGCTCGCCGCGGGCGCTGCCGTACTCTCGCCGCTCTATGTCCCGGGGCTTCAAATCGCCAAAGCGCTCGCCTATTTCGTCCATCAGCCGCTGCGGGTCTACGTTGCCCGCGCAGGTCACTATCATGTTGTTGGGCGCGTAACGGCGCTCCATGTATTTGCGCAGATTGTCCTCCGTAAAACCCCTGACAGCCTCGCTCGTGCCGAGCACCGAGCGCGACAACGGGTCCTCGCCGTAATAGAGCTCCTGTATGCGCTGCACCACCAGGTCGTCCGGATCGTCCTGCGACATCAGTATCTCGTCGCACACGACGCCCTTCTCAAGCTCAATATCGTTTGAGTCGAACTTGGGGTTTAGCACCATGTCGGACAGCACGTCTATCGCAGTCGGCAAATGCTCGTCCAACACTTTGGCATAGAACCGCGTGTTCTCCCGTGAAGTGCCCGCGTTGAGGCTTCCGCCCACAGCGTCCATGTCGCGCGCAATGTCCAGCGCGCTGCGCTTGTTCGTGCCCTTGAATACCATATGCTCTATGAAGTGCGATATACCCGCCTCGTCCTTACGCTCGTCCACAGTCCCTGCGTTGACGGATATGCTTATCGCCGCAGAACGCACGTTGTCCAGTTTCTCCGCTATGACTCGCATGCCGTTGTCGAGTGTTCTGTCAAGTATCATTCTTAAACCTCTCAATCGTATAAACCTATTAGCTCGCCCGTGGGCACTATGTCGAACCCCCGCGATATCAGCCGCTCCAACAGCTCGTCTATCGCCTCGCATGCCTGCACCGTGGGCTGCATAAGTATTATGTTCCCTCCCGCGGCGTTTTGTGCGCGCGACAGAATATTTCCCGCATCATCCTTTGCGCAGAGCAGATCCAAGGTGCACAGCACATGCGTCAGATTTAACCGCTGCGCCGCCCTCGACGACACCGCGCTCGCGCGCTCCCACGAGTAGTACAGCGCGGGCCGCACGCCGCATATGTCTTCTATGGTTTCCACAGACACGCGCAGATCATCCTCGACCCACGAGACATCGCCGTCTTCAAAGGGCAGATTGCCCATTGTGCCTATCTCATGCCCGCCGGCGACTATGCGCCTGAGCTGCTCCGGATTCTGCCGTGCCCATTCCCCGCTGACAAAGAACGTCGACCGGACGGACTTCTCCTCCAGCGCCTCCAGTATTGCTTCCATGGAGCGCGCCCTGTACGTGACCGCCCATTGCAGCGCAACCGCTTCGTCGCCGACGCCCATGTACACCGCGCTGCCCAGAGTGGGCTCCGCGCCCGCAAAGGGCTGCGCCGTCACCGCATACAGCGCCACTATAACCATTACCAACGCTACGTTCACCGCAATGCTCATCCCTCTCCGGGCCCTGTCCATACCGTTACCTCCGCGCCTTCATGTTACATGGTATTCATGCGCGGGGGCAATAATCACTCCGCAGAGGGCGCGGCAATGACTCGCATTCGGTTTAAACGCCGTGCCGCACATGGCGGCACGGCGTTCTTATCTGTCTGACTCAGCGCGAGTTCTCCGGAAGCAGTCCTTTCCGCGTAAGGTCTATCTTGCCGTCGGGCTTTATCTCTATTACTCTGACCAATATCTCGTCTCCGAGCGAGACCACATCCTCGACCCGCTCTACGCGCCTGTTCGCCAGCTTGGAGATGTGTACGAGCCCCTTCTTGCCGGGCTTTATCTCGACTTGCGCGCCTATGGGCAGTATGGATACGACCTTGCCGAGGTAGACGTTGCCCACCTCTATGTCGCGGACGATGTCCTCTATCATCTTTTGCGCCATAGAAGCCGCTTCCTCATCGGGCGACGCGATGAACACCCTGCCGTCGTCCTCAATGTCAATCTTCACTCCGGTGTCCGCGATTATCTTGTTTATGGTCTTGCCGCCGGAGCCTATGACTTCGCGTATCTTCTCGGGGTCGATTGTGAAGCGGATTATCCTCGGCGCGTACTTGGAGAGATTCTCTCTGGGCGCCGCAAGCGTTTCGTTCATCTTGCCGAGTATGTGCAACCTGCCGTCATGCGCCTGCGCGAGCGCCCTCGTCAGTATCTGCTCGTCGATGCCCTTTATCTTTATGTCCATCTGTATGGCGGTTATGCCATCCACTGTTCCCGCCACCTTGAAATCCATGTCGCCCAGGAAGTCCTCAAGGCCCTGTATGTCAGTCAGCACGACTATGTTACCGCTCTCCTCGTCCTTTATGAGTCCCATGGCTACGCCGGCTACGGGCTTTGCAATGGGTACGCCGGCATCCATAAGCGCCAGCGTGCTTGCGCACACGGAAGCCTGCGACGTCGAGCCGTTTGAGCTTATTACCTCGGACACTACGCGTATCGCGTACGGGAACTCGTCCTCCGTGGGCAACACGGGTATGAGCGCGCGCTCCGCCAACGCGCCGTGGCCTATCTCGCGCCTTCCGGGGCCTCTCATCATGCGCGCCTCACCTACGCTGTACGGCGGCATATTGTAGTGGTGTATGTACCGCTTGAACTCTTCCTCGCCTATGCCGTCCAGCGTCTGCCCATCACCCACCGAAGCCAGAGTTGCCACGCTGAGCACCTGTGTCTGTCCGCGCGTGAACACGCCGCTGCCGTGCGTGCGGCCCAGTATGCCCGCCTCGCACCATATGGGGCGAATGTCCGTATAGCCCCTGCCGTCGGGACGTATGCCCTTGTTGATTATCTTGTCGCGCACTATTTCCTTGGTGAAGCCGTACAGTATGCTGTCTACGTCCTTTGCGCAGCCCGGAAACTCCGGCTCGAATTCGGCTATGGCGTCCGCCTTCACCTTGTCCGAGCGCTGCTCCCGCTCCTTCCTGTCAAACGTGTCCAGGGCCCACTGCATATTGCCGAATGCGTACTCGCGCACGCGCGCAGCCAACGCCTCGTCGGGCTTGTACACTTCCACGCTGCACTTGGGCTTGCCTATCTCCGCCGCTATCTGCGCTATGAAGTCCACGATGAGCTTTATCTGCTCGTGGCCGAACAGTATCGCCTTGAGCATCTCCTCTTCAGAGACCTCGTTGGCGCCCGCCTCAACCATCATCACGGCATCTTTGGTGCCGGCTACCGTCAGATGAATGCGGCTCTTTTCGCGCTGCTCGCTGTTGGGGTTGATTATGTACTTGCCATCCACATAGCCCACGCTGACGGCGCCTATCGGCCCGGAAAACGGGGCTTCGCTTATGCTGAGCGCTATCGAAGCGCCGTTCATCGCCAGTATGTCCGGCTGTATGTCCTGCTCTACCGACAGTACGGTCGTCACTACCTGCACGTCGTTATAGAAGCCCTTGGGAAACAGCGGCCTGAGCGGCCTGTCAATCAACCGCGCGGTAAGTATCGCCCGCTCGGACGGACGCCCCTCGCGCTTGATGAAACCGCCGGGTATCTTGCCGACGGAATACATCTTTTCCTCAAACTCTACCGACAGGGGCAGGAAATCCACCCCGTCCCTCGCGGTCTTCGATACGGTCGCGCACGCCAATACCGCCGTGTCACCGCAGCGGACAAGGCAGGAGCCGCCCGCCTGCTCGGCATACGCGCCGGTTTCGACGGTAAGCATACGCCCCGCAATCTCAATTGAAAATACCTTCTTCATCTTATACTCCTTCTAAATACATTATCCCGACTATTATAGCACAGTATCCCATGATAAAAAACGGCGCCACCGGTATATTTTGCCGCGGCGCAAATCTGAACCCCGGCGCGCAAAACGAGAGGAAGGCGCATGCCCTCCTCCCGTATGCCGTTTCGTCTCGTCGCGCCCGCGCTTACTTCTTGCCGTAGCGATCCCTTATGCCAAGGCGCGCTATGAGCGACCTGTACCGCTCGACGTCCGTGTTGTACAGATACTTGAGCAGTCCACTGCGCTTACCTACCATCTTGAGCAGACCACGGCGCGAGTGATGGTCGTTCTTAAACACCTTGAGATGCTCGTTGAGATGATTGATGCGGTGCGTGAGTATCGCAATCTGCACCTCGGGCGAACCGGTGTCCCCTTCATGCGTCGCGTATTCAGCGATTATCTTTGACTTATCCATGCTTCTTCCTCCTATATTCTATCGCTATCGCCGCAAACTGCGCCATGCGTCGGAGACTCGACACAGCATAGCATGCGGTTCAACGCAGGGATTATATCACGGCCGCCGCGCGTTGTAAACAATCAAATAAATGCATTCTGTCGACTATTTGTAGGATTACAATACATATTGGACAAAGGAAGGGGGCAAGAAGAAAAAGGAT
>JAUNBH010000069.1 GCA_030527165.1 Clostridia bacterium
CAATAAGCCTGATAATGCTTGGGAACCCGCTGTTCTCGCTGATAGATTTCAGATTCGACATTCTCGTGCTGTGGCTGGCGGTTGCGCTGACGGTGATTTCCGGCGTGGAGTACGTAGTCAAGAACAGAGCGGTGTTTTCCAAGTAAAGATGAGGCGTTTTTGTCTCCACGGCAAACCGACGGATGACAAGGGCGAACAAGTGTGCTATAATCATATGAGATAAACGGAAAGGCGTGGGGGATAGCATGGCAGTAGTAGAAAAGGAAAAGGCATTAGAGGCTGCGTTAGCGCAGATAGAGAAACAGTTTGGCAAGGGTGCGATAATGCGCCTGGGCGATGCCGCGGCGCGCATAACCGTGTCCACGGTATCTACGGGCTGCATAGAGCTCGACTATGCGCTGGGTGTGGGCGGAGTTCCGCGCGGCAGGATAGTGGAGATATACGGGCCCGAGTCCTCCGGCAAGACGACCATAGCCCTGCACATAGTTGCGGAAGCGCAGAAGCAGGGCGGCACGGCAGCCTTCATTGACGCGGAGCACGCGTTGGATTCCCAGTATGCGGGGAATCTCGGCGTCAACGTAGAGGACTTGTTCGTGTCGCAGCCGGACACAGGCGAACAGGCGCTCGAGATAACGGAAACCCTGGTGCGCAGCGGAGCGGTGGACGTCGTGGTAGTGGATTCCGTGGCTGCACTCGTGCCTCGCGCCGAGATAGAAGGGGACATGGGTGATTCGCACGTTGGACTGCAGGCGCGCCTTATGTCGCAGGCGCTTAGAAAGCTCGCCGGCGTGATAGGCAAGACCAATACCATCGTTGTTTTCATAAACCAGCTTCGTGAAAAGGTTGGCGTGATGTACGGCAACCCCGAGACTACGACGGGCGGACGCGCACTGAAGTACTACGCCTCGGTGCGGTTGGACGTACGCAAGATAGACGTCATCAAGAACGGCAGCGAACTGGTGGGAAACAGGACGCGCATAAAGGTGGTAAAGAACAAGGTCGCGCCGCCGTTTAAGACGGCCGAATTTGACATAATATACGGCGAGGGCATTTCAAAAGAGGGTTCGCTGCTGGACTTGGCGGTCGAGGAGAAGATAATCAACAAATCGGGCGCATGGTACTCCTATGGCGACATGAGGATAGGTCAAGGCAGGGACAATGCGAGGGTATTCCTGCGGGAGAACCCGGAGCTCTGCACCGAAGTAGAGCACAAAGTTCGCCAGCGCTTCGCCGAGAGGGAAGCCGCCGCAGTACAGGCAAGCGACTCCAATTGACGGTTCTCGTTCAATATATAGTTCTGCATAAAGGGCGCGCCTCTGCGCGCCCTTGACTTATGTCTGTAAATGCATTATAATCGATGCGGATGAGTGTGTACGCATATAGTATGCTGTTTATCAGTGGGTGCATACAAGGGATGTTTCCCGTAACTTATATCAACTTAATATGGAGGGGATAGTTTTGTCGTGGCTTGATTACGCGATACCCATAGCCACCGCGGTGGTAGGTCTGGTAGCGGGGGCAGTGGGCGGATATAGATACAGAAGGGATATTGCCGAAGCGAAGACCGCGCGTGCCGAAGACGCCGTGCGGCGCATGATTGACGATGCACAGAAGCGCGCGGAGACGATAAAGAAAGAGAAGATACTCGAGGCAAAGGAAGAGGTATACCGCATAAAGTCCGACAACGAGCGGGAGCTTAATGAGCGTCGCAGTGAGATACAGAGGTCGGAGCGGCGCGTGCAGCAGCGTGAAGAGCTGATAGACAACAAGCTTACATCGCTGGAGCAGCGCGAGTCCGCATTAGCGGATAAGCAAAAAGAGGCTGACAGGCTTGAGGCGGAAGCTCAGGAGCTACTCGTGCGGAGGCAGCAGGAACTGGAGCGCGTGGCGTCAATGACGCGCGAGGAAGCGAAGGATTCGCTCGTCTCTTCGATAGAGCGCGAAGCGCGGCATGAGGCTGCGGTGCTGCTGCGCGAGATAGAACTCAAGACCAAGGACGAAGCGGACAAAAAAGCGCGCAACATAGTATCCATGGCGATACAGCGCTGCGCCGCCGATCACGTTGCGGAGTCCACCGTGTCGGTCGTGCCCCTGCCAAACGACGAGATGAAGGGCAGGATAATCGGTCGTGAAGGCAGAAATATCCGTACTTTTGAGACAGCTACCGGAATAGACCTCATAATAGATGACACGCCCGAAGCGGTTATACTGTCGGGCTTTGACCCCGTCCGCAGGGAGATAGCGCGCATCGCGCTCGAGAAGCTGGTGCTGGACGGCAGGATCCATCCGGCGCGCATAGAGGAGATGGTCGAGAAGGCGCGCAAAGAGGTCGATGTAAAGATACGCGAGGCGGGCGAGCAGGCGGTATTCCAGGTCGGCGTAAACGGGCTGCATCACGAGTTGGTGAAAATACTCGGGCGGCTAAGGTACCGCACGAGTTACGGCCAGAACGTGCTCAAGCACTCCATAGAAGTAGCTCATCTGGCGGGTATGATGGCGGCGGAGATAGGCGCTAACGTGGCGATAGCCAAGCGCGCCGGACTGCTGCACGACATAGGTAAGGCGCTGGATCATGAGCACGAAGGCACGCACATTCAGATTGGTGCGGATGTTGCAAGGAAGTATCGTGAGAACAACCAGGTCATTCACGCCATTGCCGCGCACCATGGCGACATAGAGGCTACCACGGTAGAAGCGGTGCTCGTGCAGGCTGCGGACGCTATATCGGCGGCAAGGCCCGGCGCGAGGCGCGAGTCTCTCGAGAACTACATCAAGCGCCTGGCGAAACTCGAGGATATAGCGAACTCGTTCGAGGGAGTGGAGAAGACGTTTGTGTTCCAGGCGGGCAGAGAGGTTCGCATAATAGTTAAGCCCGAGGCGGTTACCGACGCCGAAACCGTGGTAATGGCGCGTGAAGTGGCGAAGCGCATAGAGACCGAGCTGGACTATCCGGGTCAGATAAAGGTTCATGTGCTGCGAGAGACAAGGGCGGTAGATTACGCCAAATAGACGCGGTGTTCACATCAGCCCGGAGAATGCTTCGGGCTGATGTTGTAGTTAGACGCTGATTGTGAGGTAAAATGTGATATACCCGTTTGCTGATGCGCATTGCGACTATTTGTACCATGCCGTCAATAGGGGATACGACATTCTGAGTCCCAAGGAGAAGCAGATGGTCAGCCTGCCCGCGCTAAAGCGCGGGAATGTCAAGCTGCAGTTTTTCGCCGTATGGGTGGACAGGAAGCTGTCGGTTCCCTATGCGCAGCAGGCGATGGAAATGATAGACGCATACCACCGAATGCTTGATGAATGCGAGGAGCTCTGCGAGTTCACTCCGGACTTTGACGAGCGGTCGGGTAAAACGGCGTGCGTACTGACTATTGAGGGCGCTGAGGCGATTGAGGAGAGCTTCGCTGCGCTCCGCAACTATCACCGCCTGGGCGTGCGTGCGATGACTCTGACTTGGAATCACCAGAATGCCTTCGCGCATCCGGCGACGGGCGTGTCCAGGCGCGGGCTAAAGCCACTTGGGCGACGTGCAATCGAGCTGATGGAGGAAATCGGGATAGCCTTGGATGTGTCGCACCTGTCCGACGCGTGTATTGACGACGTGCTTGCGTTGACGGCGGCGCCGGTGTTCGCATCTCATTCCAACTCCCGGTCAGTGCACGTCCACAGGAGAAACCTGTGCGACGACCACATTCGCGAGATTGCAAAGCGGGGCGGGGTCATCGGCGTAAACTTCTACCGCCAGCACCTGACGGATGCCGCGAAGTGCAGCTCGGCCGACGTCGTAAGGCATATCGAGCGCATTGCCGGTCTAGGCGGCATTGGCTGCGCCT
>JAUNBH010000022.1 GCA_030527165.1 Clostridia bacterium
AGCACAGCCTGCCGGCCGCCGATAAGGAGAGTTCCCCGCACGCAGCATATGTGTTGCGCGGGAGGCAGGGGGAGCGTCGGAACGCAAAGCGACCGCCCCGAGGGGCGGTCGCCGCATGTTGCGGTATAGTCCGCGCGTTAACCGATTATAAGGTATCTATCAGGCCCAGCGCATAGCGCATTATGAGCAGGGCGTCATCCGTGCCGATACTGCCGTCGCCGTTCACATCACCGCGCGCGATCTGATCGGCGTCGAGAGTGATGAGGCCGGCGCTCGCGCGAAGCGCCATAAGCGCATCATCGGAGCCCACATCGCCGTCGCCGTTGATATCGCCCACGAGGCCGTCACCCGTTATGAACACATCATCGAGGTACGCCGCGTCACTGCCGGAGTTTACGCTGCCGTCCTTCGTGTAGTTCCACCTGAACACATAGCTGCCGCTCGTGGCCGCAGTGTAGGTATAGGTCGTCCAGGCTACGATACCCGATTGCTTGATGACCTCGGCGTTGTTGACCGTGAAGATGAAGAAGTCCCAGTTGGACTCACTGCTGACGCTGTAATCAAACGTAAGCGTATCCCCGGCGTTTAGATTCACCGTGAGCGTTACGTACGACGAGCTGCTGGATACACCGGCGTTTCCGGACATGGCGTAATCCTGGTAGACTATCCAGGGCAGCGCCGAGGTCGTAAACTCGAGGTTTCCGCCCGCCACGTTGAGCGCGTAGTCGAGACTGAACAACAAGTCGACATTGCGCAGCTGCGCCCAGTCGCTTCCGGATGAGCCTCTGGCGTCCTTGGTGTAGGAGAACTCGAGTTCGTAGACGCCGGTCTGCTCAATAGTGTACTCAAAGTGCTGCCAACCATTTGTGGCGCCGGATTCGAGCAGCGTTTCCCCGTTCATTGTCACGGTGAACACATCCCCCGCCTGGCTGCTCACTTGGTAGTCGAACGCGATATCGACGCCCGCGACGAGCTCCGCAGTGGTCGTAAGCGTTGAAACGGACGAGTTTACGCCGGCATTGCCGCTCGTGGCGATGCCGTTGTCGATGTACCAGGGATACGTCCCGTCGCTTTCAAACGCAAAGTTGCCGTTTCCGGTGTTGAGGTAGGAGCTAAGCGTCATATCGACAGCTACGTTCTTTATCCAAGCGCAGTCGCTTCCGGAAGCCCCGGAGGCATTCTTGCTGAATTCCCATCTAAACTCGTGCTCTCCCGAGCCGCCCACCACGCAGCTGAATTCCGTCCATGCGCATTCGCCCGATACCTCAAGCATGAGCTCATCGTCTATGTAGAAGCGCAGGTAGTCACCGTTGCTCTGGCTGCTCACACGGTAATCAAACGTGATGGTCTGATACGAGCTCAAAACGCCCCTGCCGACGAGCGTGGACACGGAATTGTTGACGCCGGCGTTGCCGCTGCGCACCGAATCGCGCTCCACAACCCAGGGATAGTTGCCTTCGCCCCTGAATACAAGGGCCGTATCGCCGGTGTTCAGCAGCGAGCCGTAGGTGAGCATATCGGCCGCCCACAGCATGCCCGCTCCGCCGCCGGTAAATGTCGCCGGACGCGCGGAAGCCTTGATTACATCCGTAACCGCATCGACCGAATAGGTGATGTCATAGGACTTTATCATGGCGGCTACCGCGGCGGTGTGGGGGGTCGCCATAGACGTTCCGTCCAGGAGCACGTATCCTCCGCCCATGTACGCGCTGTTTATGTCGACGCCGGGAGCCGATATGTCAACCACATCGCCCGTGTTGGAGAAATACGCCATGCCGTAGCTGCTGTCTATTGCCGCGACGGTTATCGCCTGCACCACATTGCCCGGGCAGTAGTCTTCCGCGTTGCCCCCGTCATTGCCCGAAGCCACGCAGAACACCGTGCCGTACTCGGCGCCCTCCGCGATAGTCTCCTCATACAGAGTGCTGTAACCGGGGCCGCGCAGACTCATGTTGACTACGTCCGCACCGTTGAGATAAGCGTATTCCATCGCCAGCGCTATCGTAGAGGAGCTTCCGCTGCCGGCAGCGTTGAGGCCCTTGAGCCCCATTACCTTGACGTTCTCCAGCGTTCCGTCCACTATGGTGCCGGAGACGTGAGTGCCGTGGTAGTGGTCGTCCTCAGGGTTGGAGTCGTTGTTTACAAAGTCGTAGCCCGGCACCAGCCTGTCCATAATAAACGGATGGTCGCTGTCCACGCCGGTATCTATAACGGCGACGATTACCTCGGGCAGGTTTGCAAGCCCAACGGTATCGATTATCCACTCGTTATAGGTAAACGCATCTACGTGATTCACGCCGTAGCCCCAGGACAGGAAATCATCCGAGCCGGGTTCGGCAGTGATGGTCATCACGACGTCCGGAGTTGCGTACTCTACGCCCGCCATGCCCGCGTACTTCTTGCAGGCGGCCTCCGCTTCCTCGGCTGTCGCGTACTGGATGATATGCAGATCGTTGTAGCCGTTTACGGCTGCCAGAGCGCCCGCATAATCGAGTTCGTCCGCAGATTTGACAATGATGCGGGCGTTCGCGTAGGGATCATCGGGATCCTTTGTGCCGGCGGGTTCATACCTCGCCGTCATGGAGTTCAGCCGGCTCGAAAAGTCCAGCAGCTCCTCGATGCGGGCAGCCGTGTCCTGCGCTGCGCCCCCCTTAGTCGTCTGCGCATATGCCGGAGCGATGCTCAGACAGAGGACGACGCATAGCACGATCGCCAGCAGCTTGCGGTAGATTTTCATCAGTTCTTCCTCCCAATCTCGTGCCTGCGCACCGAAAGCGCACAGTACACCATTTATAGTCTCCAACAATATACCAGAAAAATGCCTCCGCCACAAGCATTGTTTTCCAAATAGCCGCAGATATTGGGCGCGTGGATTCGCTTTTGCCGGTAGAGCCGAATATGCGCGTCTAAACGCTGCCCGCAAAAAAAGAGCTTCAGTACGAATGATGCACAAAAAAGCTCCATACCCGCCCGTATGCGCGGAATCCCTGCCGGCTATGCCTTTTCCGCGGCCGCCATTGCCGTCTCCGCGGCCGTCGCGCCCGCGTAGGCGACGCCCTCCGACGCTGCACGCGCTTCGCCGTTTACCACAGCGCCGTTGACCTCCGCCGGACTGCGAAAACTCGGCACAAAGCGGCGCATAAGCGCCCGTATTGCCTCGTCGTCCGCCGCGGCTGCGGCTTCTCCCAGCTCCTTGAGCTGGTGTTCGATCTCGTCCAATGACGCCTGCGTGTCATTGCGCTCTATGAATATCTTTGAATCTGCGGTGGCGACGTGCGTCGCGTCGTGTACGAGCAGCTCCTCGTACAGCTTCTCGCCCGGGCGCAGGCCCGTCTCCACTATGGCTATCTCGCGATGCGGCTCAAAGCCCGACAGCCGTATGAGGTTTTCCGCCAAATCCGCTATCTTTACCGGGTCGCCCATGTCGAGTATGAATGTCTCGGAGCACTTTGCCATCGCGCCCGCCTTTATCACGAGGCCCGCCGCCTCGGGTATGGTCATGAAGTAGCGCGTCATGCGCTTGTCCGTTATGGTGACGGGGCCGCCCTGCGCTATCTGCATCTGAAACAGCGGTATTACGGAGCCGTGCGAGCCGAGCACGTTTCCGAAGCGCACGGACACGAAGTCGGTGCCGCCGCCGGACGACGAGGCGAACGCGCGCAGCATCTCCTCACAGTAACGCTTCGTCGCGCCCATTATGTTCGTCGGGTTGACCGCTTTGTCCGTGGATATGAGCACAAACTTGGTGCAGCGCGTCCGCTCGGCCTCGGCGAGCAAGTTGTACGTTCCGAATATGTTGTTGCAGACCGCTTCGTACGGGCAATCCTCCATGAGGGGGACGTGCTTGTGCGCCGCGGCGTGGAATACCACATCGGGACGGTGTTTGGAAAACAGCCGCTGCACGCGCAGCTTGTCCGTCATCGAGCCTATCTCTATGCACACGCGGCAATTCCCGTCGAGTATGGGCAACAGCTCGCGATAGAGCATATATGAGTCATTCTCGTTAATATCGAATATTACGAGCCGCCGCGCGCCCGCCCGTACTATCTGCCGCGCTATCTCGGAGCCAATGGAGCCCCCGCCTCCGGAGACGAGTATGGTCTTGCCCCGCACGAACGCATCGAGCTCCTCCCGGTCGAACTGAATGCTGGTGCGTCCCAGCAGGTCTTCAATGCGCACGTCGCGTATAGAGCGCTCCATATGGTTTTCCGCGCTGTACTCAATAGACATGGTGTCCGGCATTATGCGCAGGCGGCACGGCAGCGGCGCGAACAGCTTGACTATCTCCCGACGGCGCTCTATGTCCATGGACGGTATAGCGAGCACCGCCTCGGCTATGCGATAGTGCTCCACCGCGCCCTTTATGGCGCTTATCGGCCCGTGCACCTTGAAGCCGTTTATAAACAGCCCCTCCTTGCGGGGATCATCGTCGAAAAACCCCCAGACGACATAGGGGCTGTCGGGGTTGCGCGTTATCTGCTCCTGCAGCGCGACGCCGGCGCTTCCCGCGCCTATGATCGCCAACAGACGTCCGCCCCCGACCGCTGCCTTCCGCTTGCGCTTAACCGTAAACCAGCGGTAGAACACCCTCGCGTAGAGCGAACCCAACAGCGCGACACACACGGCCAACAGCACACGCGCCTCGGATATGCCGCGGTCGAGCACGAATTTGTTGAGCAGGAAATAACAGATATAACCCACTGCGTATACGTTTATGAGCGTCAGGTACTCCTTTGCGCCCGCGAAGCGCCACATATGGCGGTTTGTGCTGAAAGCAGTCGTCAGTGCAACTATGAACGCGGAGCAAATCACATAGGCCAGTACTATCTCGCCCCAACCGTGCGCCAGGTGCATTCCACAGGCAAACGCCACCCCAGCGAAGGCGAAAGCGAGAATCAGCGCGTCAAACACGGGCAATATGACCCTACGCGCGCGCCTCAGTACATCGAGTACCCGTTCCATAGTACCCCTCCGTCTTCGCTGAGCTAACAGCAGAATGCCCCAACAATGCCGCTGCGGCAGCACCGCCCCGGACGCGAACCGCGTCTACCGTCTCGCCTGCCCGTTTGCCCTTACAGAGTGCCACGGCAAACGGATGCACGCGACAACGGGAGTTCACACGCACAGAGCTTCACTTGTAAGATAGTATACATCAGTATAACTTTCCGCGCAAGCAATTATTGCGCGTTTAATGTCCAAAAACTCGCTCTGCGCGCATATTTTGCATGTATCGCGCACATTTGGGCGTAGGCCGTCCGACGGGGAGAGGCCCCGCACGCGGCATGCGTATTGCGCGGGAGGCAGGGGAGCGTCCTAAGCTGCGGCGAGGTACGCGCGGGGCGGGGCGCGGCCGAAACGGCGGAGCCGTTTCAAGCGGGCGCAAAGCGCCCGCCGGCGCGCGCGAAGCGCGCAGCCGCGCCCCGCCCCACGCAAAAAAAGCCCGCAGAACGGGCATTTTGTAACTGCTGTTTTACCAAAAGCAGAGCGGCGCCTACACGCCGTTCTCCAGCGCTGCGACAACGCCCTCCAGGGCGAGCCCGCGCGACGCCTTTACGAGCACCGTGTCGCCGGGGCGTACGAGCGCGCCCAGCGCGGCGAGCAGCGCTTCCCTGTCTGCGAACCGGTGCGTCTCCAAAGCGCCGTTCGCGGGCGCGCAGACGTCTTCCGCGTGTTCTCCGACAGCTATGATGCAGTCCACCCCCAGGCGCACGGCGTACTCTCCTACCTCCCTGTGGTAGCGCGCGCCCTCTGCGCCGAGCTCCAGCATGTCGCCCAATACCGCCACTTTCCTGCCGTCGGCGCGCGCCAGTATGTCCAGCGACGCCTTTACGGAAGTGGGGTTCGCGTTGTAAACATCGTCGAGCACGGTCACGCCGCCTGTGCGCACGACGCGCATACGCCCGAACTCCGGGCGGTAACTCAATATGCCCTCGGCGCACCGTGCCGGGTCTACGCCGAGCTCCAGCCCCACAGCGAAGGCGAGCAGCGCATTGAGCACCATATGGTCGCCCGGCGCGCCGACCTCCGCTTCGAGTTCTCCGCCGCTCCAGCGCAGCGAGAACCGCGAGCCCTGCAGCCCCATTGGACGCAGCTGCGTCGCGCGGACGGCGCACTCCTCACCAAAGCCGCAGGTGACGACGCCCTCCCTCGAACGCGCCAGCCGTGCCAGCAGCGGGTCATCTCCATTGACGATTACGCGACCGCCCTCCGCCATGTAGGGCAGCATTTCGCACTTGGCGCGCAGCACGCCCTCGCGCGAGCCCAGGAACTCAATGTGCGCGTCACCTATGTTGGTAAAGACGCATATGTTCGGACGGCCCGCCTTGGCAATTCGCGCTATCTCGCCGAAGTGATTCGTACCCATCTCCACTACCGCCGCGTCATGGGCGTCGCCGATGGTGAACAGCGTTATGGGAACGCCCGTCTGGTTGTTGAGATTGCCCGCAGATTTCTGGACGTGCAGGGAGCGGCTCAGCGCGGCGCATATCAGTTCCTTGGTCGTGGTCTTGCCCACGCTGCCCGTGACGGCTATCACGCGCGCGCGCAATGTCGAGCGGTAGTATTCCGCCAAATCCAAGAACGCCTGCGTGGTATCCTCAACGCGTATGTGCGCAAAGCCGACGTCCCTGTGCGCCAACGCTATGACGGCGCCGGAGTCAAATGCCTGCGGCAAGAACTCGTGTCCGTCGAAGCGCTCGCCCACTATCGGTACGAACATGTCTCCCGCTTGAACGCGGCGGCTGTCTATCGTTATGCCGCGGAATACCGCTTCGCCGGTCAAGCCCGGCGCGCAGAGCGTACCGCGGACTGCCCGCACAGCCTCGCCAATGGTCATCTGATGCATCTATATCTCCTCGTACTTGGCGAGCGACAGCGCTATGATGCGCTCGCACAGCTCGCCATAGCTCACACCCGCCGCCAGCGCCTCCTGCGGAACGAGGCTCGTGGGGGTCATGCCGGGAAGCGTGTTCGCCTCGAGGCACAGGTGCTCGCCGTCGTCGCGCAACATGAAGTCTATGCGGCTGTATACGCTCAGCCCCAGTATGCGATGCGCCTTAAGCGCCGTTTCCCGTATGCGCTGCGCCAGCTCCGGAGCTATGTCCGCCGGACACATTTCGTCGCACGCGCCCGCCTGGTATTTGTTCTTGTAGTCGTAAAAGCCCTGTTTGGGCGCTATTTCAATCACGGGAAGCGCTTCGTCGCCGAGTATGCCCACGCTGAGCTCGCGCCCGGCTATGTAGCGCTCCGCGAGCAGCTCGTCAGAGTAGCGGAAGCCCTCCTCCAGCGCGCCCTTGAGCTCCGCCTCGCTCCTGACAATAGTGACGCCTATGCTGGAGCCGCCGTTTACCGGCTTGACGACGCACGGCAGTTCCATCTGCCCCACCGGCGCGCAATCACCCCTGCGTATGAGCGCTCCATCCGGCACGCGCACGCCTCCGCGCGCGAGCAGCTGCTTCGACACCCATTTGTCCATTGCGAGCGCGCTCGCCAGGTACCCGCTGCCGGTGTAGCGCACGCCCAGCAGGTCAAAGAGCGCCTGGAAGCGGCCGTCCTCGCCGTTTTCGCCGTGCAGGGCTATAAACACCATGTCCGCCTGCATGCAGAGTTCGAGTACGTTCTCGCCCACGCAGCCGCTGCCGCCCCTCGCGCTCCTAAGCGCGCGCATATCCGGCGCGCTCGCGCCTATGGCGTATTCGTATTCCCGCGCACGCGCAGCCTCCATCGCGGCGCGCAAGTCGCGCTCGTCGGAGCCCAAGAGCGAGTCGAGCAGCAGCGCATTCCCGCCGCGCCCCCTGAGAGCGGCGCATATCATCGCTCCGGACGACAGGGATACGTCCCTCTCCGCGCTCGTGCCGCCCGCCAGTACCACTATGTTCATAAGCACTCCCATCGCATATATTGCATTCGTAGTATAGCATACTTGCGCCGGAGTGTTAATATTCGCCAACCCGGCGCGCCCTCCGCGAGTTGACCTGCGCGCGCCAATGGCATATACTGGCGGTACAGAGGCGCCCAAAGCGGCGCGGAATGCGAAGGTGACGCTGTGATGAACTCGACCGGTAAGCTTAGGACGGCGCTGTGCGCCGCAGGGGCGTTCTGCCTGCTGATAGCCATGCTCTTCAGCTCGCTGCGAATAGTGCTCAACGACGAAGGGCGACACGCGCGCGAGTACGAGCGCCTGGATGTTGCCGCCGCCATGGGTATGAGCGACGAAGACATACTGCGCTCACTCATGAAGCTCGTAGACTACATGGAGGGGCGCACGGACGACATACGGCTCACAGTCGAAGTGTTCGGCGAGTCCGTGGTGATGTTCAACGAGCGCGAAACGCTGCACATGGTCGATGTGCGTGAGCTGTACCTGGCGTGGAAGACCGCTTCATATGTGCTGTTTGCACTCGCTGCGGCGGCCTTCGCCTGCGTCGCGCTCGTCGAGCGCAAGCGGTCGCTCCACACGCTCTGCGCGGGCTACGTCTGGGGTTTTTGCGCCCTGGGCGGCGTGGGCGCGTGCATCGCTGCGTGGGCGGCGGCGGACTTCAGCTCGTTTTGGACGAGCTTTCACCTGTTGTTCTTCTCAAACGACCTGTGGCTGCTCGACCCGCGCACCAGCCGCATGATCAACATGTTCCCGCAGGATTTCTTCTCCAACATAATACTGCAGTTCGCGCTGCTGTTCCTCATACCCGCGCTGCTCCTGCTCCTGCTCGCGGCGGCGCACATGATTATTCACAAAAGGCGGGCCGCTAAAGAATGAATTACGCTGACGCTGCGCGCCGCGCGCTGACTTCGCTGAAAGACGGGTTCATACTCCTCGCCATAGAGAGCTCCTGCGACGAGACCGCCGCCGCTGTGCTGAACGGGCGCAGAAGCGTGCTCTCCGCAGCCATACACACGCAGATACCGCTGCACAGGCTGTACGGCGGCGTGGTGCCGGAAATAGCCTCCCGAAGCCATGCCGAGCGCATACGCGCAGTGGTAGATGAGGCGGTTACGCGCGCGGGAGTGAGCGTGAGCGACATATCCGCCGTAGCGGTGGCCAACCGCCCCGGGCTCGTGGGCGCGCTGCTCGTGGGCGTGAGCTACGCCAAAGGGCTCGCGTACGCGCTGGGCGCACCGCTCATAGGCGTCGACCACCTGCAGGGGCATATAGCCGCCAACTATCTCACCCACGGGGAGCTCGAACCCCCCTTTGTGTGCCTCGTGGCTTCGGGCGGGCACAGCCATATACTGCACGTCAGAAGCTATTCCGAATTTGAGCTGCTCGCCAAGACGCGCGACGACGCGGCGGGGGAGGCCTTCGACAAGGCGGCGCGCGCGCTCGGGCTGCCGTATCCGGGCGGGCCGGAGCTCGAAAAGCTCGCGCTCGACGGCGACGCTTACGCCTATCCCATGCGGAGCGCCTTTAACGAGAGCGACGAGTCCGACTTCAGCTTTTCGGGGCTAAAGACCGCCGTGGTCAATCTCGTGCACACCGAAGCGCAGCGCGGCGCGCGGCTTAACCGCGCCGATGTGGCCGCTTCCTTCCAGCGCGCGGTCGTGCAGACGCTCGTCGATAAGTCCATGCGCTGCCTCGAGCGGACGGGCGAGTCTACGCTCGTACTTGCGGGCGGCGTGTCCGCCAACGCCGCGCTGCGCGCAGCGTTGAAGCGCGCAGCCGAAGCGCGTGGCGCGCGCTGCTTCTACCCGGAGCCGCACTACTGTACCGACAACGCCGCCATGATAGGCTGCGCGGGCTACCACAGGCTGCTCCAGGGGTGCGCGGACGGCTTGGCGCTCGACGCCGAGGCGGAATGGCGGCTCTGAGGCGGCCGGGGCCGCACCCGGCGCGGCGAAGCCGTGCCAAGCGCGCCGAAGGCGCGCTGCCCGCGCAGCGGGCAGGAGCGGCCCCGCCCCACGGCTGCCGAGTTCCCGCGACAGATGAGTAAAAACCCGCAGATGCGTGGTATAATGGATAAAAACAGCTCTTGCGAGCGGAACGGGGAATAGAACATGCGCTATGGTTTCGTAAAAGCCGCCGCGGCCGTGCCCGCCATAAGGGTCGCGGATTGCGACCACAACGCCGGCGAGATTATCCGGCTCGCGCGGGAAGCTGACGCGCGGGGCGTGCGGCTGCTCGTCTTTCCGGAACTGTGCCTGACGGGATACACCTGCGGCGACCTGTTCATGCAGTCTCAGCTCCTATGCGGCGCGCTTAGCGCGCTCGGCGCCGTTGCGGACGGCACGCGGGAGCTCGACATGGGGATAGTGGTCGGCCTGCCGTTCGCCTACGCGGGGAAGCTCTATAACTGCGCTGCCGTGCTGCACAAGGGCGCGCTGCTGGGTCTCGTTCCCAAGCGGCATATACCCAACTACGGCGAGTTCTACGAGAAACGGCACTTCGCCTCCGGCAGGAGCATCGGCGCAGAAGCGTCTCCGCTCGGGTATCCCGTGCGCTTTGGCGAAGGACAGCTCTTTGTCTGCGCCGGAATGCGGGAGTTCGCGTTTGCAGTCGAGCTGTGCGAGGATCTCTGGTCGCCCGCGCCTCCTTCCGCCGCGCTGTGCGCAGCGGGTGCGACGATAGTGGTTAACCTCTCCGCCAGCAATGAGACGGTCGGCAAGGCTAAGTACCGGCGATCGCTGGTCACATCGGCCTCCGGGCGCTGCTGCTGCGGCTATGTGTACGCCGACGCGGGGGAGGGCGAATCCACTACCGACACGGTGTTCTCCGGTCACAGCATGATAGCGCAGAACGGCGTGATACTGGCTGAGAACGCGCCCTTTGGCGAAAACCTGATCGTCGCCGACATCGACGTTTCACGGCTCGCCCGCGAGTGCGCGAGGCTCAATGCGTTCGACGAAGCGCCGGAGGGCTTCAGCGTACGCGAGTTCGACATGCAGCTGCTGCCCTGCATATTAGAGCGCAGACCCTCTCCTCACCCCTTTGTACCGGACGACGACGGGCAACGGGCAAGCCGTTGCGAGCTGATACTTCGCATACAGGCGGAGGGGCTCAAGGCGCGGCTCGCCGCCGCGCGCGCACATGGCGCCGTGATAGGCGTTTCCGGCGGGCTGGATTCTACGCTTGCGCTGCTCGTGACCGCGCGCGCGTTTGACCTGCTTAAACTCGACCGCGCGCGCATCACCGCAGTCACCATGCCCTGCTTCGGCACGACCGACAGGACGAAGCGCAATGCCGCCGCGCTCTGCGCCGAATTGGGAGCGTCGCTGCGCGAAATAGACATAACCGCCGCCGTAACGCAGCACCTGCGGGATATACGGCACTCAGGCGCCCATGACGCGGCATACGAGAACGCGCAGGCGCGCGAGCGCACTCAGGTGCTCATGGATATAGCGAACATCGAGAACGCCCTCGTCATCGGCACCGGCGACATGTCGGAGCTGGCGCTCGGCTGGACGACGTACAACGGCGATCACATGTCCATGTACGGCGTGAACTGCTCTGTTCCAAAGACGCTCGTGAGGCACCTGGTGCGCTACGTCGCCCTAAACTCCGCGCAGGCGCTGCGCGACACGCTCCTCGATATACTCGACACTCCGGTCAGCCCGGAGTTGCTGCCCCCGGAAGACGGCCGTATGTCGCAGCTGACGGAGGACATAGTCGGCCCGTATGAGCTGCACGATTTCTTCCTCTACTACATTGTGCGCTGGGGCTTTACGCCTGAAAAGACGCTGGCGCTGGCGTGCGCCGCGTTTGACGGCGCATACGATGAAGCGTGTGTGCGCAAGTGGCTCAAGGTGTTCTGCACGCGCTTCTTCTCCCAACAATTCAAGCGCTCGTGTTCGCCCGACGGCCCAAAGGTGGGCTCGGTCTCGCTTTCCCCGCGTGGGGACTGGCGCATGCCCAGCGACGCTTCGCCCGCGCTGTGGCTGAAGTGGTGCGAGGATTAGCTCTTACCCGGTTATGCGCCAAGACCGTTTGAGCGCGCGGCCGAACGGCGTAGCCGTTCGGGGCCGCGCCGCCCCCCTCGCAAGGACGCAAAAGGCAGCGCGGTATCGAGCCGCCGTCACCGGCACGCACTATTGCGAGCGCAAAAAACCGGGCCGGCGCATGCCTGCCGCCCGGGGGTATGGTTCGTGTTCTCCCACAGGCGGGGCGAGGATTGTTGGCGCTTGCGCGCCCCCGCCCGCCCACCCTTCAAGGAAAGCTTCCCGCGCGCGGGAAGCAATGTATCACGTCGCAAAGCCCGCGTACTGCGTCATATACAGCTCGTAGTACTTGCCCCTCCGGTTCAAGAGCGATTCGTGGTCGCCGCGCTCTACAATCCTGCCGTTGTCCATTACCACTATCAGGTCGGAATTCCGTATAGTGGACAACCTGTGGGCGATCACGATGCTGGTGCGCCCCTGCATAATGCGCTGCATCGCGTCCTGTATCGCCTTTTCGGTGCGCGTGTCCACATTAGACGTCGCCTCGTCGAACACCAGTATTTGCGGGTCTGCGATAAATGCGCGCGCAATGGCGAGCAGCTGCCGCTGACCCTGGCTGATGTTTTCGCCCGAGGCGGTCAGCACGGTGTCGTAGCCCTGCGGCAGGAGGTCAATGAGCTCCTTGCAGCGACTCATTTCAACCGCTGCCGCTATGCGCTCGTCGTCTGCCGACGCATTGCCGTACTTCAAATTGCTGCGCACTGTGTCCGTGAACAGAACCGTATCCTGCAGCACTATGGAGACGTGCTGCCGCAGGCTGCTTCGGGCGACGTCGCGTATATTCTGACCGTTTATGTGTATTTCGCCCCCGTCCGCGTCGTAAAAGCGCATGAGCAGATTCACTATCGTGGTCTTTCCGCTGCCGGTCGCGCCGACAAGCGCCACCTTCTTGCCCGCGGGGACGGTGAGCGAGAAATCCTCTATCACCGGGCGCTCCGGTTCGTATGCGAAGCGAACGCCGCTGAACGTGATAGCCGCCCGCTCTCCCGCGTGAAGCTCCTCGCCGCGCTTTTCCTCGTCGGCCTCGTCCAAAATAGCGAAAACCCGCTCCGCGCCCGCAATCGCCGTCTGCAGCTGCCCGTATATCTGCGCAATCTCGTTTATGGGGCGGCTAAACTGTTTGGCATACACTATGAACGCGGAGATGACGCCCACGGAAATGAGCCCGCTCGCGGAGAAGAATCCCCCGAACGCCGCTATCACGACGAATCCGATATTGCCTATACAGTTCATAATAGATCCCATAACGCCGCCTATGGCGTCCGTCCGTATGCCCGCCTTCGTGAGTGAATCCGCCGTTTTACAGAACTCATCCACCGTTATGCCCTGGTGATTGTACGCCACGACCGTGCGATAACCCGAAACCATTTCCTCCACGTTGCCGTTGAGCTGGCCGAGCAGCGCCTGCCGTCTGCGGGAGAACTTGCGCACCTTGCCGGAGAGCAGCTTTGTGGCGAGCACCGTCAGCAGCACGGTAACGAGGCTCAGGAGGGCGAGCTGCCAGCAGTACCACAGCATTATCGCCACGGTGCCCACAATGGTTAACACGCCCGAAAAGAGCGATGGCAGCGACTGTGAAACGGTGGTGGATATGTTCTCTATGTCGTTTGTCATGCGGCTCATCACGTCGCCGTGGGAGTGCGCGTCCAAATAGCCTACCGGGAGGTCGAGCATCTTGCCAAACAGCTCCTCGCGCATGCGCTTGACTACCTTCTGGCTCAGCCGCGCGCTCAAAAGCCGCTGAAAAAGCCCGCTTGCGCTGTACAGCAGGTAGACGCTCAGCATGAACGCCAGCGTACGGTAGAGGCTCTCCTGGCGCTCGCCGGCTATTATGTCCACGGCGTTGCTCTGCAGGCTGGGCGCGTATACTCCGCACAGCGTCCCGAGCACTACTACGCCGAGCATGCACGCCACGATGCCCTTCTCCCGCGCAAAATACGCAGCTATCCGCTTGAGCGTGCCGCCTATGTCTTTCGCGCGTTCCGACTCCGCAAACCGCTGGGGCCGGTTCACCATGACGGGCATGCTGCGCTCCGTCTGCGTGCGATTCCTATCAGCGCTCATGCGCACTCGACCTCCTCTCCGAACTGCGAATAGTAGATGTCCCTATAGAGCGCGCTGGTCTCCATGAGCTCTTCGTGCGTGCCGCAGGCGGCTATTCCCCTGTTCTCCAGCAGCACTATCCTGTCCGCCGCGCGCACGGAAGCAATTCTCTGGGCGATAATGAGCTTTGTGCTCTCAGGGCGCGCCGCGCGCAGCGCGGCGTACAGCGCCGCCTCCGTCTTGAGGTCGAGCGCGCTGGTGGAGTCGTCGAATATCAGTATTTCGGCCGGCTTTACGACCGCCCGCGCAATGGAAATCCGCTGCTTCTGTCCGCCTGACAGGCTCATGCCGCGCTCTGCCACGACAGTGCCGTACCCCTGCGCCGTCGCGCGGATAAAATCGTCTGCCTGCGAAACCACGGCCGCCGCCTCTATTTGCGCATCGCTCGCTCCGGGCAGTCCCCAGGCGATGTTGCCGCCTATGGGCGCGCTGAAGAGCTCGCTCTTTTGCAGCACTATCGCAATTTTGCCGCGCAGCGCTTCCTGGCTGTATTCGCGCACGTCAACGCCGTCCACGAGCACCGCGCCGCCGCTCACGTCGTAAAAGCGGGGTATGAGACTGACGAGCGACGTCTTTCCGCTGCCCGTCGCGCCCATTATCGCCACCGTCTCGCCCTTATGGATCGTGAGGTCGATGTGAGAGAGCACGTTCTGCCCGCCATCGGGATACGCAAAGGAAACGTCCCTGAACTCTATCTCGCCCTGCGCTTGCCCGGCTCCGTCGAAGTCGCCGTCCGCGAGCGCGGGTTCGCTGTCGAGCACTTCCTTGACGCGCTTCCACGAGGCGAGCCCGCGTGATATGTTTTGAAACAGCATTACGAGCATCAGTATGCCGCCGAGCAGCTGCGTCGTATAAGTTATCGCCGCCATGACAACGCCCGGCGTCGCCGCGCCGCCGCTGACCTCGGATGCGCCCGCCAGCAGCACGCAAGCGACTACGACGTACATCAACGCGTTTACAGCGGGGTTCATGAACGCGAATATCACCAGCGTCTTGAGCTGCGTCTTGATGAGCGCGTCATTGGCTTTGCCGAAGCGCAGCTTTTCATATGTCTCGCGCACGCACGCCTTGATTATGCGTATGCCGGAAACGTCCTCCTGCATTATGGCGTTTATCGCGTCGAGCTGCGACTGCAATTTGGTGAACAGCGGGCCCGCTCTCTTCAGGCACAGCGCGATGCATCCCGCCATTATCGGAAACGCGCACACAACTATCAAGCCAAACTTGGCGTTTAGCAGGAACATGCAGTATATGCTCCCGAAAGTGAGCAGCGAGGTGCGTATGAGCCCCCTGAAGAACAGCGATATGTAGTTCTGCACCTGCGTGATGTCGTTTGTCACCCTCGTTATGAGCGTACCCGCCCCGAATGCGTCCATCTGCGGGAACGAGAACGTCATAACCCGGCGAAAGCAGTCCTTGCGCATCTCGTTGCCTATGTTCTGAGCGGATATGTGGACGAATACGTTGTTAAGCGAGCCGCAGAGCCCACCAAACAGCACCAGTCCTATCATCAACAGCCCCAGCCGCCAAATGACGTCCATATCGCTCACGCCGCCGCTGTTTACGCCCAACACTCCGTCGTCCACGATTTGGCTCATTATGCCCGGCTGCAGCAAGTCCATCACGACCTCGCCCACCATAAACAGCACTCCCGTCACCGCGATGGGCAGGTAGCGCCGTATGTACTTCCACATGTGCGCTCACCCCTGCTCGCCGTCATGGCGCCCGCGCCGTCCTCCGTGGCCGCGGCGGGCGCGCTCGCCCAGGCGCGCGCTCCACGCCTCGTGCAGCTTCTCCAGCAGCGCGAGCAGCGCCTGCTTCTCCTCCTCCGACAAACAGCTCAGCATCTCGTCCTGCCGCTGCTGGCGCTGTTCGAGCGCGTCCGCCGCGAGCCGCTCCCCGGCCTCGGTCAGCCGTATATCCGCCGTCCTGCGGTCCGTCGCATTGGGCGTCCGCGTGACGAGCTCCGCGCCCTCGAGCTTTGCGATTATCTCGCTGGCGGAGCCCGGCTGTATGCCCAGGCGCTCCGTCAGATCCCGCTGCGTGATGCCGCCCGCCTCGCGGAGCATTATCAAAATGCGCTTCTGACTCGCTTTCCCGTCTGACTGCGCGCGCATCATGTGCCCTATCTCGCGCAGGCAGAGTATCAGCTTGCCGTTCATGTCCGGCGCGCGCTTGTATGACGGCCGCGCGCTCCGGCGCTCACCCGCTTCACCGCGGCACTCCGCCTCCAGTCCCTCGCGGGCGTGCCTGCCCGCGCCGTGACGGTGCTCGCAGCTCCCGTGCGTATTCCTGTCTCTCATCGTCAATTCGCCCCCTGTTATTTAGGTACCTTGATTATAACGCGGCTTCGCCGACTTGTCAAGGTGCCTTGTTAATTTTTCCTGCCGCCATCCTCACCAGCACTTCTCGCTCCAGGCGAGAAGCTACATTGCGGGCGGGTGGGCGGGGTGGCGCGAAGCGCCAAATATCGCCGTCCCTGCCGAGATAGGAGCAGCTGCAAAAAAAGCCACCCGATGGCGGCAGTGCAGGCGCAGGTTAAACAATCCGGCTCGCGCGCAGGCGGTCTGCGCGGGTTTATCCGCAGCCGGTCGGTCAGGCGCAGCTCCCGTCCTACGCAGCTCGCGCATCCACCGGGGCTCCGGCGCGGCCTGCGCGCTACGCGCGCTCGCGCGCACTCCGTGCGCGCGCTAAAACGGCTTCGCCGTTCGGGCCGCGCCGCACTTCTCGCTCCAGGCGAGAAGCTACATTGCGGGCGGGTGGGCGGGGTGGCGCGATTGCGCCAAATATCGCCGGGAACCCGGCTGCGCGTTGGCTCCGCCCCGAATGCCCCGCACATACCTCCCCTACAAAAACCCGCGGGGATTTGGTATAATAAAACCAGATGCGCGGCTCAAACCACAGACAGGGGGTACAGCATGGAAGGAACAGCGCTATTTCGGGCGTTCACGGCGGACGTCGCCGCCCGGTGCTCGGCGCTCTGGGGAATGTCGAGAAAGAACATAAGGATGGCGGTCTCGGAGTTGGAACCGGCGGCGGATCCGCACGCCTCCGCATCGGAGGGCGGCAGAATCGTCTCAGCGAAGGTATTGATGCTGTGCCGGCGCTCCATGGAGCAGTTCTCGCCGGAGCCCGAGGGCGGTTGGCTGGATTACATATACCGCTATCTTGCCGACGGCCTCTACCCGGACGAGCAGTTCCCCAAGCCCACGGTCGGGCAAAGGCGCGCGGTGGCCCTCTACGTTTCCGCTTACGAGGCGCTGTTGGACGGCGAGCAGGAGCGCTGCGCATTCGATATGCTCAGCGACGTGCGCCCCGTCACCGAGGACGAGCTGGCGCACAGCGACACGGCGGACGAGTACCTGCGCTTCCGCGCGGAAATCGAGCGCGGTCACTACATCGCACTGCTGCGCATAGGGCGCGACATAATGCGCTTCGACCCAGCTTCGCACACCATAGGCGTGCACAATGTGGCGGTGCACATGGCGCGGCTGGCGCGCCTCGCCGGACTGCCGGCGGACGTGCCGCTGATAAGCGCGGCGGCGCTGTCACACGACATAGGCAAGATAGGCTGCCGCGGCAAGGACGCCGCGCGAATACCTTTCCTGCACTACTACTACACCTGGCAATGGCTCGCAGACGCCTCCATGCCCGCCATAGCCCACATAGCCGCAAACCACTCCACATGGGATTTGGAGTTTGAAAACCTTCAGCTGGAATCGCTTATACTCATATACGCCGACTTCAGGGTGCGCGGCGTGCGCGACGCGTCGGGCGCGGAGCGGGTGAGCATTTACCCGCTGGAGCGGGCGTTTGACGTCATCTTCGGCAAGCTATACGACATGACGGAGGAAAAGAGCCGCCGGTACAGGACTGTCTACGCCAAGCTGCGCGACTTTGAGAGCTTCCTCGCGAGCCGGGGCGCGTCATCCGACTTGTCCGTCGACGAGCTGCTCCCGCACGCGGACTTGGACCCCGCGCTGCTGGCGCCCCGGGACGCGGAGTCCGCGCTGCGCAATCTCATATTCAGCAACAACATAGCGCTGATGCGCATGCTGGCGCACAGCGAATCCTTTTCAGAGCTGTTAGAGCAGGCGCGGAGCGAGAAAAACCTCCATCGCATACGCACCTATCTCGCGCTGTTCGAGGAGTACAGCACCTACATGACGCGCGACCACAAGCTGCGCACGCTCAGCTTTTTGTACGAGCTGCTAATGCACAGAGAGGGGGACGTGCGGCGCAATGCCGGCCGCATAATGGGGCAGATACTCGCCAACAGCGGCCCGCGGTACCGCAAGGAGCTGCCGGAGGACGTCGCCAGGCGCAAGACCGCCATGGCGCCCACCGTCATGGCGCTGCTGCAGGAATCCACCGACCTCTGGGAGCGCCACATAGAGCTGTGCCTGCACCCCGACGTCAAAATATCCGCCAAGCACTCCCAGCGCATAGCCAACTCACTGAAAACCGTGGCGCAGAGCTTGTTTAACAGCTGCGACGCCTCGGAGGCGCGCCACTACCTGGCGCCGCTGTACTCGCGCATAATCGCGGCGCGCGGCGACGACCGCTTTGTGCTCGTCGATACGCTGCTGCAGGTACCATTCGAGCTGTTTACGGACGAGGAACTCGCCCGAGTGGCCCAAAAACTCAAATCTGCGCTGGCAGAGGACGACGAGCGCCTCAGGATTGCCGCGCTCAACTGCCTGTGCAAGCTCGCACGGAGGGGCGCGGCGGCGGAGCCGGCGCTCGACGCGCTGAATGCGCTCAAGTGCACACATGCCGCAGACTCGTATCTCGCCGCCCGCGCGCGCTCACTGCTGACCGGGGAGGAATTTGCCTTCCAGCCGGATAACCTGTCCGACATTTTCCTGAGCAATCTCAAGAACGCGGTGCACTGGACTGTAAAGCAAGTGCAGGTGGACGTGCTCTGCGCCTATGCGCGCGCACACGGGGACTCCGCCTTTCAGATAGCGCTGCACCTCTCCAACCTGTTGTGCGTGAGCGAGCATCTGCCGGTGCGCGAGCACGCCGGCAAGCAATTAGTAGAGCTTGCACCGCTGCTCTCGGTGGAGCAGAATAACGAAATAGTCGTCGACCTCATACGCGAGCTGGAGACCGGCCAGAGCGAGGTCGCGCGCTTTATATCCCCATGCGTCGGCCGGCTCATGTGCAGGCTGCCCAAGAAGGAGTTCGACGAGTGCATGGACGAGTTGGACGCGCTCGAGCGCGGATCCAACCTGCAATCTGCCACCGCTGCGCTGAGGACGCTGAGCGTGGTGCTCTACACCATAGCGATAGGCGAAGGCGCGCAATTCGAGCCCGCGCACGTCAGCCGCATACTGGGGCTGATACTCACGGGAGTGGCGCACTACGACGATTCCATAAGCACCGTCGCGCTCGAGGTGCTCTGCCGCGACTTCTTCAGAAATGCCTTTGTGCCGCTGGACGCCAGGCGCAAGGTGTTCCCCGTTGTGGCGAAAAAACTCCGCGCGCTCTTGGCGGAGAGGCGTTCCGGCAAGCTTGTGTTCTTCAACCAGGCGGCAATGCTCAACTGCCTGTACCGCTTCATGACCCAGTGCGAGGTGCAGTGCGGCGGCTTCGACTTCGAGCCGCCACGCCCCGTGGCGTTCTTTCCCGGCACGTTCGACCCGTTTTCACGCGGGCACAAGCGCATAGTCGAGGAGATACGCCAGCTCGGCTTCGATGTATATCTCGCAGTGGACGAGTTCTCCTGGAGCAAGCGCACGCTCGCGCACCTGCTGCGCAGGCAGATAGTGTGCATATCCACGGCGGACTTCACGGACGTATTCCTCTTTCCCGACGACATGCCCGTAAACCTCGCCAATCCGGCGGACATATGCCGACTGCAGGCGCTGTTCCCGGGCCGGGAGCTATACATCGTCGCGGGGAGCGACGTCATACGCAACGCCTCGGCGTACAGCTCCGGCGCGACCGACGGCGCGGCGAAGTGCAATCACATAGTATTCACGCGCGACGAGGACGAGGCTTCCCCCGCGAGCGCGCCCTTGAGCGAGACGATACGCGGCAAGCTGATAACGCTCGCCCTGCCCGCGTACTACGAGAGCGTGAGCTCCAGCCGCATACGCGAGTACATAGACAAAGGGCTGGATATATCCATGCTCATAGACCCGGTGGCGCAGGAGTTCATCTACTCGCGCGGACTGTACCTGCGCTCGGAGCAGCTCAAGCGCGTCACCTCGCCCGACGAGCTGCGCTTCGAGCCCGCCGATGGCGGACGCGCCATAATAACGCGCAAGGGAGAGGAGCAGGTGGGCCGCGCGAGCGCGGTCACGCTCAGCCCAAGCGAGTTGTATGACGCGCTCGGCGACCTGGCGGCGGCGGAGAGGGTTCGCCTCGCGGTGTCGGGCAAGCTGTTGTTCATAAACCGCGTCGAGCTCGCGGGCGACGACTTTGAGGAGCGCCTGCTGCTGGTGTCGGAATTGCTGGCGCGCTCGCTTGCGGAGGGGCACACATACGCCCTCTGCCGTTGCCGCGACGACCATGAGCTGCGCGACACCCTCGCGGAACTGGGCTTTGCGCCCATCGAGGGCACCGACGTGCTCTGTACGGATATGCGCTTGCCGAGTGCGCTCACTCTCGACGTGCTTGAGCGCGTAAAACCCCACCTTGCGCAGGAGGGGGACGTGGTGCGCATGACCGTCGAGGGCCTCGGGGACCTAGTCGGAGGGCCGCCGCCGCCTGAGGCGTGCTATATGCGAGCTGTATCCCGGCGCGCTGCTGCTGTGCTTCAGCAGCGACATACTCAACAGCGCGCTGGTGCGGCGCGTGCGCGCCGCCGGCGGCGTAGAGAGCTGCGACGGCAAGCAGCTCGCGCGCGCCATGTGCGTCCCCTACGGCAGGATACTCGCGGGCAGCATAGTGCCAAACGTCGTAACAAAGTCCCTGCACGTCGACAAGGTGTTCAACGCCGATGTGTCGGGCTTCACCATAAGCGAAGCGGAGGGCTACTCCTCCATACGCAACCAGGTGCGCACGCTGAAGTCGTTCAATCGCCCCGTGATGCTCGTCGACGACATACTGCACAACGGCTACCGCGTGAACAGGCTCGACCCGCTGCTGCGCGAGGAAGGCGTGGATATAAGCCGGGTGGTCGTGGGCATATTATCAGGCAGGGGCCGCGACTTGATGCGCGTGCGCGGGCTTGAAGCGGACTGCGAGTACTTCATACCCCAGCTGCGCTACTGGTTTACGGAGAGCGTGCAATACCCGTTCATAGGCGGCGACGTCATAGACGCCGGTCAATCCGTGGCGGGGCTCGCGCCCTCGGTAAACCTGATACTGCCCTACACCTGGCCTCGCTACCTCAGAAATGCGCCCGACGGCGCGGTGAGGCGCTTCTCACAGACATGCCTGTCCAATGCGCGGAGCATACTGCGCGCACTGGAGAGTTGTCACCAACTGCGCTACAATACCGCGCTGACGCTCCGAAGGCTCGGCGAGGCGCTGTACCGCCCGTTCCTGCCGGAGAAGGGCGCAACCGTGCATTACGACCTCAACGCGCCCGCTTCCGCCTGCGTGGCGGAGGATGAGCTCGTGTTCGCGCGCACCGCGCCGCAGGAGGAGCTATGACCTGCTACGGCTACCGCGGCTTCTGCCTGTTCCCAATAGACGGCGCGCCGCCGCCCGACGGAGCGGTTCCGTGCGAGCCGTTTGCGCCGCTCGTGTTCGTCGTCCGCCGCGACCCGCTGCGCTCGCGCGGGGTGTTTGCCGTCAATCACGTCGGCGAGCTGTTTGAGGGCGAGGGGCCGCAGCTGCTGCTCCCACCTGCGGAGACGGACGCCGCGCTGCCCGACAGCGTGCGCGCCATAGTGGAGCAATGCGGCGCCGCCGCGCTTAACACGGAGTTCTCGCGCGCCTTCGAGGTGCTCGCGGCGCTCAGCGCGCCGCCCGCGCGCCCCGTGATAACCATAGTCGGGCTGGGCGACGTGGGCGCTACCACGCTCCTCGGGATGAAGCTCTTGGGCGCGGAATTGAGCCGATTCTAAATATACGACCCCAACT
>JAUNBH010000023.1 GCA_030527165.1 Clostridia bacterium
TTTGAGCCATTTCTCTTTTCTCTTCAGGTGGTGCAGTTGGATTTACAATCCGCCAAGATAATTGGAAAGGGAGAATAGTTGAAGGAACAGAAAAATCAGATGATAGATAAAAACAAAAGACTTTCAACGAAAGCCTTTGTTTGCACACATTGTGCGGTCGGACAAGCCGACGGTTTGAGTAGTCTTTTATTTGAACTCGTAGTGCAGGTCTATAGGGAACTATAAACCATTTGTACAATATCATGATTCGTGAGGAGTGTCAAGATGAGTAATGAAATAAATAGCGGTTACTTTTTAGGCCTGGATATTGGAACGGACTCGATTGGCTATGCCGTGACAGATACGGTGTATACTCTCAAAAAACGGAAAGGTATGCCGATGTGGGGCGTCCACCTATTTGACGAGGCAAAGCTATGTGCAGAACGGCGCGCTTTTCGTACTGCCCGCAGGCGATTGGATCGCAGACAGCAGCGAATACGGCTTGTGCAGGAGATTTTTGCAGAAGAGATATTTAAAACCGACCCCAATTTCTATACGCGGATAAACTCCAGCCATCTGTTCCCTGAAGACAGCGAATGTGGCGTGTCAATATTCAACGATCCGAATTACAAAGATAAGGACTATTTTAAAGCTTATCCCACGATTCACCATTTGATTTGTGCACTAATGGAGCAAGAAAAGCCACATGATGTGCGCCTCGTCTATTTGGCCTGCGCATGGTTGGCTGCGCATCGAGGGCATTTTCTAAAGGAGCTGTCCATCAAAAACCTCGAAGAATTGACGGATATCGGCGTCATTTATAAAGTATTCATGGATTTTTTCGACGAAGAAAAGCCATGGTCGCCGGTAGACCCCGTTGCGTTTGGTGAGATCTTGAAAAAGAAGATGGGCAAGCAGGCAAAATACCGTGAGCTGTGCCAGCTGTTGTACCAAAAACCTAAAGCGACAAAAGAGTCGTTTGAAGCATTTCCCTATAACAGAGAGGGCATAGTGAAGCTTCTCTGCGGAAGCACGTTTTCGATCAGTGAGCTTTTCTACAATGAAGCGTATTCTGAACTGAAATCCTTTTCTTTAGATGCGGACGACGAAAGCTTTGGCGCTATTCTTTCGGAGTTGGGGGATGATGGTGAACTGCTGATGCAGCTGAAAAGCATCTATGACTGGGCTGTTTTATGTGACGTGCTAAAAGGATATACATACATATCGCAGGCAAAAGTGGCAGACTATGAAACACACGCAAAGGATTTAAAGCTGCTAAAGCGCCTTGTCAGAACTTATCTCCCGGAGAAATACAACGAAGTTTTTAGAGCAACTGGCAAAAACAACTATGCGGCATACAGCGGAAACTTTAAGTCAGCCACGCACAGAAATACCAAGCGGGTTTCTCTGGGGGATTTCAGCAAGTATATCTTAAAACTGTTTGAATCTGTTGTTCCACAGGAGGCGGATGCAGAGATATTGGCTGAAATGAAGGATAGATTAGAATTGGGAACATTTATGCCCAAGCAGGTCAACCCAGACAACCGGGTGATCCCATATCAGGTGTATTATGCGGAATTGCAACGCATTTTGCAAAAAGCGGCCGCGTATCTGCCGTTCTTAAAAGCCAAAGACGCAGACGGGTATACCGCACAGGACAAGCTTCTCTCGGTTTTCCAGTTTCGCGTTCCCTATTTTGTAGGCCCTATAGATACCTCGAGCGACAGAGCTTGGATGAGACGAAGAGCCGAAGGCCCCATTTACCCATGGAACTTTGAGGAAAAGGTAGATATTGATGCCAGCGAGCAAGCTTTTATTGCCCGCATGACCAACAGTTGCACCTATTTGCCTGGCGAGGATTCTCTCCCCAAGATGTCGCTGTGCTATGAGAAATTCCAAGTGCTGAACGAAATAAATGTTGTTTCAATAAATGGCCATAGATTGCCTGTTGAAGTCAAACAGGCGATCTATAATGAGCTGTTTCTCACCAACAAAAGAGTGACTCCGAAAAGAGTCAGAGAATTCCTTTTGGCGCACAACTATTATACAAAAGAAGAGTTGATGACCTTTAGCGGACTGGACGAAACAGTAAAATCCAGCCTGGCTACTCATATTGCGTTTGGCAGGCTTCTGCATTCGGGCCGGCTTACCCAAGCAGATGCGGAAGCGATAATTAAACGTGCCGCCTACTGTGAGGATCGCGGCAGGCTTGTGATTTGGCTCAAGAATCAATACCCTGCCCTCTCCGAGGACGATAGGAAATATATTTCACACTTAAAACTCAAGGGTTTTGGCAGGCTCTCCTGGACATTTTTACAGGAGATACTGTGCGTAGAGAAGGACACCGGTGAGGTTGGAAATATCCTGGAATGGATGTGGAATCGTAATTTGAACTTGATGGAGCTGCTGTCCGACCGATTCAGCTTTGCGGAACAGATAGAAGCGTTACACAAGGAATATTATTTGGGAGAAAGCTTAACGCTGTCCGAGCGATTGGATAAAATGTACATCTCTAATGCTGTGAAGCGCCCGATCATCCGCACTATGGATCTTGTCGATGACATAGTGAAGGCCATCGGTAAACCGCCGAAAAGGATTTTTATTGAGATGGCGCGAGGAGGAAAGCCCGAGGAACGTGGCAAGAGAACCCTATCCCGATATAGACAGCTTTGTGAGCTTTACGCCAAAATCGATACGGAGGACGTGCGCAGCTTGCAGGCCGAATTGGAGGCCATGGGAGAGCAAAGAGATAATCAGCTGCAAAGCGAACGGTTGTTTCTATATTTCATGCAGCTTGGCAAATGCATGTACAGTGGCGAGTCCATTACCCTTTCCAGCCTATCGGACAAAACATATGATATAGATCATATTTATCCCCAGTCCAAGGTAAAGGACGATAGCGTTCTGAACAACAAGGTGTTGGTGAAATCGGAAAAGAACGCAGAAAAGAGCGACGCCTACCCGGTGCCCAGATCCATCCGTAGGAATATGAAAGCGACTTGGGAAATGTTGCGAAAACACAGCCTGATAACCGAAGAAAAGTATCGTCGCTTGATACGAAACACGCCATTTGATGAAAACGAAGAATGGGGCTTTATCAATCGTCAGCTTGTGGAAACGCGTCAGTCAACCAAGGCTGTAGCGACGCTATTAAAGGAAAAATACCCAGATACGGAGATCGTTTTTGTAAAGGCTGGTATAGTATCGGAATTCCGTCAGGAATTTGATATGCTGAAATCCCGCGCTGTTAATGATCTTCACCACGCCAAGGACGCCTATCTTAGTATCGCAGCGGGCAATGTATATCATGAGCGCTTTACAAAGCAATGGTATTTGGAAAACAGGGAGCGCTATTCCGTCAATATAAGGAGCCTGTTCACCCGCACCGTAAATGTAGGCGGTAACACTGTATGGAGCGGCCAGGCTTCTCTAGCTGCAGTGAGGAACACGGTACAAAACAAAAATGCGGTCAATCTGACCCGCTACGCCTACTGTAAGACTGGTGGCTTCTTTGATCAGCAGCCTGTAAAAGCTGCTCCAGGGCTTATCGAGCGCAAGCAGGGCCTGCCAACGGAAAAATACGGCGGCTATAACAAGCCGACTGCTGCCTTTTATATCCTCGCAAAATTCATGGTCAAGAAAAAATACGAGCTTATGCTCGTGCCTGTTGAGCTGTTGCATAGCAGGCAATTCCTTGCCGACAGAGGTTTTGCCATGCGCTATATCGAGAAACAGGCGGAGGATATTCTTGGGAAACCCATAAACGAGCTGGAATTGCCACTTGGCATGAGGATACTCAAGGTCAACACGATGTTTGAGCTGGATGGCTACAGGGCGACGTTGGCAGGAAAATCCAGTGGTGGTCGCGTCATTATACTTTCCACCGTATCCCCATTAGTCGTGGGATATGCATGGGAGGTCTATATTAAGAGGCTTGAGCGCTTTGCCGAAAAGAAGAAGCTGAACCCAAATCTCATTTACTCCGAAAAATACGACCGGATTTCCGGCGGGCAAAATCTGGAACTGTATGACATCCTCTGCGAGAAGCTCAAGACTACTCTGTACAGCAAACGGCCGGCCAACCCCATCAAAACGCTTGAGAGAGGTCGAAATACATTTGCTGGTTTGGGCATTCCCGAGCAGGTGTTTTGCCTGTTGAATATGCTCTCCCTGTTCAGCAGACTTTCCGGCGGCTGTGATCTGAGCAGCATCGGCGGTGCAAAAAACGCTGGCTCTACGACGTTGAGCGCCTCTTTGAGCAACTGGAAAAAGAATTATAGCGCTGCATATATCATCGATCTCTCTCCCTCGGGCCTGTTTGAACGACGAAGCGTGAATCTGCTGGAGCTGATATGAGCTGGCGAACGGTAATCATCACAAAACGGTGCAAACTGGACCTGAAAATGGGCTATATGGTGGTACGCGGGGAAGAGGTGAGGCGCATCTATCTGGATGAGATAGCCATGTTGATCATTGAAAACCCCGCTGTATCCCTCACCGGTTGTTTGTTGGAAGGGCTGGTATCGCAGAAGGTACGTGTTGTTTTCTGCGATGCCAAGCGTTCACCCATGGCGGAGCTGGTGCCCTATTATGGAGCTCACGATTCCGCACGCAAGGTGAAGACGCAGATGTCCTGGAATCACGACTTCAAGTGCCTGGTATGGGCAGAGATCGTTGCGGAGAAAATACGAAAGCAGGCGGAGTTCCTGGATGAGCTGGGAAAGGCCCGCGAGGCCGCATTGCTGCGGGAATATGTCGGCCAGGTCGAGCCGCATGATAAGACGAATCGGGAAGGCCATGCGGCAAAGGTGTATTTTAACGGCCTATTTGGCATGGGCTTTACTCGAAGCGCGGAGACTGTGATAAATGCCGCATTGAATTACGGCTATGCCATTTTGCTTTCGGCTTTCAACAGGGAGATAACCGCCTGCGGTTATCTGACTCAGCTGGGAATTTTTCATGACAACATGTTCAATCACTACAACCTCAGCAGCGATCTGATGGAGCCCTTTCGGGTCTTGGTGGATCGCCTGGTTTATGCGGCAGACATCGATGCTTTTGATTCTGTGCAAAAGCATGCTTTGTGGGAGCTGTTGAACAGTAGGTTGATGATAAGCAATACCAGTCAAACAGTGCTTAACGCTGTAACGATATATACGAGGAGCGTTTTTGACACGCTCAATGACAAGGATCTGTCTAAACTTCGCTTTTTTCAGATCGTGCGGGATGAATTATGAGTTATAGATTTATGAGAATACTGGTGTTTTTTGACCTCCCAACGGAGACCGCGGAGGATAGACGGAATTACAGAAGCTTCAGGCGTACGCTGATCAAGAACGGTTTCTTTATGCTGCAGGAATCGGTGTACTGCAGAATGCTACTCAATACCACATCAGAGCTGGCGGTGGCCGGCGTGATACGAAAGAACAAGCCGCCCGCCGGAGTCGTGCAGCTCCTCGCGGTAACAGAAAAGCAGTTTTTGAAAATGGAGTATCTTGTGGGGGAACCGCAAAGCGAGATTATAGATACTGATGAGAGGCTGATCATATTATGAAGTTTGCACATCCTGAGATAAGCGGCGTTTTTGAGATAAACAAGCCCTATGTAAACACATTGGTCATAGAAAACCAGCAGTTGTTTTCCGAATTGCTTTGCGACATTTATATGGGTACGCGGGGGCTTGATTCAAAAAGCGTCTTGTCTGTTCATGATACCCCTGTCCCGATAGAGAAGTACGCGGAAATGATCAGCAGCTTTGTGGATCTTAACATCAACCGAAAACCGCTCTTAAATAAGATAATTGCCCGGATGGAGCAGATATCTGTTGACGCAGAGCATTATTTACGCACAGCAAGCCTTCTTGCGGAGCTGGAGAGCGTTGTTGAGGAGTGGGCATTCGATATTCCCTGCGATATCATCGCTTCTAAAGTGCATGTTTCCGCGATACTTAAGGCGATTGGCATTGAACTGCGCGATCATTACAACGGATCCTCTGTTTTGGGAGAAAAACTGCTGGATTATATGGAGCTTGTCCGTGAATTTGACCAGGACAAGCTGTTTATATTGGTAGGATTGCGAAGCTATATAGATGACACAACAACGGCGCAGTTTTTGCAGACGGCGCTCCTGCACGAGTATCGAATCCTTTTGATAGACAGTCGCGAGCACCTCCGTCTTCCCATGGAGAAACGACTGACAGTAGACGTGGACCTTTGTGAGTTTTAGTTGACACAGCACGTTTTTTGTTTCATAATGGATACACCAGTTGCATGTACTTCTATGGATAACATGCTCTCTCTCGGATTCGTGCTCCGGGATTCTCGAATGTTGATTTGAGGTTTGAGGTTTGAGAGTAGTGTAATTCTATAGGGGACTCAAACGGCTGCCGACAACTATCGAACTAATAATGCGTTTGAGAGTAGTGTAATTCTATAGGGGACTCAAACGTACATTGTGGTATGCATTGACGCAAAAGGGTTTGAGAGTAGTGTAATTCTATAGGGGACTCAAACTTGGTTGCGTGGCGACGCAACAAGCAAAGAGTTTGAGAGTAGTGTAATTCTATAGGGGACTCAAACCCCACATCTTCGCTTGCCTTAATCTGCTTGGTTTGAGAGTAGTGTAATTCTATAGGGGACTCAAGCTGTGTGCAGCCTTGCGAACATTCTATTGCGGTGACTTTTCTGCGAGAACGTGTGGCACGTTGCTTAAACTGCTTATTAATGCGCGCACAATGCTTTGCTGTCGCTGCCGCTTCTTCGCGGCGAGTACCTTCAGCGCAATGCAGGTCATGGCTTGATATCATTTTCGGCAGTTTACCACCACGTCGGAGCAGAGTTCGCTTTGCTCCGACGCTTTTTATGCCTTCGGCAAACGAAAGCGCCATCCGCCCGCTCCCTTGCTCCTCATTATCCGCAGAAAGTCACGTTTGCCTCCGCTATCCCCTTGCAAACGTGGGCACGTCGCTGCGGACTACGCTCAGTTCGCGGCGGTTTTCTTTTGCTTCGCAACGAAAACGCCTCTCCTCCGCTCCGTTGCGGCTCCTCTGCCGCAAAAAGTCACGCTCGGCTCGCCTGCTCGCTTGCAAGCGCGCTGAGCGTCCGTCCGTCGTCCGGTTGTTCTCCACGTGGGCTGGGGCGCGGCCGCGCGCTTCGCGCGCTGGTTTGCGTTCGCAAGCTGAACCGGCTTCGCCGTTTCGGCCGCGCCCGTGTTGAAAACTATGCGGGGTCGTGGTAGTATATAGCGATTGCAAAATGGCACAATGGAGGGAAGCTATGTCAAACATATGGCACGACGTGAGCCCGTCGAGGATCAACCCCGACGACTTCGTAGCCGTGATAGAGATCGAGAAGGGCTCCAAGACGAAGTACGAGCTCGATAAAGAGACCGGCAAGCTCATGCTGGACAGGATACTGTACACATCGACGCATTATCCGGCGAATTACGGATTCATACCCAGGACTTTTGCCGACGACGGAGATCCGCTGGACGTGCTGCTGCTGTGCAGCGAATGCATACATCCCATGTGCCTTGTGCGCTGTTATCCGATAGGCGTCATAACCATGTTGGACAGCGGCAAGCTGGACGAGAAGATAATCGCCATACCGTTCAGCGACCCCAACTACAACACATATACGGACATAAGCCAGCTGCCGGAGCACGTTTTCCTGGAGATGAGACACTTCTTTTCAGTGTACAAAAACCTTGAGAACAAGGACACCGTGGTAAACGACGTACAGAGCGCCCCGATAGCGCGTGAGATAATACAAAAATGCCGCGATAACTATGTCGAGGTGTTCTGCAAGTAGCTGCGCTGCGGGAATGTCCGCGCGAGGCCGAGCTCACACCGGCGGTGAGCGCGGGTGCTGTGTAAATGCATATCAGGCAGCAGAAAACGAGGACGCTGCGACTCTGCGGCGCGTTGCCGGCGGAGTCGCAGCGTCCTCGTACCTATGCGGTCAGGCGCTCATTGCGCTCTCAGCGCCTGCCGCAGCGCGATTATGCGCCGCATCTCGTTGTACACTATCATGTAGCCCTCGTCTACGCCCATGCCGGGCTTGGCGAGAATCTGAACCGGCTGCGTCGCCATTGCGCAGTGAATACATACCTGCGCGGAGCGGTCGGTCTCATTGCAGGTGCCGCCCTGGTATGCGCCTATACCGCGCTCCTTGCAGTAGAGCACGGCCTCCACGGTGTTGTTTATGCCGCCGAGATCGGGGGTCTTTATCTGTATCATGTGGCCAGCCCTGTTGTCGGCGAAGTACTTGATGTCCTCGAGCGTGTTGCACCACTCGTCCGCTACGAGCTCAACATCTATGCCGCGGTTGTCGAGCTCAAGCGTAAGCGCTTTCAGCGCGAGCATTTGCTTCTCTCTGTCCTCAACGTCCATCGGGCCCTCTATGCGCAGGTGGAATGGCTTCGCGGCTGCTTCGAGCCGAGCGATGTAGTCTGCCATGGCACCGTAGTTGTCGTCGCCGAAAGCCGTGCCTATGGTTCCATACACGTCGATGTGCAGTATGGGGGAGTAGGATTCGTCAGAGCGCAGTGCGATAATCCTGTCGCGCAGCCAACAGACGTATTCTTCCAACAGCTCCCCGTGCTCGCCGAGCTTAGTCTTTACGTTGTTGATCAGCGCATGGGGGAGCACCTGCGCACCCTTTATTATCATCTTGTCGGCGTTTTTGTAGCGGTCATCACCGGATTGGGTAAATATGTCTATTGGGCGGTCTGTGACGGTACAGCCGTACTCGTCCGCGACAACCTCGCACATGAGTCGGTGCGAGGACTTGGCGACGGCGTCGAGAATGGCCTGCGTAACGCCGTAGCGTATGGCAGTGTGCAGCCGCTTCCCGTCGACTTGTATAGACTCGACGAGCTCAGAAAGCTGTCTGAAGCTGGCCGCCTCGCGCCCGACGAGTATGGGCTTTATGTGCCCGAGTATGACGGGTATGAACTCCGATGCGAGGAACAGCGGGTCGCGTCCGCCCGCGCCGCTGTACTGGACGGCGGCGCAATCCCCGTGGGCTATCTGTCCGTCTTCGAGCAGGAGCATGACGGAGATGGACTCTCCCGCCTGGCGAACGGCGGTGAAACCGGGCGTCTTGGGGTCGCCGAAGTACGCATTGCCGTCGGCAACCGCACCTGACTTAATGGCGCGCTGGTCGTCAAAGTAGAATCCCGTGCGCCCACCTGAGCATATGACGTCAATAATCTTCATTCTGCACTCCTATCTCATGTTCTGGGGACGGCCAACCAGCCTGCCCTTGCTTATGGCGTACACGTCGTCTATCACCATCTGGAAAGAAGCCTTGCGCTTCTCAACGCGGGCGCGCTCATTTATCATAGCGCGGTGGAAGTCCATAACGTCCTTGGGCAGGGGCATATTTCCCGGTTCGAGTATGCGGATAGCGCCGTTGTTGTCGCGTGCGGGGAGCATCTTGCCGGCGTTATAGCGCGAGGGCGCAAACGGTATGTCTATGACGCCCGCCTGAACGCCCCTAACCACGCCCAGTGCTATATCACCGTTTCCAAACTCAAAGCACTTGTCCACAAGCGCGCGGGTCTCCCTGCGAATCATCTCCATCTCCTCGCCGAGGTTGGACGATGTACACTCCTGGTCGCCGAGCATGGTGATGAGCTGCTTTGTGCAGCGCAGTCCCTGTGCGTTGGCTTCCATAGTGGGTACGCCCGCCGCTTCGTGCGGAGTCTTGACGATCACCTTAGTCGCCTTGGAGAGCGCGGCCGTGGCGCTGCCCCAGGATATTACGCCAAACGCCTTTGCCTCGTCCTGCGGGAAACCGCCCATCCACTGGTGAAACACGGTAGTGACGACCACGTCGCTGTAGCCGCTCTTTCTAAGGTACTCATCCGTAAGCTCTTCGAGCGTCTTTATTGCCGCTACATCCTGTGCGAGATTCCCGCACTGGCCATAGCCTACGGTAATGCTGCGCACGCCCTGCTCCGCCGCGAGCAGCGCCTCAATTATGGCTACTGCGTGTGATATGCACGGTGGCACGAGCGTACCGGTCAGCGGGCCGTAAGGCTCTCTGTTTATGGATACTCCCGCTTCCTCGTATATGCCCGTCAAGCGGTCGACGTACTGCCAGTCGCGTATGGTCTTCTCCATAGGGACGCTCTTGGCATATGGGAGGTTGTAGGATATGCCGCCGCCCTCGTAACTCGTGAAGCCGCCGGCGTAGGCTATTTCCGTGAGCAGTCTGGCGTCGGGGGTTCCGTGGCGCACCTGTATAGGCGTGTCGAGCGTGTTGATGAGCATGCGGCAGCCCGAAACGCCGTGATTGACGGCGGGGAAGCCGTTGAGCATTGAGCGGCGCTCCCTAAACGACTCGCGTATGCCGTTTTCAGCCTCTGCATAGCGGTTCTGGCGCGTATAGCTGTCAATGGTGGTGGGCAACAGATCCGCCTCGCCCTTGTCCTGCAGATAGGTCAGCAGCTCTATTTGGTCGCGTATGAGCGCCACGCCCGCGCGCGGCTGTATGAGAGTCCTGCCGCCGGCTTTTGCCTCTTCGAGCTTTTTGGAGAACACCTTGTGGGCGGGCAGCGCTCTGTGGAATTCTATTGCCGCCTCCAAATCGACCTCCTTGCCCGTAGGCCACTGCGTCAGCACTTCATCGCGTATTGCATAGAAATCACTATCCGGAATACGCTTATTCGCCAATTCCATCTTGCTCAAGCTCCTCTTTCATAATTGTTAGGGCTGCATCCGGATAGCAGCCGGAGAGCAGACCCATTGCGGATATTATGTATTTCCTGTCTACCAGGATTTTAGCGTGCTCCGGTCGGAGCGAATCGGGCTCCTGGGCGTCGTAGAGTGCGCAGGCGGCTATGCGCGCGGTGTGCCGCGTGTGAACGAGGGAGCCGCCGGTGACAACCAAATTCGTGACCCCGGTGAGGTCTTTGCCGCTCTGTACGAAGGACAGCCCGAACATGGTGTAGGTTTCCTCTATTCTCCCCGCGTGTCTTGCCACCGCGGTTTTTACGGCGAGCCCGGCAAGCGCTTCGTCGAGCCGCTCCAATTCGTCGTCGGAGGGCAGCGCGTCGGTATGCTCAGAGAGGTAAGAGACGAGTTCCTGCGCGCGCTCGACGGTCAGCCCGGACCTGCGCGCCACCTCATCTATTCCGGCAGCGTCGACTATGCCTTTTACGCTGTATCTCATGCCTATGTCGCCTTCCACCGTGCGCTTGATGAACGGCTCTGCAAGTCCGCGTATGACGGTGTTGGGGCGGCGTGGGTTGCCATGTGCGGCTGAGTACACGTCGGTAGTGGCGCCGCCGACGTCCACCGCGAGCAACTCGCCTATGCCGGCTTCGGTGTAGGTACCGTTGGCGAGCAGTTCGACCGCCCGTATAACCGCGGACGGCGTGGGCATGAGTATGCCCGACACCAGCTCAGACGCCCTGCTCAGTCCCTTGGCGCGGATTATGTTTTTGAGAAATGTGTCGCGTATCTGCTGTTGCGTCGGAGCAATGTTGAGCACTCCGAACTTGGGCAGCACGTTCTCGCATATGTGTGTATCGCGCCCTGCGAGTATGCGCTCGCATTCGCGCGCGGCGTTTCTGTTTCCCGCGATGATAATGGGAAAGGAGCCGCCGGCCGCGGCAAGCATGCGCGCGTTATTGATGATGCACTGTTTGTTGCCGCCGTCGGTGCCGCCCACGAGGAGGAATATGTCGGGGTTTTCAGCGACTATCTCACGCACATCGTCCTCTGTCAGTTCAAACGCGTACGTCTTCACGACCTTTGCGCCCGCGCCGAGGCTTGCGAGCCGTGCGGCTTCGGCAGTCAGCTCGGGCACCAGTCCGCTCGCCATCATCCTAAGCCCGCCGGCCGCGCTTGAAGCGGCGTAGCGCTCGGAAAACTCCAGCTTGCCTACGGCGGCTTCCAGCCTGCGGAGCGCTTCCGAGAGCCCGTCGTTGATGTCGGTCTCCACGGTTGTGTATGCGGAAGCGACGCCCAAAAGACGCGGCGCGTCGACGTCGACCGCGGTGACCTTAGTGTATGTGCTTCCAAAGTCGATGAGCAGAACGGGCTTCATGGTGCGCCTCGTCAGTCGGTAATGTGCAGGTCTTGCTTCAGCATGGCTATGCCGTCTTCAGGCGATGTGCCGGGGGGAAACGCCCTGTCAAAGCCCATGGCTCTGAAGCGCTGTTCCACAATGTCAAACGGCTGCTTGCCGATCACGATATTGCCGCCTATATAGAGTAGTATGCCGTTGAGGCCGGCCTCGTCGCACTTTTCGCGCAGGCCGCGGCAATCCAGCTCGCCCTGTCCATAGAGCGAGGATATGACGATAGCTGCGGCGTCCGATTCTATGGCGGCGGCTATGAACTCCTCCTGCGACACCATCACGCCGAGGTTTATGACCTCAAATCCGGCGTCGGTGAACGCGTGATAGAGGATTTTGTTGCCCACGGCGTGAACGTCCGCGCCGATGACGCCGATGACCAAAGTCCTGTTGTTCATTCTGCACCTCATAATGCGGCGCTGGCAACCGCTTTTTGTTTTACGCCATTATCTTACTTGCAGCCATATCATTTGTCAATGCGCGGCGGTGTTTGACGTGAAAGTATATACTGCCGCAATGCGGGCTCATGCGGCCTGGCTTTCGCGGGTGATTCGGTCAAGCGAGCTGTGCGCACAATAAAAGCCGATTGCGCGACGCGGCCGGTTGGCTGCGCTCACACGCCTCGGCTGGTTGTCATGTGTGCCGGTCTGGCTGTCGGGCGTTATTCGCTACGAGTTTCGATGTGGCTTAAGTAGTCGCGCCGGCCATCGTCGTACAGGTTGTTGCCCCTGCTGTCTATCGCGACTATGGCGGGGAAGTCTATGACGGTGAGCTTCCGCACGGCTTCTGCGCCGAGCTCCTCGTACGCGACGAGCCGGGAATCGACTATGCATCGCGAGAGCAGCGCTCCTGCGCCGCCTATCGCGGCAAAATAGACCGCCGAGTGCGCCTTCATGGCCTCGACCACTTCGGGGCCGCGCATACCCTTGCCTATCATACCGGTCTGGCCGAGGGCTATGAGCGCGGGGGAATATGCGTCCATGCGGTAGCTCGTGGTGGGTCCGGCAGAGCCAATGTGTTGGCCGGGCTTTGCGGGAGTAGGGCCGACGTAATAGATTATGGCGTTCTCTATGTCAAACGGCAGCGGCTTGCCCTGCGCCGCAAGCTCCGTGAGCTTCTTGTGGGCGGCGTCCCTCGCGGTGTATATCTCGCCGGATATGAGCACGCTGTCGCCGGCGTTCAGCGCGCGCGCGGCCTCCCTGGTAAGCGGTGTATTTATTCTGATGTCCATATATACCTCCGTACGGCTAAAGCTCCGCGCTCATATGGCGTGTGACGTGGCAGTTGAGGTTTACGGCTACCGGCAGTCCGGCTATGTGCGTTGCCATGGTTTCAATGTTTACAGCCAGCGCGGTAGTACGCCCGCCAAACCCCTGGGGGCCTATTCCAAGCGCGTTTATGCGCTCCAGCAGGCGGCGTTCCATATCGGCGTAAAAGGGATCGCAGTGGCGGGTGTTGGCGTCCCGCAGCAGCGCGCGCTTCGCGAGCAGCGCACACTTATCAAACGTGCCGCCTATGCCCACGCCCACTATCACCGGGGGGCACGGGTTGGGGCCCGCCTTGTTTACCGCATCGACCACAAAATCCATTACGCCCTCGATGCCGTCGGAGGGCTTGAGCATGGCTATGCGGCTCATATTCTCGCTGCCAAACCCCTTCGGCGCGACGGTTATGCGCAGCCCATCGCCTTCAACCACGTCGTAATATATCATGGCGGGCGTGTTGTCGCGGGTATTCTCCCTGCGCAGCGGGTCGCCCACGACGGATTTGCGCAAATAGCCCTCGTTATAGCCCAGGCGGACGCCTTCGTTTATGGCCTCGGTCAGGTTCCCTGCGATATGGACTTCCTGCCCGAGTTCCACGAACACGCACGCCACTCCGGTGTCCTGGCACATGGGCGACGTGGTCGCCTCGGCTATTTGATAGTTCTCCACGAGTCTGTCCAATATGCGTCGCGCGGAGTCCCAACGCTCGCTTGAGCGCGCTTCTTCGAGCTTCTCGCGCACATCGCACGGAAGAATGCAGTTCGCCTCGATACAGAGGCGTTTAACGGTGTCGCGCACCAGCGCCGAATCAACTGTCCTCATGTTCACCTCTGTGCGACTTCGACGGTGTTGTAAATGGTGTCCAGCAGCGAGCCGTCGCGGGAGATGACGCTCGCGACCGGCTTATCGCCCAACACAGGCCTTTCGGGCACGCCGGACAGCTTCTCTGCCATAGCCTTTAGCTCGCGTATGTCAACGCAATGGAGTCCGGCATCTATAAGGCGGCGCTTCAATTCCGCATTAGCGGGGTTGACCGCTATGCCTTTCTGCGTGACGAGCACGTCTATCGTGCTCCCCGGAGTGGACTTGCACAGCACCTCGTCCGTCACGATGGGGAGACGGGCGCGGGAGAGCGGCGCGATAATCATGGCGAGCTTCGCTCCGGCCGCGGTATCGCTGTGTCCGCCAGAACCGCCTATAATGCAGCCGGTAGAATCAGTGTGCACGTTGACGTTAAAATCGCAGTCTATCTGCGTGGCGCCCAGTATCACCACGTCCAGGCTGGACACAGCGGAGCTCTTTGCCCTTGGTGATGCGTAGCGCGCGGCGGATATCTCCTGGTGCTTGGGGTTGGAGCGTATGGACTCGACCGCCTTGAGGTCGAAGCACTGCACGTCCAGCAGCGACTCGAAGCAGCCGTCGTTGAGCATATCGACCAAGAATCCGGTAATGCCGCCGAGCCCGAAGCTGCCGTGAATTCCATCCTTAAGCATTGCGCTTCTGAGGTAGCTTGCAGCGGCGAGGGAAGCGCCGCCCGCGCCGGTTTGAAACGAGAACCCGTCTTTCAACAATCCCGATGCCTTGATGACCTCTACCGCGTCGAGAGCCATTGCCAGCCCTACCGGGTCGCGGGTTATCTTCGTCGTGCCGGATACTATGCCGGCGGGGTCGCCTATGGAGTCAACAGCGACCACCTGATCCACGCAGGTTTCAGATATAGAGGGGTCGCATAGGGGATAGCGGGCGAGCTCGTCGGTGATTATCACGACGTGACGGGCGCTCTGCGCGTCCACGATGGCATAGCCGAGAGAGCCGCAGGCAGAGCGTCCGAACTTACCGGTGCAGTTGCCCATGCAGTCGCTCGCAGGCGCCGCTATGAACGCCACGTCAATGGGCGTAGCGCCGGACTCTATATCCGCCGCCCTGCCGCCGTGCGTGCGAAATTGCACGGGGGTGCGCATGTTGCCCTGAGATATGAACTGCCCGAGCTCGCGGGACATGTAATCGGTCTGGAGCGTCGTAACGACGCCGTTGAGTATGTGCTCCTTCAGCGGCGCGTGCACGTCAAAGAGAGAACTGGCGTTGACGGTGAGGTCGCGTATGCCGAGCGCCGCTATTTCATCCATGACCATGTTGAGCACGCGATCACCGTTTCTGAGATGATGGTGGAAGGATATGCTCATGGAATCGCTCAGGCCGCTGTTGAGTATGGCGTCGCGTATACTGTGAGTGAGTTTGGACATTGTGTAGCCGCTCCTTATATGCTGATGCCCAGTTGCCTTGCGGCTTCCAGGGTCTGTTTCGCGCGCTCTGCAATGGGTTTGTCTATCATTTTACCGTTCAGCGATACCGCGCCGCGCCCGAGCGCCTTTGCGGACTCTATTGCCTCGAGCACGAGCGTCGCGTGCTCTATTTCCTGCCGCGTGGGGCTGAAAACGCCGTTGATGGCGCGCACATGGCGTGGAGATATGGCGGCTTTGCCCGAGAAGCCGAGCGCTCTTGCGTACTCTGCGTCCGCCTCTGCGCCCACGTCGTCGTGAACGTCCGTAAACGGCGTGTCGAACACATCAATGCCCGCAGCCCGCGCCGCGCAGACGAGCCTGCAGCGCGCATACTCTATCTCGTTGCCCTCCTTTGTGCGCTTGCAGCGCAGGTCGGCTGTCAAATCCTCTCCGCCGAGCAGGAGGGCCGCTACGCGCTGAGCTGCGGAGGCTATTTCATAAGCATTTTCCACGCCCAGCGCCGACTCTATGAGCGGCATCAGCTTTACCGAGCCTTCCGTAATTCCGCAGCCGCGCTCCGCTTCCGCGATAGCGTCTGATATCTCTCTCACCATGGCGGCAGAACTGACCTTGGCAGGCATTATGTAGTCGGGGCGCGCCGGAATGACGGCGGCGATGTCGTCGCGCCAAAACTCGGTGTCCGTGGCGTTGATCCTGACGACTACGCAACAGCCGGAAAAGCCCAGGCCATCCAGCGCGTTTCTAACCAGGAACCGCGCCGCATCCTTTTGATCGGGAGCTACGGCGTCCTCAAGGTCGAGTATAACCGCGTCAGCGCCCAGCGCGTCGCCGTTAATTATGATGTTGGGCGTATTGCCCGGCAAAAACAGGAGCGAGCGAATCATATTGTTCTCCTTGCAGCAATGGCGGTTATGGATGAGGCGCAGAGCGCCATCGCTTTGATTATATACCCGTGTGGGTAATGTTACAAGTCAAAAGCCGCGCTTTGAAATATTCACGAGGTGTTATATAATGCATTAAAACGCGAGGAGGGTCAAGGATGTCCTTTTCAGGCAGAATGCAGAACAGCCACTATTACACCGTGTTCTTTGCGCCTCGAGGGCGCGATAGGATATACGACCTCGGGATACAGATTGCGCAGATGTACCTCAGTCCCTACGATAAGCTGATAGGCATTATAGGCGAGTCGGGTTCCGGCAAGAGCATGATAATCAAGGGCATGTTTCCGGGGCTCGAGTTGACAAACGACGACAACGGCGTAAATATAAGGCCGCTGCCCATACTCGACCAAGATGATGACGAGGGCTTTTTCACGGCGCACACATATCATGTGGATATGCGGTTTGAATTGGCGTTCACGCAGATGCACGAGCTTGCGGGCGCGATACTGCGCGCTGTGCAGAAGGGCAAGCGGGTGATAGTGGAGCACTTTGACATGCTGTACCCCCACATGAACGTCAACGCCAATCTGCTCATAGGCATAGGCGAGGAAATAATAATCACCCGCCCAACTGTATTCGGGCCGCACCCGCAGGAGGTGTACAACATAGTGGCAAAGTCCGTGGCGTACAGGCGCATGGCTCACAGCGCGGAGGACCTGTGCGAGTTCTTCATGGGCAAGCAGTTGCTCCAGCGGTGCCGCCATGGCGACGTCAAGCATGGCTTCGTGCTGTCGTTTGACGCGGAGCCGCCCGAGCTCGACCTCGACGAGCTGGAGAGCCAAGTAAAGGGGATGATAGAGCAGGATCTGCCCATTTCATACGTCAATGAGGGTGCGATAATGATAGGCGATTCGCTGCATCCCTGCACGGGGCCGCGCACCCACGTCGCCTCAACGGGCTGTATAGAGGGCTTCAGACTGATAAAGAAGTACTACCGCGACCAGATAAACGACCGGTATATGCTGGTGGGACTGGTTGGCAATAACTCGCATGTTGAAGACGAGTCGGACATAAACGAAATATCCTTGGACTGACGCGAGGCGCAATGAAACCGCCCTGCCTCCGGACAGTTTCCGTCGGCAGGGCGGTTTTATGTCCGAATCTACTGCAGCACGTCATCGAGCGATGCAATGCCGCGCTCTACCGCCGCGATAAACTGCCCTATATGACGGCCATCCACGGTGCGGTGATTGACTTCGATGGAGAGATGCAGCAGTGTGCGCCGGCCTTCGCTCGCGTACTTGCCCCATGCAAGCCGCGGAATCGCGTCCGAGCTGTCTATGCGGCGCGCATTGGTCATTGCAGTGAAGTCGAACCACGGCAAGCACGAGAAGAACACGGTGTCGCATGCGTCGGCGTACGGGCCGAACAAGCTCGTCTGCGCCGCGCTCGCCGCTTGGGCGCCGGCACAGAACGCCCGCAGGTCACTGTTCCACGGAAGAGTGACGAACATGAAGTTCCCCTCCGCCGCAGGCGCCGTGAAACTCGGCTTCACGCTGTCCAACTCGTACACCCTGCCGTCGATTATGCGCAAGTTGAAGGCGGGCACCGAGAGCATTGCCCGCGTACACAGCCATACCATGGTGTGATAGAACGACAGCTTTTCTCTATGTGCGGCAGCCAGCGCATTTGTAACATCGAGCGGTACGGTGACCGAGTAGAAGGGGTGGTCGAGCGTTGAAAAGTGCTCGTACAGCTCCCGCCTGCTCCACGTCTGAATATCAATGGGTTTCATCGCGCTAATCTCCTCGCCGCAGGCCCGCATGCCGCGGAATGAAATGTGCCGGTTATCAGCAAAAGTCAGTGGCAAACGGTCGTGTCTGCCACTGACAAGCGTTACGACTCCAAGCCGCGCCGTTAGCGAGGCTTATGCCGCGGGTTCGACCTTAGCATCCTTCTTCGCAGAGAGGTGCTTGAGCAGGAAGCACAGTCCAATCATGACCAGTATAGACACGGGAGTAATGACGTACCATACGGGGAACAGACCGGCGATGATGAAGAACACACACGCGCACGCCGCACAGATAATGGCATACGGCGCCTGAGTGCGAACGTGGTTGATGTGGTTGCTCTGAGCGCCCGCGGAGGACATGATGGTCGTATCCGATATGGGCGAGACGTGGTCGCCGAACACTGCGCCGGAGAGACATGCCGCTATGCCGACGAATGCGAGGGCGTCGTTGCCCGCGCCCAGCCTGAATACCGACAGCACAATGGGCAGCAGTATGCCGAACGTGCCCCATGAAGTTCCCGTTGCAAACGAGAGACCCATGGCGACAAGGCATATGACGAAGGGGAGGAATGCCGCGATGTTGGTGGCGGCGCTGTCGATCGCGGTGGCGACGACCTCCGCAAGACCGAGCGCACCGGTCACACCGCTGAGCGTCCAGGCGAATGTCAATATGAGTATGGACGGAACCATGGCGCGGAAGCCGCTTACGATGCAGTCGGCGTACTCCTTAAGCGAGAGCACCTTGCGCGCGAGGAAGTATACGAGCATAAACACGAGCGATACAAACACGCCGTATACGAGGCCAACGGATGCATTGCACTCCGCGAACGCCATGACGAGCTTGTCGCCGAATCCTGCAGTGGCGAACTCCTCCGCCGAGTAGACCCAGCCATTGCCGGCCGTGACCGTCGAAACGCCGGTGAAAATCAGACCCAGCACGCAGAGCACGATGAGCACTATGACGGGCAGCACGAGGTCTATGACCTTGCCCTTGGAATTGAACTTCACATCATTTGCGTTCTCAAATTCCTCGCCGCCTGAGGTGTGAACGTCGCCGTTCTGGGCGTTCTTCTCGAATTTCTTCATGAGGCCGAAGTCGAAGTCCATACATATCATGCAGACGACGAAAGTCAGCGTCAAGAGGGCGTAGAAGTTGAAAGGTATGGAGTGAATGAACAGGCTAAACGGATTGTAGCCCGCCGTGTCGATGCCCGCGTCGAGCATCGAACCCGCGACTGCCGCCGCCCAGGAGGAGATAGGAGCGATTATGCAAACCGGAGCCGCCGTAGAGTCGACCAGGTACGCGAGCTTTGCACGCGAGATCTTGTGCTGGTCTGTGACGGGGCGCATTACGCTTCCCACCGTGAGGCAGTTGAAATAGTCGTCGACGAATATGAGTACTCCAAGACCGAATGTAGCCGCCTGAGCGCCCTTCTTGGTCTTGATGTGCGTTTCCGCCCACTTGCCGTACGCAGCGGAGCCGCCCGCCTTGTATATGAGCGAGCCGACTATGCCGAGGCCGACGAGGAAAATCAGTATACCCACATTCGCGCCATCGGTGAGGGAGCCTATCATGCCCGACTCGCCGCTGAAGATTCCGGTCATCGTGTTGGCGAGCACTTCGAGCACATTACCAGAGCCGATGGCAAGGAACAGCGCGCCCACTGAAATGCCGAGGAAGAGCGAGAGGTATACTTCCTTGGTTATCAAGGCGAGCGCAATGGCAACTACCGGGGGAACAGCCGCCCACCAGGTGCCAGCGAATGTGAAGCTTGATTCTTCTGCGCTGAGCAGGGCCGCGTCTTCGGCAGCCAAGGCGCTTCCGCACACGAGTGCGACCGCAACGACGAGCATGACCAGAATAACCAGCCGTTTGTTCTTGTTGAGTTTCATGCATTAGCCTCCTATTGTTATATAGGGTGTATCCCTTGCAAAATATATTATCAAATTGTGAACGAGATGTAAACAAAGAAATTAACGTGTGAATAATATATTTGAGCTTTTGAACGACAAGTGAGCGGAAACAGGCTTATGTAGAGGGCAGGCTGTCATCGGAACGCGCGGATGAAAGCGGCATGTCACGCGGCGGAAGCCTGAGATTGTGCCAGAGGTTGTACTTTTCTGTGCCGGAGATGGCGTTCATGATTCTGTTGGGCGCGTCGGGCATTATCGTAGTGAAGTAGCGAAGCACTTCCTTCATCTCCTCGCGGGTGGTATGGCCGGCGACGGGGCAGTGAGGCTTCATTATGGGCACTTCGAGCTTGCGCGCCACGCCCAGCGCATATTTCTCGGGGAGGAACACGAGCGGTCGGATTATGGTGACGTCTTTGCGCCCGAGGTACGTCACGGGCCCGAACGTATTGAGGCGGCTCTCGTACAGCATGCTCATGAAGAACGTTTCGAGCACGTCCTCGCGGTTGTGACCGAGCGCCACGAGATTGCACCCGCGCTCCACCGCCGCGGAGTTCAGCGCGCCGCGGCGCAGCTTGGCGCACAATGCGCACGGATGTGATTCCTTGCGCACATTGAACACCACGTCGCCTATGTCGGTCTTGATGATTTCGAACGGTACGCCTATCCGCTCCGCGAACTCCTCGACGGGGCGGACGTCCTGTTCGACAAGCCCGAGGTCGAGCATTATGCCGCGCACCTCGAAGCTGTGCTTTGCGAAGTTCTGATAGAGCTTAAGCCCGTACAAGAGGAGCATGCTGTCCTTGCCGCCGGATACGCCCACGCAGATGCGGTCGCCATCTCGTATCATACCAAAGCGCTCGTCAGCGCGTCTTATACAGCCGAGTACCCTCTTCATAGCAGAAGCCTCCAGAGCGATTTGCGACAATTATACAGCATGGCGGGACGGCGGGCAACCGCAGGAGTAAAAAGCGGACGGTATGAAACGGGCTATCACTGAGGCTCGTTGTGCACGACGAATGCGGTCGGGCCATTTGAAAGCGCGCGGCGGTTAAAACTCTGATGCCGTTGCCGCTGCACACGCCGTGCGGCGCAGGGCATAATAAAAGCGGCGTGACCGCAGTCACGCCGCGCCTTGACAATGCAATGTCGCTCATATCCGCGGCCGTTTCGCGCTGTGGGCGCACGGCGGCTGCGCCGTCAATCGCCGCTGGGGCGCGGCAAGCGCGGGTCGCCGGTTCCGACCTTGACCTGCCCCCTGACCGGGTTGTACACGTCAGTGTAGAGCAGCTCCGTTTCGACTGTCTCACCGTCTATTAGCTTATAGCGGTATGCGGACGCCCTGTAACCCTCGCGAGCGGTGACAAATACCTCCTCATACCCCTCTGGCCAAGTGGAGACCTCGATTATCTGCGTTTCCGGAGGCTGTATCACTTCCTCCGTAATGCCCTCTATCTCATACGTCACGCCATCGGGCAGCGGCGAACCGTAGATGTACACGCTCATGACGTAGTTCTCGTTGTCCTCGTA
>JAUNBH010000070.1 GCA_030527165.1 Clostridia bacterium
CATCCTTTTTCTTCTTGCCCCCTTCCTTTGTCCAATATGTATTGTAATCCTACACGGCGCTATTAGACAAATCTCAATATTCTATTGAACTTCAGACAATAATGTAGTACCATTAGTTGGTGCAAAATGAGTTCTGCCGTTGACTACACCAAAGCGAGAGGATGAAAGCAATGCCCGGCACAAAGCGCGAACCCAACATTTTCAATGAACAGGATTTTGGCGGCCATGGCGAAACCGCCCCACCGCGCGGGTCGTCAAAGCGCGGTTTGAAGGTTTTCATCATATTCCTGTCAAGCATTCTCACAGTGCTCATCGCCCTCACCGCCGTGTTTCTTGCGATGTTCGACAAGTACTACGACATGCTGGATATAGTGCCGCACGTCACTCTCGAAGCGCCTGCCACGACAAACGGGCAATCCGATGACGTTCCAGCGCACGAAGATGAGATTTACAACATACTGCTCATAGGCACAGACGCGCGCAAGGCAAACGAAACCGGCCGCTCCGACACCATGATACTCGTCACCATAAACCCGTCGACAAAGCGCATAGTTGTGACTTCATTCATGCGCGACACATATGTAGGAATTCCCGGGCACGGAAGCAACCGCCTTAACGCAGCATACAGCTTCGGCGGAGCTACCCTTCTAAAGCAGACGCTCAAGAACTATTATGACGTAGACATCGACTGGCACGTCAAGGTCGATTTTACTTCGTTTATACAGATCATCGACTCGGTAGGCGGCGTGACCATTAATGTTACGGAACGCGAGCTTTCGTTCCTCAACAAGAACGTGCGCGATCTCAACCTCGAACTCGGCTTCACGCCGGTAGACGACGGCGTGCTCGCTGACTACGGCCTGCAGAATCTCAACGGCAAACAGGCGCTGGGCTACGCGAGAATCCGCAAGGCGGATTCGGAGTTCGCACGCACCTCGCGTCAACGGGAAGTATTGGAGCAGCTGTTCATCAAGGCAAAGGCCGCCGGCGTGACCAAGCTGCTGGATATTGCCAATCAGATACTGCCGCTGATTACCACCGATATAAGCAAGCCGGACCTGCTGAGCATGATGTCAAAACTGCCAGCATTCCTCGAATACGATTTCGTACAGGCGCGCATACCCATTGACGGAACATGGCAATATCAAACCGTCAACAATATGGACGTCATAGTCGTCGATTTTGAAGTCAACAGGGAGGCCCTGCAGGATTTCATGTTCGGCTACGCCGTCATGGACGAGAACTCCGGCGCGTAGATTTATGTACAACGCCGACCCGCATATCTCTAAACAGCGTCCAAAGTGCAGCGTGGTGATTCCCGCCTACAATGCGGCGGCGTTCCTGCCCTGTGCATTGGACAGCCTTCTCGCACAGACACACAGCGACTTTGAATGCATAGTAGTGGACGACTGCTCAAGCGATGCGACATTCTCTATCGCACAGGAGTATGCGCAGCGCGATGCGCGCTTTAGTGCCGTGCGCAGCTCTTCGCGCGGCAATGCGGCGGGCGCGCGCAACCGCGGCGTCGCTCTCGCGCGGGGCGAGTACGTCGCCTTTTTGGACAGTGACGACGCGTTCCTCCCGCAAAAACTCGAAATACAGCTCGCGGCTATGCAGCGCGCCGGTGCTGAGTTCTCATGTACCGCTTACGAGCTAGTCGACGAACGATTCGAGCCGCTGGAAGCCATATCTCATGTCGCTCAGACCATACTGCCCGCGGAACTCATAGTTGAAAACACGGTCGGCTGCTCTACCGTTATGGCGCGCCGCGAGCTGCTGCTGCGCCATCCGTTCGACAGCTCGTTCTTCCACGAGGACTACGTCTGCTGGCTCGCGTGCATAGAGGACTGCGGCTCAATACTCGGAATCGACGAGCCGCTCACCAAATACAGGTTCATGCGCGGCTCAAAATCCGGCAACAAGCTCCGCTCCTGTCGCGCCACATATGATGTGTACAGGCGCTACCTCGGCTTCCCCATTGGCAAAACGCTACGCTTCATGTATAATTATGTCTTGAGGAAAGCGCGCAAATACCGCAGTCTGACTTGATTATCGCCGGCCTCTACCCGGCGGCGCGCGGAAAGGCGTACGATGATTCAACCTTCAAGCTCCCATCCTCTGGGCGAGGCGCTTTCGCGCTGGACTGCAGTCTTGCTGCTGCTCATTATTACTGCCGCTGCCATGTACGCGTCCAGCATAATAGCCACTGTGTTTGGCGGCGAATCCATATACTTCCAATTCGTCACCACTTATTTGGTGTATACCACGGTGCTTCTCGTGTCCGTGTTCATGCTCGATTGCTTTAACTTCGGAGGCAAGCGGCTCCATATGCTCATATACTCGGCGGTGATTTCGATACTCATTGCCGGAGTCGCGACACTTGCCATGCCCTACTTCATCATTGGGCGCGCGGTAAGCAAGAAGTTGATGCTCGTGCACACCATAATCATGATTCTCGTTTCGCCGCTCTGGCTGCATACGGCGCAGTCCATTTACTTCAGCAAGTGCCCTCCAGTGAAGACCGTGTTCATAACGGACATGAACACTGAGTATTGGATCAAAAACGTAGTCAACCACTTCAGCCGCAGGTACCAGGTGGTCGAGATAGCGTCTCCAAAAGACAGGCAGCTGGAAAGCATAATCGCCAAGTATCCGGCGGTGCTTATGGGCACGTTGGTCATCGAGGACAAGCAGCGGGTGCTCTCTCTCTGCGCCTCGACCAACAAGAGCGTGCTCATGCGGCCGGATTACACCGACATAATGATGACAAAAGCACAGACTGAACAGTGCGACGACTTGCTGTTGCTGCTCGTTCACAGCTACGGCCTTACGCGCAGTCAGCGCCTCATAAAGCGCACATTCGACCTCATTGTTGCGCTGGCGGGTCTCGCGGTCGCACTGCCCATCATACTCGTATGCGCCGCCGCCGTGTTCATCAGCGACGGTCACAATCCATTCTACCTGCAGGAACGCTACACGCGCGGCCGGAAAAGCTTCAATGTCATCAAGCTGAGAACTATGATACCCAACGCTGAGACCCTGAACGGGCCAAAGCTAGCCGAGAAGAACGACCCGCGCATCACTAAGATAGGCAAGTTTCTCCGAGCCACGCGCATTGATGAGCTCCCACAACTCTTAAATGTGCTCATAGGCGATATGTCTATTGTGGGCCCGCGCCCCGAGAGGCCACACTTCTATGAGCGCATCGAGGAGGAATTGCCGGAGTTTGAGCAGCGCCTTTCCGTAAAATGCGGCATAACCGGCTATGCGCAGACGCTTGGTCGGTATTCTACCAACCCAAGGGACAAGCTTATGCTCGACCTCATGTACATCAAACACTACTCCTTTGCGCTCGACATCAAGCTCGTGCTCGATACGGCGTTGGTCGTGTTTCAAAGGGATTCCAGCGCCGGCGTGGATACTGTCCGCCCGTATCACGACAATCCGGACGAGCCCACGGACGAGTAGCTCCTCGCACTAAGTGCGAGTTTGCGGCGGATTGTAAATTCAACTGCACCACTCCGGTGGCGTTGGTCGCTATGCT